>NZ_JBDGKX010000005.1:117753-389134 GCF_057656155.1 Azoarcus sp. Soil_N_20 | reverse complement strand
CTGGGAAGCCGAGCCGGAGCACCAGGACTATCTCGAACGCTATCCTGGCGGCTACACCTGCCACTATCCGCGCGCCGACTGGGTCCTGCCGAAGCGTGCCGCGAAGGACGTCGGATAGCGGCAGTGGCCGACGTTCAGTCCTCGGCCGGAGCCGCCGGTGGCGGTCGTTCAGTTGAATGGCCGGTGTCGGACAGGTGGCAGACGTTGGCGAGTTTGATCACCACAATGACCGCATTCATCAGTGACGTAGGACGGCAGCTCCATTTACTTGCAAGCGTTGATTCCGCCCGTGAATCCGTCGGGACCGGCGCCAAGCGAGCGGTTCAGCCCTCGTGCTGGCGGTCGTTGAGCACGATGGCCTGATGCCGGGACGCTAGCGTTGTCCAGTATGTCGGTCGCGGTCTGCTCTGCTGCGGGCGCGCTCGCCTCAACCTGAAGTGGCCGGATATTCGTGACGTTGGCCCACAGATGCTCGTAGAAACCTCGAAGTTATCGCAAACGTCTGTGCGGACCGCGTCGCACTACCGATACAACCAGGTCGCGAGCAGCCGGGTGTACCGAGGCATGATCAGATAGACCACCAAGTACACGATCACTGCAGCCACAAGAAGCTTGCCGAGCAAGAAGGCGGCAAACCCGCCTTGAGTAGTGAGCGGCGGCCCGAGCAGCCACGGCACCACGATCGTGAGCGGAAAGATCACCGACAGCGTCAGCATGAACTGCTTGTAGCGCTTGGGCGGCGTGACCGTCGCCGGTTGGACGAACCAGAAATCGATCCCGGTCTTAATGACATATCGGTCTTCCTTTTCCAATGCGTGTTCGATCCGCTGCAAGTACTCCCGACGTACATCGGATTCGATCCAGGCCTTGAGCTGCTCGACCCCCGCGAACCGAATGACAGTCGTATACGACTCATGCCCGCTGACTGGCCTTATCACGTCGGTCGAGAGATAGCCGGGAAACTGCCGACACATCTCCCGTATCTCCAAGAGCCACCGTTCATACTCCTCATATGCTTCGCGACGCGGCTGATGAACGATGATCCCGGTCACGGTCTCGTCCGAAGTCACTTCCGCAGTGCGGGCTTTTCTCATAACCTTCTCCATCGGCTTACACACTCCAGCTCTCCGAATCGCACACGGCGCGAGCACCCGAAAGTGGCCCGGCCCGGCCCGTGCGCGACTTGGCTCAAGCCTTTACTTTCCGGCCTTGAGCGTGGTGTAGCTGGTGATCAGGTTACGGTAATCGGGAATGTGGTTCGAGAACAGCGTACCCAAGCCCTCGATGTCGTTGCGCCAGTCCCGATGCAGTTCGCAGGCTACGCCGAACCATGTCATCAATTGGGCGCCTGCTGCAGACATGCGATCCCACGCCGAATGGCGGGTAAGTTCGTTGAACGTTCCCGACGCATCGGTCACAACGAAGACATCGTAGCCTTCTTCAATTGCGGACAGCGCGGGAAAGGCGACGCAGACCTCGGTCACCACGCCGGCGATGATGAGCTGCTTCTTGCCAGTATCTTTCACCGCCTTTACAAAGTCGGCGTTGTCCCAGGCATTGATCTGACCGGGTCGCGCGATGTAGGGCGCCTCCGGGAATGTTTCCTTGAGTTCCGGCACCAGGGGGCCGTTGGGTCCATCCTCGAAGCTCGTGGTCAGGATCGTCGGCAGCTTGAAGTACTTCGCCAGATCGGCGAGCGCCAACACATTGTTCTTGAATTTGTCGGGTTCGACATCCCGTACCAGAGACAGCAGGCCAGCTTGGTGATCGACCAGCAGCACTGCGGCATTGTTCTTGTCGAGACGTACATAGGGCTTGTTCATGAATGTGCTCCTTTCTCTCTGCGGGGAAAATGGCCACATCGCTTCCATCGGTTTGAATGACGGACGCGTGCGACGCGTCTTGGCCCGCGGCGAAAATGCCGCGTGCCAGTTCTTCAATATCGTGATGAGGAGGCGTCCGGGGGTTCCACCACGCTCGGCGCCGATGGTCCTCTGGCCGCGACGACTTCCCCCGGGCGGGAAATTGCCCCGAAGCGACCTGCATTGAAATCGGCAATGGCCTGCGCAATCTCGGTATCGCTATTCATGACGAATGGCCCATACCCGACGATCGGTTCGTCGATCGGCTCGCCACTGAGCAACAGCACCACCGCATCAGAGTGCGCCTCAACCAGGACGTCAGCATCGGATCTGTCCAGCACCACGAGTTGCTCACCGCAAACAAGCTCGCTGCCGTTTATAAGTACAGTGCCGTACAACACGACCAGCGCAGCCGTCCATCCCGCCTGCACCGGAAGCTGGACGATCCCGCCGTCATTGAGACGCAGATCCCACACATTCATCGGGGTAAATGTCCTCGCCGGACCGCGACGGCCTTCAAACGCACCGGCAATGATCCTTGCGTTCCCCGCTCGGTTGGCCAACTCAACTGTCGGGATCTGTCCTCCGACAATCGCCTGGTAGCCCGGCGGGGCCGACTTCGCACGGGCGGGCAGGTTCACCCAGAGTTGCACCATCTCCAGATCACCCCCAACACGCGCAAAATCCTCGCTGTGATATTCCTCGTGCAAGATTCCGGCTCCTGCCGTCATCCACTGCACGTCTCCTGGCCCGATCACGCCGCCTTCGCCAGTCGAGTCTCGATGCGCGACCTCGCCCTTGTACACGATGGTCACCGTCTCGAAGCCTCGATGTGGATGCTGCCCGACGCCGCGTCGGCGCTTCGTCGCTTCGAAGCGTGCGGGACCGGCGTAGTCAAGCAACAGGAACGGGCTTAGCTGCTTGCCGTGACGCTGATAGCTGAACAGCGAACGCACCGGAAATCCATCACCGACCCAGTGGGCACGGGGCGCACGATAAACACCCAGCACTCGTTTCATCCTCATCTCCTTGAAAGCTTGGTCTGTGTTCCTTGCATTAACTATAGGAACGAATCGTTATGGCGAGAAGACGGCATTTATTGCACTCATCGTCTCATCTGTAGAACAATGCTATCAATCATCAATTCGGGATCGACGGTTCATGGACGACCTCAACGACCTTTACTACTACGCTCGAGTGATCGAGCATCGCGGCTTCGCGGCTGCGGGGCGTGCGCTTGGATTGCCGAAGTCGAAGCTCAGTCGCCGCATTGCCCTGCTGGAGGAGCGGCTCGGCGTGCGCCTGATTCAGCGCTCTACCCGACACTTCTCGGTCACCGAACTCGGCCAGACCTATTACGAGCACTGCCGTGCGATGCTGGTCGAGGCCGAAGCCGCACGCGAAGCGATCGAGATGACACGGTCGGAGCCGCGCGGTGTTGTCCGCCTGAGCTGTCCGATCGCACTGCTGCATGCACATGTCGGGCGGATGCTGGCAGACTTCATGGCGACCCACCCGCACGTCTCGGTTCACCTGGAGGCAACCAACCGAGCCGTATCGCCGGTGAGCGAGGGGATCGACCTGACGATTCGCGTTCGGCCGGCGCCCTTGCCGGACAGCGATCTGGTCCTGCGCATTCTGTCGGACCGCAGCCAATGCATGGTTGCCAGCCCTGTCCTGACGGCGGCAGTTGGCGCGGCGAGCGACCCTGCCGACCTGGCTCGTTACCCTAGCCTCTCTCAGGGCCCGGTACAGGACGAACACACCTGGACCCTGTTCGGCCCGGAGGGCGTGCAGAGGGAAGTCGTTCATCATCCGCGCCTTGTCACCAGCGACATGGTCGCGCTGAAGCGCGCCGCTCTCGTCGGCGTCGGCGTGGTGCAATTGCCCACCCTGATGGTGTGCGACGAATTGGCGTCGGGCACCCTTGTGCGCCTGCTGCCCACCTGGGCACCGCGCAGGGAGCTCATCCATGTCGTATATCCCTCACGCCGGTGTCTGCTTCCTGCTGTCCGCACGCTCATTGATCACCTCGCGGAGAGCTTCGCCGGGATCGACGAAGACTGAACAGGACGAAGCCAAGTAGCACCTGTGCCGACCGCGCGGGATCATTCGAGCGTGGAGAGTGGATCGCGCAGATCGGCCATAGGTGAACCGCCGACCGATCTGCGCACTCGACTCACCGATCAGAAATGCCACTCGGCCTGGATGGTGGGTGCGCGGGTATTGACGCCAGGCTTGCCGTGATTGCCGAACTTGTGCCGCCAGTACTCATAGCCGATGCCGACCCAGAGGCTGTTTTTTGCACCCCATGCCATTCGTCCTACATCGACCATGATTGACGTGCGAACGAGCCTTTCTGACTTCGTCTGCACGTTGAAGTAATCGCGTCCTTTCGGCGTGGCGTAGTTTGCAAAGCCCTGAAACTTCATTGGCACCGCCCCCAACTCGAAGGGAATGCCCCATGCGGCGTTCACGATCAGGTAGGGATCGAAGGTATGCTCGTTGTGATTCTGCGGAAGGCTGCACACCGACAATCCGCAGTGGTTGCGCTCCACCGTGTAGAGGAGGCTCACGTCGAGAAACCCCGGCACATCGAACTTCAGCGTCGGCCCCAGGACGACCATGCGCTTGCGGGGCGCAAACGCAGTGTTCTTGGTGCTCAGGTCGAAGCCCGCCGTAATGCCAACTTCCTTCACCGGCCCGAAAGCGAACGATCGACCGAACGCCTTTCCGAGGTGCAGTTGATGCCGGTACATCAGATACACGTCCGTAGCGCCTGTCTCGCCGCCTTGGGCCGGGTCGTTCCGGTCCGAAAGCAGGACATCCACGTTCATGAAGTTCTGCCCTAGCCTGTAACCGCTCGCATGACCGAACTGGACGATGTGCTTCCGGATATCCGAGCGGATATTGGGTTCCGTGAATCTGGCGCCATAGCGGTAACCCATGAATGTGTCGCTCCAGTCAGCCCCATACGAGACGACTGGCAATACCATCGCAAGTGCTCCGACAATACGTGCGATCCAAGCTATTTGTGCCTTCCTCATTTTGTCTCCTCCACCACGATCCTTGATCGCTGATTTTTTGAACGAGCGAATCCCTGGACGAACTCGCGTCGCCCATTACAAATTGGGTGAAAAATCGAAGGGGCTGCGCCCTCGTCGCAGCCCCTGTCCGGGCTAGCTCATCGTTGGCATGACGAAATCAGCCCCGGTGCGGACACCCGAGAGCCAGCGCGAAGTAATGGTCTTGAGCCGGGTGTAGAAACGGATCCCCTCGGGGCCGTGCATGTGATGGTCGCCAAACAGCGAGTTCTTCCAGCCACCAAAGCTGTGGAACGCCATCGGCACCGGAATTGGAACGTTGATCCCTACCATGCCGACCTGGATCTCGTGCGCGAACATGCGGGCCGAATCTCCGTCGCGCGTGAAAATCGCCGTCCCGTTTCCATATTCGTGAGCGTTGATCAGGTCGACCGCCTCCCGATAGCTCTTGACCCGCACCACGCCCAGAACCGGTCCGAAGATCTCCTCCTTGTAGATGCGCATATCAGACGTCACCCGGTCAAAGAGGCTGCCACCGAGAAAATAGCCCTTGGCGAGTTGTGGATCGTCTGCGCGGACCTCGCGCCCATCGACCACCAGTTGCGCACCTTCCTCGACACCAATGTCGACATACGATCTGACCTTGTCGCGATGAGCCTGCGTTACCAGAGGCCCCATCTCGGCGGCTGGGTCCGCCCCTGCCCCGACCTTGAGCGTTCGAACTCGGGGCGCCAGCTTCTCGATCAGCGCATCGGCAACTGCATCCCCGACGGCGACGGCAATCGAGATGGCCATGCATCGCTCGCCCGCTGCCCCGAATGCGGCGCCGATCAACGCATCGGCTGCCTTGTCGATGTCTGCGTCGGGCATCACCACCATGTGGTTCTTGGCGCCACCGAGCGCCTGCACCCGCTTGCCGTTAGCCGAACCCGTCGCGTAGATGTAGCGTGCGATGGGCGTCGAGCCGACAAAGCTGACAGCCTGGATGTCGGGATGATGGAGGATGGCGTCGACCGCTTCCTTGTCACCATTGACGATGTTGAAGACGCCGGCGGGCAGGCCCGCTTCCTGCAACAACGCCGCGAGAAAAAGCGGCGCCGACGGATCGCGTTCCGAGGGCTTCAGGACGAAGGTGTTCCCGCATACCAGCGCCACTGGAAACATCCACAACGGAACCATCGCAGGGAAATTGAACGGCGTAATACCGGCCACGACGCCGAGCGGCTGACGCAGCGCGTGCGAATCGATACTGCTGCCGATGTTCTCGGTCACTTCGCCTTTCAGCAGGTGGGGCGCTCCGCAGGCGAACTCCACCACTTCGATGCCGCGCGTCACCTCTCCCAGCGCATCGGAGTGGACCTTGCCATGCTCGGCTGAGATCAGCGCCGCCAAACGGTCGGCATTGGCCTCGAGCAGCCCCTTGAATTTGCTCAGGATGCGGGCGCGCCGCAACGGCGTCGTGGCTGCCCAGGCGGGAAAGGCCGCTCGGGCGGCCGCGACGGCCGCGTCGACCTCCTCCCTGCTCGCAAGCGGAGCGAGCGCCTCGACCGTGCCGGTCGCAGGATTGCAGACGTCGATCAAGCGCCCGCTTGTGCCCTCTCGTGCCCGTCCGTTGATGAAGTGATTCAGTAATGTAGTCATGATCGTCCTCTCTGGTTGGTGGAACTACGTGCCTTAGGGACGGCACAGGTCCCGAGCGCTCTGTGAAAGCGCCCGTAAGCACCGACGGTTTTCATCCCGTCGGATAAGTCGAAAGTGGAGTCCGGTTATCGGGTCGAAACCGGTAGTCGCGGGAACTCAGCCAGGAGCTATTCCCTGAGTATTCGTGTGGCGTGCCACGCCACCAATCGCCAGTCATCCCTGCGACGAATCCAGACCGCGAGATAGCGACAGTTCAGCACGGTCGGAAACCCCTCGATCATCACGTCGAGCCGAATGTCTCCATTGACGAAGCCCGTGTCGTTGATCAGGCGCATGCACCCCCCGTTGGCAGTGAGATCCCGATAGACCCACTTGCCGCTGGATACGCCGTTCAGATAGGACTGTTTGTCATCGTATGTTCCATCCGAATGCGTATAGACAAGCTGGTCATCCAGAATCCGCGTAAGTGATTCCACGTCTGCGCGCATCATCGCGTCGTAACGCACGCGGTCGAGTGCCTCGATCGCGCGCCTCGCAAGCTCGGTATCCATTACACATCCCATGGTTTGGCGGTCTGCATCAGCTGTTTGCCGGCGTAGGTGGGTCATGAGTCGGTCAGAGGACTTCCCGCCGACCGTCCGAGTAGCTCACACGTATGGTCAGCGTGCCCTCGTTCAGTAGCCACGGGCGCACGATGAAACTCCGTGCCCCGCTACTGTGCATCGGGTCCGCTGCGGCGATCCGACGGGCCTCACCCAGATCGTCGGCGCGCACAATGACCAGTCCTTCGCCCGTCCATCGCTCACCGTCCTCGGAGAACAGCGGTCCGGCTGCGAACATGATTCCCTCGCGTTCGAGTTCCACCTGATAGGCCAGATGCTCCTCGACGTGCTGCAGAATCGTTTCCATCGAAGCCTTGGGGCTCGTGGTAACGACGAACAACGGCTTGGCGAGAAACCCCTTGGCGCGGCACAGCCCCACGATCTCATCTGCCGTTACACTTTCCAATGCCATGATGCTTGTCTCCCTTTGGTGCGGAACCGGCTTATGCCGGGTGATCTGCCATGGTCGTCTAGGGGACCAGAGCAGTGCTTAGAATCGGAAATGCGACGAGAATCGCCAGCGCCACCAACATGCATGCCACGAACGGCAGCACGCCGGCGAATATTTCCCGAACTCCGATTGTTCGATCGTCGAGTGATGCCTTGACGGTATAGACGGAGATGCCGAACGGCGGGGTAATCAGGCCGATCTCGACGGCAACGATGGTCACGATGCCGAACCAGATCAGATCCATGCCGAATCCCTCTGCGATCGGAACCACGATCGGCACGAGGATCAGCAAGATCGACACCGAATCGAGAATGCAGCCAAGGATCAGCACGACCAGGATGTAGACCACCAGGAAGGCATACGGACCAAGGCCAAGGCCCGCGATGAATTCTCCAATCGCGCCCGGAAGCCCCGTCATCGACAGCATGCGGCTGTAGAGACTTGCTGCCATGATGAGGAACAGCACCGCGACCGAAACGTGCCCGGTTTCAACCAGCACGCGCCACATCTTGGGTAGCGTCAGACGCCGCCGGGCCAACGCCAGAATCAGAGCGCCCAGCGCGCCGACGGCCCCCGCTTCGATCGGCGTGAAGATCCCCCCGTACAGACCGCCGAGCACGAGCAGAATCAGCGACACGATCGGAAGTGCCTTTTTCGTGGCGGAACCGATGGTTTCCTTGGGCACGAGGGTCTCGTCCACACGCCCTGTGCCGATAAATTTAGGCCACGCGCAGGCCATCCAGAAGATCAGCCCGCAATAGAGCAGCGCCAGCATCAGGCCAGGGATGATCCCGGCAATGAAGAGATTGCCGATCGAGGTTTCCGCAAGAATCCCGTAAATGATCATCAGCAAACTGGGTGGAATCAGCATGCCCAGCACCGAGCTGGCGGCGACGACACCGACCGAGAACTTGCTTGTGTGCCCGTGACGCACCATCTCCGGTACGGCGATCTTCGTGAACACCGCCGCGGAGGCGATACTTACACCGGTGATGGCCGCGAAGGCCGCATTTGACGCGACCGTGGCCATGCCCAGCCCGCCGCGGAGCCTGCGCAGCAACCATCCGGCGACATCGAACGTGTCGCGCCCGACGCCGCACACCGATACCAGCATCCCCATCAGGACGAACAACGGTACCACTCCATAGAGGTAGTCGCTGATCGAGTCATTCACCGCCGCTGCAACCATTCGGCTTGCAAGATCAACATCACGCAATAGGTAAAGGCTTGCGAACGAGATCACGATCAACGCGACACCCACGTGCATGCCGAGATAGATCAGCACCAGCATCAGGGCGACAGCCACCACTGCGATTTCGATACCCGACATGATTGCTACTCCGAATGTGATGCACCGCGGACCGCTGTACGGAGGTCCTTGTATGCGTGAACCAGGTACTGCAGCGCAGTGATTCCTGCTCCGAAGAGGACGATCAGCCTGACCGGCCAGGTTGGCACCGTGAACAGGCCCTCGACGCCGATGTACAGCCCTGCGCTCCAGGCACGGATCAGCAGTGGCGCGGTGGCAATCACGATGACCGCGCAAGCGAACAGGCCGGCCGCATTGAATACCGCGCTCAGCAGATGGCCGGCACGGGGGCGCCGCAGCAGCAGTGCGTCTATGAACAGGTCGGCGCGGGTCATACGCCCGTGGCGCAGGGTGCTCGCCAGTTGCAAGAAGACAATCGCAACGATCGACAGCGCCACCATTTCGGCAACGCCATAGATCGGCTGATCGAAAAACGACCGCGCCGCGACGTCGCTGCACACGAGTACCATCATTGCGAAGATCAGCAACGAGCCGAGCCCGTTGAGTCCGTCGATCAGTCGCCCGAATGGCGAGTCACCGCCGCGCTCGGTGGCAACGCCTTGGTTCGTATCCACACAGGGGCGCAGGTTGGGCTTTTGATTTAATTCCATGTTCGATGCTCCTTTTCCAGGCGCTGCGACTCAGAGTTCCTTGTCCCATTCGCGCAGCGGCTGGGCGCCACGTGCCCGCATTGCCGCCATGTAGGCCGTCAGCACCTCCCGCGCCGGAAGCCCCTTCGCTTCGTTCGCAGCCACCCACTCCGCAGCGATATTGGGCATGGAATTGACCCACTCGAGGCGCTGCTCACGCGTCCATTCGATGGAGCTCACAGGCGGCTGGCGCTTATCACCGTCACGTTCCACCGATGCCATCGCCTCGTGGTAGATCGTCATGACCGCCTCGCCCATCTTGCGCGAGTACTCCCGTCCGACCTCCTTCATGATCGAGCGGATCTCGGGCGGCAGCTTTTCCCAAGAGTTCTTGTTGATAGCGAGGGCCCCGAAGTAGGTCGAGCCGAGATTGACTTTTGCCACATAGGGCGCAACCTCGAGCAACTTGATGCTCATGACACCGGAGGTGAGCGACAGCGCGCCCTCGGACAGTCCCGTTTGCATGTCCGTGTAATACGTGGTCATTGCCCCGCCAACCGCCACTGCGCCGGTTCCCCGCATCCACGATGCGAGCACCCCCGGGGCGGAAATCTTGCGTCCATTCAGGTCGGCAACCGAACGAAGTGGGAAGGTCGAGAACACGTGGTATGGATCACCACTGTTGGCCCCAAGAAAGACCAGGTTGTTGCCCTCCCACTCGTCCCGCAACGCCGGCACCGTTTCATTGAGCTCGTTGAAGACCTCCATCATCATCAACGGATCATCGGTGACGGCAGGGGCATAGATGGTGACCTGGCTCAAGGGCTGTTTTGCCCCCTCAAGGTTGCTGAACACCCAGCCAAGGTCGACGATGCCTTCTGCCACAGAACTCAAGGTCGCATTGGCCTTGTAGAGCTGCCCTCCATATGCCTCCTGCCATTCGATCGTGTACCCCTTGCCGAGCGCGGCGACACGTCGGTTGATCTCCGGTATGAAATAGGTAGAAATTGCGCCCACCCATGGCAAACTTGTAGGATGACTTGCACCGGCAGTCAGGCGAAACGTCTGACCTGTTTGAGCCTGTTCGGAAGCTGGCTGGCATGCCGAAAGTAGGACGGCCGCGCAGGCCGCCAGGGTGAGTTTGTTCAGCATCTTTGTCTCCTGCTCTCTGTTTGAATGCGTGCGCTTCCCCGTCGCGGCACGCCGCAACGTCGAGCACGTCTGATCTGATTCCACCAAATTCAGTCAGGGGCGGTGGCCCCCCTTGGCATCACACCATTTCGCATGCCTCGACAAAGCTCAGTCGCGGGCTGCGAGGAAATAGCCCGCGGTGGTCGCCATAGCCGAGGTTGCACAGAAAATTCGACTTGATGTGACTGAGGGGACTGGCCTCCTGCTGGATCCCGTGGCCTTCCGCTTCTGCCGAGAAGAATTCGCGATCGACGATCGCGTGATCGAATCCCGACATCGGGCCGCAATCGAGTCCGAGCGCCCGCGCTGCGATCATGAGATACGCCCCCTGCAGCGAACTGTTGCGAAAGGCCGTCTGCTCGATCAGTTCGGGGTTCCCGGCAAACCAGTCCCTGACCGCTGGATTGTGCGGAAACAATTTCGGAAGGCGTTCGAAAAACCTGACGTCATAGCCGATGATCGCCGTAACCGGCGCCGTTAGCGTCTTCTCCACGTTGCCGGGCTTGAGTGCCGGAAGCAAGCGCTGCTTGGCCTCCGGCGTGCGG
This sequence comes from Azoarcus sp. Soil_N_20, assembly GCF_057656155.1. NCBI lineage: Bacteria > Pseudomonadati > Pseudomonadota > Betaproteobacteria > Rhodocyclales > Zoogloeaceae > Azoarcus > Azoarcus sp. Soil_N_20. Next base: position 377,899 of record NZ_JBDGKX010000005.1, on the reverse strand, counting down.
ACGAAGACGATTCGGGCGGGCAGGCTATTCGCGCTGGTCGGGCCCCACTTCATCAACTCATACAGCTCACGCAGGAGTTCATCGTCTATTGATTTGTCCAACCAAGCGTTGTGGCTACGTGCTTCGCGGAACAACTGATCCAGCGTGTTCGCGTTCAATCGGGTGTTCATGGCACTCCTCCTATTGGGTGGCATCGTTGCCTTCCCCATCTACGCGGGGATTGAACGTCGTTCGTGGTTAGGGCTGGCTGGCCTTACCGAGGAAGCGCTCTACCGTCATGGGGGGGCCCCATTGGTAGAGGCTATCGTCGCTCGCTAGCGTGTGCCCGAGGGGCGAGTCGCGCGTGTACAGATCTCCGTCTGTGAAATGCTCGACGACGTTTCCGGACGGATCCCGCCAGTAGTCGAAGATCTGGCTTCCCAGGACGTGACGGCCGACGCCCCAAACGGGTGACCATCCGCGCGATGCCATCCAGGCGTTTCCGTGAAACTGGGCGTCGAGATCCTGAACCTCGAACGACGCATGATGAATATGGTCTTTGGGAGCCTGAAACAGGGCGATGGTGTGATGGTCGGTCCACGCTTCGCCCCGATTGAGTCGCAGGAAGGCTGCGCTCGGCGACGCTGATTGCGCCTCGACCACGAGATCAGACGGCAGCAGCCCGAGAACTTCCGTATACCAGTGCAGGTTACGCGCAAGATCCGTAACCCCCAGAGCAACATGGCCCAGACGCAAGGCTTGGGCCGGTTCTCGCGGCGCTCGCTGTACATCGCCGAACCGACGCTTCGTGTCGGCCGTGTTCAACTGGAGCGCGGATCGCATCGGCATCGGATCAACCGGTTCAATTCCGTGAACCAGCTCGATGCGCCTGCCGGCCGGATCGGTTAGCGTGACGCACATGCCACCTCCCGGTGCACCGAGCCGCGCGAGCTTCGATGCCCCCGGCAACGACTGTGCAACCCGCAGATCCTCAGCCGTCTCGAGCGCGAATGCGATGGCCCCGAACGACGGCGTGTCTGCACGCTCGGCAACATAGACATACGGAATCGACCCGGCCCCCCGCATGTATAGCTGACGATCCGTCCTGTGGGCAACGACCAGCCCAAAATCGGTCAGGAATCTCTCGACGATATCCAGATCACGATGTCGATAGACCACATGATTGATGTCTCTGATTCTCATCACGACAATGTCTCCTCTATATTTTTCTGCATGCACCCGGGTGCCTCGTGACAGGCAGCGGGTGCAAGTCCGACATGACTGACGGTGCTCAGAGAGCTCCGCCTTTGACGTGGTCGAGCCAGTTGATCGCCTCGTCCGACGCGGCGTGCTGGAAAGCGATATGGCACATGAAGCTGTCTTCCGTAGCGCCGTGCCAATGCTCTTCGCCCGGAGCGATCGTGACGACATCGCCTGGTCGTATCTCCCTGAGGGGACCACCACGTTCCTGGACGTACCCAACTCCGGCCACGATCAGCAGCAGCTGCCCCCCGGCATGCGCGTGCCACGCCGTTTTCCCGCCCGGTGCGAAATTGACGCGGTAGGCATGCAGGTCAACATTCGGATTCGTAGCCAATTCATCGAGCCACACCTCGCCGGAGAACCGGTCCGCTGGCCCTCGAAAGGTATTCAATGCTTCCACTCTACTGACTTCCATAACGACTCCTGATAGTTACATTGCATTTATATAATCTTGCCTGCCCAGTCACGGGCTCACGCCGACTCGTCAGCTACCGGATTGACCAGCATCCCGATGCCATCGATTTCAACGCTGCAGACATCACCTGGCTTCATGTACAGCGGTGGCTTGCGCGCCCAGCCAATCCCGGCAGGCGTGCCGGTCACAATGACGTCCCCCGGTTCGAGCGTCACCGCAACACTCAGGGTCGCGATCAACTCGGCAACATCGAAGACCATGTCCGCCGTATTTCCGTCCTGAACGATCTCGCCGTTGAGACGTGTCACCAGACGCAATCCCTTGGCCCCCGGGGGAAGCTCGTCGGGCGTCACAAAAACCGGCCCGAAGGCCCCCGTGCCGTCGAAGTTCTTTCCCACCGTCCATTGCGGTGACAGGAACTGAAAATCGCGCACCGACCCCTCATTGAAGATCGAGTAGCCACCCACGTGGTCGAGGGCCCTTTCCCGATCAATGTGGCGTCCACCCTTACCGATGATCACGGCAAGCTCGCCTTCGAAGTCGAGCTGCTCGGACACATTCGGACGGATCAGTGCGTCGCCATGACCGATCAGACTCGAAGCGAAGCGCGGAAAGAATGTCGGGTATTTGGGCTGCTCGTACGGACTCTCGCGGGTGTGGTCAGCGTAGTTCAGACCGACGCAGACAATCTTGGACGGCTGCGTGACAGGTGGCAGATGACGTATCGCAGCCAGATCGATCGCCGGACACTCGCACAGCATTCGATACCCCGCGTCAAGGACCGCATGACCGCCGGCAATCAACGTCTGAAGTCCGCCCGGGTAGTTTGGGCTGCCCGCGAGCGCGCCCCTCAAGCGTCCGGCGTACTCGACTGCCAGACCCGCATTACCGTCTTGTTCGAAAGCGACGAATCGCATGGCTCTCTCCTGTTGTGGTTGGGCTTTGTTTTAAAGGGTACGGTACAGTACCGTTTCATTAAAGTTATGCCTGCTCGCACCGTCTGTCAAGAGTTTTATTGACCTAGGTCAAAGCACAGTCCGCGAATCGTCGGGCCGAAGAGCGACGTCCCCCGTGACGGGGCCACCCTGTTCGCCACGGGACTCACGTATTACGAAGTTCGGCGTCCAAGGTTGGCGATCCAGGTCACAGCTCTCGTTGGATGTCGAAATGAACCGTGGGGACACAAGGACTGGTCGCGCAGAACGACTCGGAAACACGAATCATCGAGCGCCTCGAGTCGATGACACACACATTATTTCGCGGCAACTGGCGTCGATATCCTGGAGCCAAAGACACCTTCATGGGATATCATCGGCACTATGAAACATCGAGAACGTAAGCGCGACGCAATCCTTGCTTCCGCAGCGGAGCTTTTTCTAGAAAGCGGCTATAGTGGCGTCACTGTTGACGCAGTGATTGCGAAGGCCGGCGGATCAAAGCGAACCCTCTACTCGTACTTTGGCGACAAGGACGGGCTTTTTTCGGAGATTGTCCGGTGCCTGTGCGCGGAGATCGTGACTCCGCTAACCAAGTTGAACCTGAAGGGGATGCCGCTGCGCGAAGCCCTGGAATTGATCGCCTGCACGTTCTACGACGTCGTCCTTGCCCCGCGTACATTGGCACTGCACCGACTGGTTGTTGCCGAAGCCACAAGAGCGCCCGAGTCAGCACGGACCTTCTTTGCGGCGGCTCCGGCGACGTCATACCGATGCCTGGAAGAGTATTTCAAATGGGCCGAAGACGCCGGTTTGGTCACTCCCGGGAACGCCTATCGACGTTCGGCCATTTTTCTTGATGCGCTCACTGCAGACTTCCAACTGCGCTGTTTGCTTGGCCTCATGGAGACTCCCACACAGGAGGAGCGACAAAGTCTGACGAACGAGACCGTCAACATATTCATGAAGGGAATCGCGGTCGGCCCACCCGCTGATCAGGCGTAAGCATCATCCCGAGATCACATTGACGATCAGAGCTTGACCCCTATGCGCACGTCTCAACTATGGACCGTTGTCCGGCGCGATCAAGGGCCGACGCTGCTTATGGGCCGACTCACCCGCGCATAGTTTCGTTGCCTCGTCGAACTCAAGTAAAGCGTGTGGGCAATTATTGTCGGCTCGGCAATGTGGAACGCTGCAGTGATACGGGTGCGTCGAGCCCGCCACGCGCGGCCGAAGTGAAAACTCGAACTGCGGTCACTGACGAAACTATGTGCAGATCCGGCCCACTCTCGTTTTCCAAAGTCTAGCATGCACGCTGCATTCCGCTCGCCTGCGTTACGCATAGTTCGATTGTGCGCATAGGGGTCGGAAGTTCGCGTTCGCGAGGCGGAGAAGTTGCCGTTCAAGGTAAGCGTCGGCTGAGCGGCAGGTAACCGACACATTGCCGACTGACAAAGGCCGCAGGCTCAAGGTCGGCTCTGGCCGATCACCTGTCCGTGGCGGGCTGAAGCCGGCCCTGCCGCCCCCCTTTCCTACATCCCGCATTTCAACCGCCACATTCCATCCGTGTGTCTCCGCCGCTCCTCCTTCAATCGCTCCTGCCTCTGCGCGCTGCTCGCCTGCCGTGCGGCGGCGTCGATTCTCCGGATCGCGTTCTCCAACTGCTCACACAAGGCTTCATTTCCATCGCCGTCACGCGCCGTTCGGGCGACGAAGCCGACCTTTCCGCCTTGTTCCTCGACGGGCGGGCGCGCAACAATGGGAGGAGGCGGTGGGGGACTGACCACACTGAAGGTGCCGCCGCCGACCTGGGCCTGACGGGCACCCGGGTTGCATGGGGTGGCCTGGTAGGTGGTGCCGGTGTTGCCGTCGCAGCGGTACAGTCCATTGCCACCGGGTTCGACCTGCGGCACGGGCGCGGCCGATGGGAGTGGCGGCCGAAAGACGGAACTGCTGCGCGGCATCTCGAGCAGTGGCGCGACGCGCCCGGCGGTCGGCATGCTGCGCTGTTGCTCCCACCACAGCAGGGCGGCAAGTGCAACACCGATGAGGAGGGTAAGGATCAGCGCAAGGGCGTTGTGCTTCATCCGTTTGGGGTAGTCGTTCGGGGTGCCGGGCAGTGTAGCCTGTCGCCGCCAATGCAATCGTGCTGAAACGCACGATGCGCACCGTTCGCCCGCAAGCTTGGCCCCCGCCCGCAAACGCGGGTAGCATCGACCCATCACGGGAGAGCGGCGATGGGCTACTCATACTCGATCGGTGTGACACGCTACGCGTTTGCCGACTTGCGCGCGCTGCTGGCGAAGGCAAGCCCGCTGCGCTCGGGCGACGTGCTCGCCGGGCTGGCGGCGGCGACGGCGGAAGAGCGCATGGCGGCGCGCCTGTGCCTGGCCGAACTGCCGCTCGCGGTTTTCCTCAACGAGGCGCTGATTCCTTACGAGGCGGACGAGGTCACCCGGCTGATCGTCGACAGCCACGACGCGGCCGCGTTTGCGGAGATCGCGCATCTGACCGTGGGCGGTTTTCGCGACTGGCTGCTGGCGCACGAGGTCGATGCCGCGGTGCTCGCCCGGATGGCGCCGGGAATCACGCCAGAGATGGCCGCAGCGGTGAGCAAGCTGATGCGCAACCAGGACCTGATCGCGGTGGCGCGCAAGTGCCGGGTGGTGACCGCGTTTCGCGACACCATCGGCCTGCCGGGGCGGCTGGCGGTACGGCTGCAGCCCAACCACCCCACCGACGACGCACGCGGCATCGCCGCCTCGCTGCTCGACGGCCTGCTGCTGGGCTGCGGCGATGCGGTGATCGGGATCAACCCGGCCTCGGACAAGCTGTCCACCTTCATGCAGCTGTGGCACATGCTCGACGAGCTGATCGCGCGCTTCGACATCCCCACCCAGTCCTGCGTGCTGACCCACGTCACCAGCCAGATCCGCGGCATCGAGCAGGGCGCGCCGGTGGACCTGGTGTTCCAGTCGATCGCCGGCACCGAGGCCGCCAACCGCAGCTTCGGCATCGACCTCGCGCTGCTGGCCGAGGCGCGTGCGGCGGCGCTGTCGCTGGGGCGCGGCACGGTGGGCGAGCAGGTGATGTATTTCGAGACCGGGCAGGGCAGCGCGCTGTCGGCCGGCGCCCACCACGGCGTGGACCAGCAGACCTGCGAAGCCCGCGCCTATGGGGTGGCGCGGACGTTTTCGCCGCTGCTGGTCAATAGCGTGGTCGGTTTTATCGGCCCGGAGTACCTGTACGACGGCAAGCAGATCACCCGCGCCGGGCTGGAGGACCACTTCTGCGGCAAGCTGCTCGGCGTGCCGCTCGGTTGCGACATCTGCTACACCAACCACGCCGAGGCCGACCAGGACGATATGGACAACCTGCTGACCTTGCTCGGGGTGGCGGGGGTGAGCTATGTGATGGGCGTGCCCGGCGCCGACGACGTGATGCTCAACTACCAGAGCACCTCGTTTCACGACGCGCTCTACGTGCGCGAGGTGCTGGGCTTGCGCCACGCGCCCGAGTTCGAGGCCTGGCTCGAGCGCATGCAGATCCTCGGCCCCGGCGGGCGTTTGCTCGACCAGCCCGCGCCGGCGCTGCTGCCGCTGCTCGATCAGCTCGGGCGGGGCGACTGACCCGCCACGCACCGCAGGAGAACCGCATGGACCAAGCCTCCCACCCCGACCGCTGGCAGGCACTGCGCGCGCTGACCCCGGCCCGCATCGCGCTCGGGCGCAGCGGCAATGCCCTGACCACGGCCGAGGTGCTGCGCTTCGGCCTCGCCCACGCGCGCGCCCGCGACGCGGTGCAGCTGCCACTCGATGTCGCCGCCCTCACCGCCGATCTCGCCGCCGCCGGCCTCGCCAGCCTGCGGGTGCACAGTGCCGTCCGCGACCGGGTGGAATACCTGCTGCGCCCCGACCTGGGACGCCGCCTGAGCGACGCCGATCGCCAGCGCCTCGAAGACCAGGCCGGCCCCGGCGCCGACTTGTGCATCGTGATCGCCGACGGGCTGTCCGCGGTCGCGGTGCAAAGGCATGCGCTACCGCTGTTGCGCGCCTTCGATGCCATCGCACCGGGCCGGTGGACGCGCACCCCGGTGGTGATCGCCGAGCAGGGCCGGGTTGCGATCGGCGACGAGATCGGCGCATGCCTGGACGCGCATCTGGTGGCGGTACTGATCGGCGAACGCCCGGGGCTTTCTGCGCCCGACAGCCTGGGCATCTACCTCACCCACGCGCCCCGCGTCGGCCGCAGCGACGCCGAGCGCAACTGCATCTCCAACATCCGCCCCGAAGGCCTGCCCTACGAGGCCGCCGCCCGTTCGCTGGCGTGGCTGGTGCAGGAAGCGCTGCGACGCGGCGAGACCGGGGTGGCGCTGAAGGACGAGGGCGACATGCCCCTGCTCGGGGGCGACACCCAGGCGAGGACAGACGCGGGTCGACACTAGCCGAGCGGGCGGATCGGCACCCCGGAGCCGGGCGCTTACCCGCCGCGCCGATACATCGCCGCGGTGATCGCTCGCCACTGGTGCAGCATCAGCCCGAGGCTGATCAACCCGGCGCCCACCCAAACCCGCGCCTCGATCGCCTCGTGGTTGAACGCGCGTCCGATCAGCAGCGCGATCACCGGCGTGACCAGGGTGATGAGCGCGATCTTGCCCGCTTCCATGTGCTTGATCAGGTAGTAGTAGAGCGCAAAGCCGAGCACCGAGCCGAACACGCCGAGATAGCCGATCGCGAGCCAGGCCCGGGTGGGCAGCGCGACCGGGGGGTGGCCGTCCAGCACCAGCCAGGCCAGCGCGAACAAGGGCACCGACACCAGCAGGGTGCCGGCGGTGGTGGCGAGCGGCGGGCTGTCGTCGCCGATGCGTTTCATCCACACCAGCGCGGCACAGTAGATCAGCACCGCGAGCAGCAGCGCGGCGAGGCCGTACAGCGCCGTGCCCTGCCCGGCATTGCCGCCGGTGGCAAAGATCAGCGCGAGGCCCCCCAGCGCCAGCAACAGACCGGCGATCCTGGCCGGCTGCAAGGCTTTTTCGCCGAGCCACAGGGCGGAGAGGACGCCGGTCATCAGCGGTGCCAGACCGAACAGCACCGACACCAGGCCGGAGTGGATGTACTGCGCGCCCCAGTAGGTGCACAACATGGCGCCGAAGGTGCCGAGGCCGCCAGCCAGATAGCTGCGGCGGGCGCGGGCATGCACCGGCAGGCCGATGCGACACACCACGATGAGCGCCAACGCGAGTGCGAGGCCGATCGACATGCGTGCCAGCACGGCAAAGGTGAAACCCCCGCCGAGCGCGCTCCACTGGATGGCGAGCGGGGTCGTGGACCAGATCAGGATGACGGCGAGGTAGGCGATCGAAAGCGGCAACGGCATGGCGGCTCCAGCGGGATCAGTGTTCGGGAGGCGAGGCGGACGAGGGTGCAGGCAGGCGGCATCGCCAGGCTTCGACGATCACGGAGCGGAGTCGGACGGAGAGCGGACGAAGGACATTCATGGTGGTTTCCTCGGGTGGTGAATCCGGGTTGAAAAAACGACAAGGCCGCGATCCTTGCGGATTCGCGGCCTTGTGCTGTGCTTGCGGCGACAGGATCAGCAGATCATCGCAACGCTACGCTCCGGGCCCCGAATCCATGGCCGATCGACCACACGCGCATTACGCGGCAGCCAACGGAAAGGAATCGGACCAGGGTGATGATTAGCATGACGCCAGTGTAGGAGCAGGCCGATGTCGTGGTCAAGCCGCGAATCGGGCGCAGATCCCGCCGGCTCGTGCCGGGGACCGGATGCCGGCAGGGCGACGACCTCGCCTGCTGCCGGGTCGCCTGCTTTGCGTGGGTGGCGGCGGCACTTGTTGCAGCGCCGCCGTTGACCGCTGGCGCTCAGATCCGCGGCGGATCGGTCTCGCGCTCCGGATGGCGATGCCGGCCGGCTGCCGCAATGAAGGCCGCCGCCGTCGCGTCGAGCTTATCGACGCCAGCCAGCAGGATGCCGGGATCGGCCCCGCCCCCCGGCAGCGTGGAGGGAATGCCGGCCTTGTCGAGCAGCTTCTGCGATGCACCGAGGGCCAGCACGGTCTTGCCGTGACGATAGTGGTTGGTCACGAACTCCGCGGTCTGGCCAAGCTGCGCCAGCACGGCGACACCGTCGGCACCGTCGGGCAGCACGAGCGCATCGAACAGCACCGGTGGCGAGTTCTCCAGCGTGGCGGTCGCCTCCACCGCCTTGTCGTCGGCGGTGTGCACCGGCCCGAGCCGGGGCGCGACCACACAGGGCACGGCACCGCCGGCGGTGAGCGCAGCGTGCAGGGCGACGACGGACGCACCGTGCACCCCGTCGGCCGCCAGGATCGCCACTTTGCGCGTGCGCACCCCACCGTCGCCGGGCAGCGCGGTCAGCGACAGGGCCGGAGACTTTGTCACCTCGGGGGTGACCGCGGTGGCCAGCGCCTTCGGCATCGCCGCGGGCACCGCGATGCCGAGGCCGGCGGCGACCCTGGCTGCCAGTTCGGCGGACACATTCACCAGCGACGCCAACATGCGCTCGCGAATGGCGGGCACGGTGACCTTGCTGAGTTCGAAGCGGAAGCCGCCGACGATATGCGCCTTCTCCGCGTCGGTCTGGCTGTCATAGAACAAGGTGGCCTGGGTGTAGTGATCGGCGAACTTCTCCGGCTTGCCGCGCACCTTGTCGCCTTCGATCGGCTGCGGAAAGGACGCGAAGCCCGCCGCACCGGCCTGGAACGGGCAGCCGCCGCCGAGCGAATTGGGCTCGTAGGCGACCTTGCCGCGGGCAATGGCCTGACGGTGCATGCCGTCGCGCTGGTTGTTGTGCACCGGCGCGAGCGGCGCATTGATCGGGATTTCGTGGAAGTTCGCGCCGCCCAGCCGGGAGATCTGGGTGTCGGCGTAGGAGTGGATGCGGCCGGCCAGCAGCGGATCGTTGCTGAAATCGATGCCGGGCACCACGTGCGCGGCGCAGAAGGCGACCTGCTCGGTCTCGGCGAAGAAATTGTCGGGGTTGCGGTTGAGTACCATGCGGCCGACCGGCGTCACCGGCACCAGTTCCTCGGGGACGATCTTGGTGGCGTCGAGCACATCGAAGCTGAAGCCTTCGGCCTGGGCTTCGGTGAATATCTGCAGGCCGAGCTCCCATTCCGGGTATTCGCCGGCTTCGATGGCGTCCCACAGATCGCGGCGATGGAAGTCGGAATCGGCGCCGGCGATCTTGACCGCCTCATCCCAGACGAGCGAATGGGTGCCGAGTTTGGGCGTCCAGTGGAACTTGACGAAGTGTGACGCGCCCTGCGCATTCACCAGGCGGAAGGTGTGCACACCGAAGCCCTGCATCATCCGGAAGCTGCGCGGAATACCGCGGTCGGACATCACCCACATCAGCATGTGGGTGCTCTCCGGCATCAGCGAGACGAAATCCCAGAACGTGTCATGCGCCGAGGCCGCCTGCGGCATACCATTGTGCGGTTCGGGTTTCACGGCGTGGACCAGATCCGGGAACTTCATCGCGTCCTGGATGAAGAACACCGGGATGTTGTTGCCGACCAGGTCCCAGTTGCCCTCGTCGGTGTAGAACTTGACCGCGAAGCCGCGCGCGTCGCGCGCCGTATCGACCGAGCCGCGTTCGCCGGCGACGGTGGAGAAGCGCACAAACACCGGGGTGATCTTGCCCGCGGCCTGGAACGGGGCCGCGCGGGTGAGTTCGGTCAGCGGCTGATAGGCCTCGAAGTAACCGTGGGCGGCCGAACCGCGCGCATGCACGATGCGCTCGGGGATGCGTTCGTGGTCGAAATGGGTGACCTTCTCGCGCAGGATGAAGTCTTCCAGCAGGGTAGGCCCGCGCAGGCCGGCCTTGAGCGAATTCTGGTTGTCGCCGACAGCCACGCCCTGGTTGGTGGTCAGCACCTGGCCTCCGCCATCGGTGCGCACCCGATCGAGCGCGCCGGGCACGGCGGCGGGGCCGGCTGTCGCGCGATCGCCGGTCTTCGCCGATGCGTTGGTTTCGCTGACGGTACTCGCCGAGGCCAGTGCCGACGAGGGCTCGACCGTCTGCCCGGCTGGCGGCGATACCGCATTGTCGTGGCCGAACTCCTTGCTCTTGTTGGCGTTGTGCGGCATCGCCGCGGCCAGCGCCTGAACGGCGGCGGCCTGTTGCCCGGCGGCATCCCCGGCGTGGGGATCGGCGGCGGAGTTCGAGCGCCGGGTTGCGGGCGCGGACTTGGTGTGGGTCTTCTTCATGGAGCGGTCCTCGGTGAAATGCGCTTGCTGCATGGCGGCCGGCGGCGGGGACGAAGGCTTGATCCCGGGCACTCCCGCGGTCGCCACGCAGAATCGGCTTGCGGGCAGGCGCTGTTGCGAATGATCGACGGGTGAAATCAGAACGAAAGAATGGCGAGCACGATGAGGGTCGGAATGGGTAGGCCGAGAAGAAGTACGAGCAGCGATTCCATGACGGCCTCCGGAGCGGGATGAAAGACGACAGGACGTGCTTCCTACAGCACGGCGTGAAGTGCACTTTGGCGTCGTCGACAGCTCGGGTCTGTACGTTGGCGCACCTCCGGAGCAAGGTTTTTTGTGCGTGCCGAAGCAGACCGTGAATGCCTCCCGAACCGGGCAGAAAGCTCCGCGCTTGTCGCAAAGACGACACGAACAGGCGGCAGGACAGCCTTTGTTTCAATGACTTGCGCGCTGGTATGAGGCTTGCACGGCGTGACCCGAGGCGGCCAGACCGGCCGTGGCAGACGAGCTCGGGAGAACGGGGTGAAGCTACAGATCGAACGTGCGGTAGCGGAGGCGATGTGCGAGCGCTTTCCCGCCTGGCAGGGCTATGGCGAGCAGCTGAAGATCGGCAACCGCATGGAAGTGCCGGTGGAGGCGCTCGATGCCGAACGGCTCGACGCGCTGGCGGCGCTGTATCGGGCGCGGCCGGACAGCACGGCGCGGGTGGCGATGCTGCAGGCGCTGGCACCGCTGTTCGACGCCGATGCGCCGGGGTTCGCGGAGACCGACATCGAGCGCATGATCCCGGCACTGGTCGCGCACCTCGCGCGCGGCCGGCACGGCTGGCTGTTCCAGGTGGATGGCTCGGGCACGCTCAAGCCCTACGTCGTATCGCGCATCGACTACACGCCCGCCGGCACCGAGGAACGCGCCCGCGTGGTGATCGACCTGAGGGCCAACAGCTGCGGCAAGGTGGTGCACACCAATCTGTTCATCGGCGAGCGCGATCTGGACGGGCGCTCGATCGCGCACATCCTCGCCGCCAAGGGCTATGTGGCCGAGACCGCGGCGCTGGTCGAGGCCTACGACGAGGACCTGGCCAGCTACCACGCCTGGCGCGGCGACTACTCGGCGCAGTTTGCCGGCAGCGGGCTGGGCATCCTCGCCGAAGATCCCTCGGCGACCCATCGCAACACCGACTGGTCGCGCAAGAACGCGGTGGTGCTGTCGACCAGCGGTCAGCCGGCACGCCTGGTCAATGACGAGGCCATCGTGCACAACCGCGAGCTGACACTTGAGATCGCGGGCAACATCCTCGCCCAGCTGCTGAAGCGCGCAGAACGCAACTCGGTGTTCACCCGCGAGGTCGAGCGCGAGCTCGACCGCCTGGCCGAGACCATGCCGGCGCAGCTGTTCACCCAGGTGCCGATCCACGGCTACATCCTGATGTTCCACCTCGAACTGCACCACCACGTGTGGGTGCACGTGGACCACCTGCAGCCCTACCGCTACCAGCCCGAGCTCAAGGACAAGCTGGTGCTGCCGCCGGAGCAGGTGGACCTGATCGACATTCTCACCGCCGAGATGGACGTGTTGATGGACGACATCGTCGACGGCAAGTCGGGCGGCACCACGGTGCTGTGCACCGGCCCCGCCGGCGTGGGCAAGACGCTGACCGCCGAGGTCTATGCGGAGATCATCCAGCGCCCGCTGTACCGGGTCCATTCCGGCCAGCTCGGGCTGGACGTGGCGGCGATGGAGAAGACCTTGCGCGAGGCCCTGATCCGGGCCCAGCGCTGGGGGGCGGTGATGCTGATCGACGAGGCCGACGTGTACATCCGCCGCCGCGACGACCAGCTCGCCACCAATGCGGTGGTGGGGGTGTTCCTGCGCGTTCTGGAGTACTTCAACGGCCTGCTGTTCCTGACCACCAACCGCATGGACGACATCGACGAGGCGATCGTGTCGCGCTGCATCGCGATGATCCGCTACGCCCCGCCGTCGCAGGCCGAGCGCGCGCGGATCTGGGGGGTGATGGCGGCGCAGTTCGGGCTGGCGCTGGAACCATCGCTGCTGGCCGAACTGGCGCGGCGCTTTCCGCGCGCCACCGGGCGCGACATCAAGGGCCTCGCCAAGCTGGTGGCGAAATACTGCACCCACAAGGCGGTGGCGCCGACGCTGCCGGTGTTCGACCGCTGTGCGGTGTTTCGCGGCATGAACATGGGGCAGGCGGCGTGAGCGGGCCGCTCACACGCGCTCGATGGTGAGGTACACCAAGGTCTGGTTGAGCAGCAGCCAGGCGATCTCGCCGAAGGTCATCGGCCCGGTGAAGCCGCCGGTGCTGCGGCCTTCGAGCCCGTCGTGCACGTAGTTGAGGATGCAGTTGCAGGAAAACGCGACCGCCTGGCCACCGGCGGCCGGCAGCGTCGCGGTCGATGCGCCGCGCGGCGCGGCGAGGCGGTATTCGACGCCCTCGAACACCGGTGCGTAGAAATCGACCCGGCCGTGCTCGTGGTCGATGCCGCGGAACGACACGTTGATCATCGCCCCGCAATAGTCGGCCACCAGCGGCAGGCTCGGATCGACCGCGCGCGCGCCGAGGTAGTCGGCCAGGCGCACCTGGACGTCGTTGACCAGGCATTCGCCGGCCGAGAACCCGGTCTCGAGGAAGCGGATGCGATCGCCCGCTCCCTGCTCGAGCAGGTTGATGATCTCGACCGCGGCGTAGCGTTCGGGCGGCAGCGGCACGTGCATGACCACCGCCCGCTCGCTGTCGAATTCGCCGGTCTGGCCGTTGACCACCGCGGGCACGGCGGTGTCGAGCTGGTCGAGATGCACCCCCGACACCCAGCCGACCAGCGGCTTGACGAACATGTCGTCGAAGCCGGGTGCGTGGCGGGCATAGTGGGAATGGAGCGCGGAAAAGGCCGGGATGATGATCACCGTGTAGCCGTTGTCGGGCGCCTCGGCGCAGACCCGCGAGATCGAGGTGAGGTCGTGGAAGCGGATGCACGGTGGCGCGGCGAGCACCTCGGTGACGCTGACGAACACCTGGTCGCGGTTCATCTCGCCACCGTGCTGGGCCATGAAGTAGGGAATCGTGCCGCCGATCCAGTTGCCGCACGGCAGCTTGCGCAACAAGGCTTCGTCGCCGGCAATGCTCAGGAAGCTGCCGGCCTCGATGCAGCGGGTGGCCTCGGCCACGCTCATCAGGCGCCCCCCCGAAAAGTGTCCGGTCGTCATGGGCGGGTCTCGCCAAGCTGGCTCAGTTCGTGGGCGAGCAGGTGTCGGTTCTTGACGAAATAGCGGTGGAGTTCGTGCAGCTTGAGGATGCGCACCTCGTCGTCCGAGATCAGCGCGAACTGCGCACGCAGGCGGGCCAGCATGAGCTTGAGTCCGAGCACGCGGATGTCGATCTGGTGCGAACCCTGGAGCAGGGCGGACCAGACCGGGTCGGTGAGGTCGGGTATGCCATCCTCGTGCGCGCCGCCGGCGGCCGCGCCACCGGCTGACGCCGCAGCGGGGGACCGGTCCGCCGGATCCTGGCCGACCGGCGCGGGCGTGGGCCTCGGATCGTGGGCCGGCGCCGTGCCCTCGCCCGCGGCCCAGCGCCCGCTGTCGATGGCATAGCGGAAACGCCACAGTTCGGCGATCGGCAGATTGAGCAGGGTGCAGATGCTCTGCAGGCTCGAGCCCTCGCGCAGGAAGGCGAACACCTGCTGGCTGAGGGCACGGGTGAAGGGCAGATCGCCCTCGCCGGCCCAGCTCAGCGCGGACAGGTCGGCGTTGGCCGGCACCGCGACATGGAGATGGATCTCCCAGTCGCCGAAATTGACGTGGCGCCACGACACCTGCTGCGCCGGCGCCTGCGGCTTGCCGCGCGGACGGCCGAACCAGCCGCGCGGCGTGTCCACCGCGATGCTAAGGTCGTAGCGCCGGCGGAAGTCGTCGGCGCGGGAATCGAGCACCGTCCACGGCGCCTCGATGCGCAGCAGCTGCTGCCACACGGTTTGTTCGGCATTCATCGTTCGACGTGCTCCGGTAGCGAATCAGACCGGGCGGGGCGTGCGGCGCACTGGCCACCCCGCGCAGACGAGGCAAACCGATGAGCACGTCCCATGCCATGTGCGTGGCGAGTTTGAAATGCTGCGCGGCGTCATCGCAGCACAGGCGACGCGGCCTCCGCCCCCGGCACCCGTGCATCCCAGGTCTTCCCTCGCCGTTCCCGAATGTCATCGCGCGCGATCGGAGCCGGCCCGCCGCGATGCGGCAGCGCAGCCGCAGCGGCAATGCTGTACTGCATCGAAATATCGATGCGACATCATGCAACGATGATGCGCGCCATAGCGGATCAGGCCTGCGTCAAAACGGGTCACCACCGCAGTGCGCGGCCGGGTGCGCGCCCGGCATCGGCAAGCCTCGCGCAGGTTATGCGCGCGGTTCCGGACCCCCGGGCGGGCGGCCACGCCCTGACGGCACCGTGCGCCCGATGTCGCCGCCCATTTACAGCGGCTGCCGGACACGGTAAACCGGTGTTCCCTGCTCCCTGTCCGCGAGGTCCACGATGAGCCAGCTCCGCCCAGAAATCACCCTCGAACTCCTCAAGCAGCGCGGCACCGAATACCTGCCCGGCTATCTCGGCATCGAGATCCTGAGCCTCGCGCAAGGCGTACTCACCAGCCGCATGCCGGTCAGGCAGCTGCATTTCGCACCCAACAAGTTCCTCCATGCGGCGAGCATCGTCGCGCTCGCCGACACCACCTGCGGCTACGGCACCATCGCCCACCTGCCCGCCGGGGCGGAGTCCTTCACCACCATCGAGCTCAAGAGCAACCATCTGGGCACGGTGCGCGACGGCAGCATCGCCTGCGTCGCCACCGCCCAGCACCTCGGACGCAGCACCCAGGTGTGGGACGCGGTGATCACCGACGAGGCCAGCGGACGCAAGCTGGCGCTGTTCCGCTGCTCGCAGATGATCCTGTGGCCGAAGGGCTGAGCGCGGTCCATACTGAAACCCAGACCCCATCCCGGAGGCCGAAATGACATCGCGACCGCTCCGGCGCACGGCCGCCGTTGCCACCCTGGTGACGGCACTGGCCCTGTTCCCGATGACCCCGGCGCTGGCCCAGCATGGCGAGCCGGTGACCGGCGACCGCAGTTCCGACATGGCGGTGGACCTGATCCTGGTACGGCCCCTCGGCCTGGTCGCCACCGTGCTCGGCACCGTCGGCTTCGTGGTCGCCCTGCCGTTCACGCTGACCAGCGGCAGCGCCGGGGAAACCGCGTGCGAATGGATCGGCGCGCCGCTCGACTACACCTTCAACCGGAAACTGGGCGATTTCGACGGTCACGGCGCCCGCCGGTGCACGCCCGCGCAATGATGCGGCTGCCGCCACTGGCCTCGATCATCGCCTTCGAGGCTGCGGCCCGCTGCGGCAGCTTTCTGGCAGCGGCGGAGGAATTGAGCCTGACCCCATCGGCGGTGAGCCACCGCATCAAGGCGCTGGAGGAATGGCTGGGCGTGATGCTGTTCGAGCGCCGGCACCGACAGGTGGTGTTGAGCACGGCAGGCAGCGGCTACCTGAGCGAAGTGCAGACCGCGCTGGAGCGGATCGAACGCGCGAGCACCGGGCTACGCGGGGGCCACGGCCAGGTGTTGCGCCTGTCGGTGGCGCCGGCGCTGGGGGCGAAGTGGTTCGTCGGCCAGCTGGCGGAATATCGGCGCGCGCACCCCGACGTCGAATTCGTGTTGTCGACGGCCTCGACCCTGCTGCCGGTGGCCACCGGCAAGGCCGACCTCGGGGTGTGCTACGGCGAGCCGCCGTGGCCCGGGCTGGAAGCCTACGAACTGCGCCGCGAGACCGTGTTTCCGGTGTGCTCCCCGGCCCTGTCGGCCCGCCTCGGTACGCCACCGACGGTGGCCGCACTGCCCGACCTGCCCCTGCTGCGCCACCCGCTGCTCGAATGGCGACCGTGGTTCGCCGCCGCCGGGCTCGAGCAGCCCGAGCCCACCGATGGCCTGCTGTTCGAGGACGCGATGATGCTGCTAGAGGCAGCAGCGGCCGGCGTCGGGGTGGCGCTCACGGTGGACCTGCTCGCGCGCTGCTATCTTGCCGACGGCGCCCTGGTGCGGCCGTTTCCGCAGGCGATCGCGGGCAAGGGCTTCTACGCGGTGTTGCGCCCGGAAGCCTACGAGCAGCCCTGGGTGCGGCAGTTCGTGCGCTGGCTGCAGGCGCGGGCGAGAGAGGCGGCGGGCTGAAGCGCTTGTAATCGGTCCGCATTGCGTAGGGCCGCTCGGTCGGCAATATAGAGCCGATTCGGCCACTGGTGCTCGCGTCACCCACGGCGCCGGCCCGGTTCGATGCGCGCAGGCCGGCAACCAGGCGGGGGCTCATTTTTGAAATGAAATGAGTTCACCCGAACCGCGGCCGTTTTCGTTTGAACCCACCCCGCGCCGCGGGCAAGCTGGATGCACTCACCCAGCTCGACCACCACACGGCCACGCGATCACCCTCGCCCCGCCGCCGAAACCGAAAGCCGTTTCTCCACGTGGATCGAACACACCGCCATCCCCGGTGTGCCCGGGCCGGCCGCATTTGCGGCGCGGCCTTTCTCCCCCTTTCGATCACCCGAGGAGCACATCATGAGCATGGAAGACCGTGACGGCTGGATCTGGATGGACGGGCAGTGGCTGCCCTGGCGCGATGCGAAGGTGCACGCGATGACCCACACCCTGCACTACGGCCTGGGCTGTTTCGAGGGCATCCGTGCCTACGCCACGGCGCTCGGCCCGGCGATCTTCCGTCTCGACGACCACCTCGAGCGTCTGTTCGACTCGGCCCACATCCTCGGTCTGGAGATGCCCTTCGACCGCGCCGCGCTGACCGACGCCTGCATCGGCGCGATCCGCCGCAACGAGCTGGCCAGCGGCTACATCCGCCCGCTGGTGTTCCTCGGCGCGGAGAAGGCCGGCATCGACCCGGCGGGCGCCGCCGTCCATGTGATGGTGGCGGCCTGGGTGATGAACGCCTACCTCGGCGAGGCCGGCCTGGAGCGCGGCATCCGGGTCAAGGTGGCGAGCTTCGCCCGCCATCATGTGAACGTGCAGATGTGCCGGGCGAAGTCGGTGTCGACCTACACCAACTCCATCCTCGCCTGCCGTGAGGCGCGCGCCGAAGGCTATGACGAGGCGCTGCTGCTCGACACCGACGGCTTCGTCGCCGAGGGGCCGGGCGAGAACGTGTTCGTGGTCAAGCGCGGCGTGATCTGGGAACCCGAGATCACCTCGGCGCTGGACGGCATTACCCGGCGCACCATCCACAGCCTGGCGGCCGAGGCCGGCTACGAGATCCGTGCGCGGCGCATCACCCGCGACGAACTCTACGTGGCCGACGAGGTGTTCTTCACCGGCACCGCGGCCGAGATCACCCCGGTGGTGGAAGTCGACCGCCGCCGCGTCGGCGACGGCACCCCGGGGCCGCTCACGCGCGAGCTGCAGCGCCGCTTCTTCGCCTGCGTGCGGGGCGAGGCCGATGCGCACCGCGAGTGGCTGACGCGCGCATGAAGCGGCCTGCGCGCCAGACGGGACCTCAACTCGGCGCGAGCTCAACGCTCGAAGCCTCGAGGGTCAGAGCGGGAACACCGCCTTGACGACGAAAGACTCACCCTGCGGGCGGTTGCGCGCCCCGCTGTCGTTCTGCCACTTCGCGGTGACGAACCAGCCACGGCCGCTGTCGTACTTGATGACCGGACCGAAGCCGGTTCCCCGTCCCTTGCTGTCGGCGATGTCGTCGCCGAACCGGCGGTCGTCGGTCGTCTGACGATAGTAGTAGCCGCCCACGCCGAGCACCCAGCCGTTGCCGAGGCCGTAGCCGAGGTCGTAATCGGCGATGAACTCCTGCCCGCTGCGGTAGTCGGTGGCCCGGTTCTCGCCGTTGAAGGTGTACATCAGCTTCAGGTCGCCATTGAAACCAGCGGGATCCACGTAGGTGATGTTCACCAGCGGCTGGATGCTGAAACGGTTGTTGCCGAGGTTGGCGAGATCGCCCTCGTCGTAGCGACCGGTGGGCAGCATCAAGTCGATCCCGGGAATGAGGTGGAGATTGGGGCTCAGGTGATAGCCCGACCCGACGCCGAGGACCATGTCGCCCAGACCCTGCTTCGACTGTGACGCTCCGCCGAGCTTCACGTCGAGATCGACCAGCGGCGCAATGCCGTGGAAGACGAGGTCGCCGCCAAACGCCTTCACCCCGGGCACCCAGACGATGCGCGGTGCGATCACGTTCGCGGTGAGCTTGAAGTCCACCGGTACGCGATGCCCGTCGTTGTCCCGGAGGGAATCGAAGTCGTTGCGGCGCACGAAGATCATGCCATAGACGCCCGGCGGCGGCAGGGCACCGGTCATGTAGCTCTCGTTGCCGAGCGGATAGGCATCCGGCAGGCCCGGTTCTATCGCCATGGCGCCGCCACCGATACCCGTCCCCAGCACCGCGCCAAGCAGTGCGGCGAGGCGGTTCCTTTTTGCTTTCTTCCCAGTCATCTGTGTCTTCCTCCAACGGGTGTCGTCCCGTCCAGTTGCTTGATGCCGGCCACCCTCGCTGGGCGCCGGGTCCTTGGCGGTGCATCGCCCCACCGCACGCGGCGACGGTCCGATGCCCACTGCCCCGCTCCGGCTCGATGACGCCTGAAGCCGGACCGGGAAACGCGGGCAAGCCGATCCCCTCCGGTGACGGACTGCTCACCGGCTGGCGTGATCGAAATGCCGTTTACCTGTCTGCTAGTCGCGCGGGTATATGCACCGCCGTCGTCGGCACCGAGGTCTCATGGCCGCATCCGCCGCGCGTGGCGCCGCTTTCACGCTCCACCGCCCTGGCTCAGTGCACCGAAGCGGATGGCCTGCCCCTCGACATGGAAAGGCAGCGGGATGAGTCCGTTTCCGGCACAGGGGCCGTCCACGCAGGCGCCATCCTCGAAGCGGAAGAAGGCGGTGTGGTGCGCGCACACCACCAGATCGTCCAGCGTCACAAAGGTCTGTGGGCGGAAGTTCAGTGGCAGCGAGAAATGCGGGCAGAAGTTGAGGTAGCACCACACCTGCTCGCCATGGCGCAGCAACAGGACCTTGAAGTTCTCGCTGCCCTCACCGAACTGGACCTCGAAGCCGCCACGCTCGGGGATTTCGTCGATGCTGCACAGCGGCGTGCCGACGCCCGGGCAATCGGGATGTTCGTTCCAGTTCATGCGTCGGCCTCCGGTTCGCCCAGGCTCCACGACCACGGGCGTACGTCGACGGTGGAGAAGATCCCGGCCCGGGAATAGGGATCGTCGGCGACGAAGCGCTGCACGTCACCGAGGGCGGCCGCTTCGACCACCAGCAGGGTGCCGTTCATGTCCCCGCTGTCCTCGCTCAGGGTTGGACCGCCGAGATGCACACGGACCGGATGCGGCGCCGGGTTGCGCAGGTAGGCGCGATGCGCGGGCCGCATCTCACGACGGACCTCGGACTTGCCCGCGGCATCCGTGCCCAGCACGATGAAATACATGGTCACGGCTCCCTCAGGTGGCGTCCGGTTCGAGCACGAAGTCGTAGTCGACCCGCCATTCGCCGTCGACGGGCTGGTAGTCGATGACGAGCGCCTGCTTGACGCCGAACACCGCGTCGGAATCGAGATATTCGTCACCCGCGGAGAAGAGCTGAGTGACGACCGGCTTGAAGCCCGGTGCCGAGGCGATGAAGTGGATGTGCGCCGGCCGAAACGGATGGCGCCCGACCCGGCCGAGCCACTTGCCGACGGGGCCGTCGGTTGGAATGGCGTAGGCCACCGGCTTCAGGGTACGGAAGCTGTAACTGCCATCCGCAGCCGTCCTGAGCTTGCCGCACAGGTGGTACGCGTCCTGTGCGGCGTCCTGCACGTGATAGAGGCCGTTGGGCGCGGTCTGCCAGATGTCGAGCACCGCCCCCGCGATCGGCTCGCCGCCGACCGAGCGCACCTGCCCGCGCACGGTGACGCCCGGTCCGTCGCCCGGCGCGAGGTTGGCGCCGGTGTCGCGCTCCGGCGCCCCTTCGACGTAGAACGGGCCGAGCACGCTCGATTCGGTGGCGCCGGCCGGCTTGCGGTTGTTGATCGCATCGACCAGCATCGACACGCCCAAGGTGTCGGACAGCAGGATGAACTCCTGGCGCTTGTCGTCGCACATGTGGCCGGTGTCGGTCAGGAAGCGGATGCCGGCGAACCATTCTTCCGGCGTGGGCTCGATCTCGCGCACGAAGGCGTGCAGGTGGCGGATCAGCGAGCTCATCACTTCCTTCAGGCGCGGATCGGTGCAGTTCGACAGGCTGGCCAGCACGGCCTCGGTCAGGTTCTCTTCGGTCAGGTTGCGCATGTCCGTGTCTCCTCTCTGGTTTTCTGATCCGGCTCAGACGCGCTCGATGACGAGCGCGATGCCCTGGCCGACGCCGATGCACATGGTGCATAGCGCGTAGCGGCCGCCCCCTCGCTGCAGTTGGTACGTCGCGGTGGTCGCCAGCCGCGCGCCGCTCATGCCGAGCGGATGACCCAGGGCGATCGCACCGCCGTTGGGATTGACGCGTGGATCGTCGTCGGCGAGGCCGAGCGCACGGGTCACCGCCAGCGCCTGCGCGGCGAAGGCCTCGTTGAGCTCGATCACGTCCATCTGGGCGAGACTCAGCCCGGTCTGCGCCAGCACTTTGCGCACCGCCGGGGCGGGGCCGAAGCCCATGATGCGCGGCGCGACACCGGCGGCCGCCATGCCGACAATGCGCGCTTTCGGCGTCAGGCCGTGCGTACCGGCGGCGGCCTCGGAGGCCAGGATCAACGCGCAGGCGCCGTCATTCACGCCGGAAGCGTTGCCGGCCGTCACCGTGAGCCCGGGGCCGTTGACGCCCTTGAGGCGGGCGAGCTGCTCCAGCGTTGTGTCGGGCCGCGGGTGCTCGTCGGTGTCGACCCGCTTCGGTTCGCCCTTTTTCTGCGCCACCAGCACCGCGACGATCTCGTCGGCGAAACGGCCGGCCTCGTGCGCCGCCGC
Source organism: Azoarcus sp. Soil_N_20 (assembly GCF_057656155.1). Lineage (NCBI taxonomy): Bacteria > Pseudomonadati > Pseudomonadota > Betaproteobacteria > Rhodocyclales > Zoogloeaceae > Azoarcus > Azoarcus sp. Soil_N_20. The sequence goes on along the minus strand of NZ_JBDGKX010000005.1, from coordinate 356,027 downwards.
CCATTTCTGCTGCGAGCGCAGCGCGAAGAGATCCTGGTCGGCGCGGCCGATGCCGAAGTCGGCGGCGACGTTGTCGGCCGTCTCGGGCATCGAATCGACGCCGTACTGTGCCTTCATCAGCGCGTTGACGAAGCGCCAGCCGATGGTGGTGTCGTACACCGCGCTGCTGCGCGAGAAGGCGCTCTCCGCCTTGGGCATCACGAAGGGCGCGCGGCTCATGCTCTCGACGCCGCCGGCGATCATCAGCGCGGCGTCGCCGGCCTTGATCGCGCGTGCGGCGGTGCCGACGGCATCGAGCCCGGAGCCGCACAGGCGGTTGATCGTGGTGCCGGACACGCCTGTCGGCAGGCCGGCCAGCAGGGACGACATGCGCGCAACGTTGCGGTTGTCCTCTCCCGCCTGGTTGGCGCAGCCGAAGATGACATCGTCGACCGCCTCCCAGTCGAGACCGGGGTGGCGTTCGCGCAAGGCGCGCAGCGGCAGGGCGCCGAGGTCGTCGGCACGGATCGATGAGAGCGCGCCGCCGTAGCGGCCGATCGGGGTGCGGACTGCGTCACAGATGAATGCGTGGCTCATGGTCTGTCATGCCTTGGGGACGGAAGAGATGGCGAGGGATTCCACTGCAGCGGCGGCCGGGCCGGGGGCGGCGCGGCGCAGGCGGCGCTGGACGGGGAAGAGTTGCAGGTCGTAGCGGGCGGCGAGCCAGCCCCAGATGCCGCGGCGCATGAACAGCATGGTCAGCACCGCGATCGCGCCCAGCAGGATCAGGTACCACGAGCCGTAGTCCGCCATGTAGTTGCGCAGCAGGAAGTACAGGATGGTGCCGAGCAGCGGCCCCTCTATCGTGCCGACGCCGCCGATGATGACGATGAAGATGATCAGCGCCGACCATTCCATCGAGAACGCGGCATCGGGCGACACGCGCAGCTTGGTGAGGAAGATCAGCGCGCCGATGATGCCGGTGCCGATCGCCGAGGCGATGTAGACCTGCAGCTTGATGCGGCTGACCGAGATGCCGATGCTCTCGGCGGCGGTTTCCGAGTCGCGCACTGCGGTCAGCGCCATGCCGCGCTTGGAGCGCAGCAGCAGGTACACCGCACCTACCGAACCGACGCCGACCGCCAGCGCCAGCCAGTAGCTCAACGCCCCCCGCCACCACGGATCGATGTCGATGACCGCGGCGGTGATGCTGACGCCGCTACCACCACCGAGTGTGGTGAAGTTGGAGAACACCAGCCGCAGGATCTCGGCCAGCACCCAGGAGCCGACCGCGAAGTAGGGCCCCTGCAGGCGGAACAGCGCACGCGCCGCCGGCCACGCCGCCAGCCCGGCGACGAGGCCGGCCAGCGGCACCGCGACGAAGGGGTTGATGCCGGCGAACAGCGACAACGTCACCATCGCGTAGGCACCCAGCCCGATAAAGGCCTGCTGGCCGATCGAGATCAACCCGCCATAGCCGGCGAGCAGGTTCCACATCTGCGCCAGCGCCAGGAAATAGAGGAATTCGACCAAGGTCACCAGGGTGTCGTCGCCCGCCCACAGCGGCAGGGTCGCACCCAGCACCACCAGCGCGCCACCGCTGCCCAGTGCCGCCTGCGAAAGGGGCGTGCTGCGGTCGACCGTGTATGTCTTTCTCGTCATGTCTGTCTCCTGGGGTTTCAGCGATCGCGGGTTTTCGGGAACAGCCCCTGCGGACGGAGCAGCAGGACGACGAAGAAGGCCAGGTGCCCGAACAGGACTCCCCAGCCGGGATCGACGCGGAAACCGACCGCTTGGGCGATGCCCAGCACCATGCCGCCGGCCAGCGTGCCCCACAGCGAACCGAGGCCGCCGATGATCACCGCCTCGAACGCAAACAGCAGCTGCGGCGGGCCGAGCAGCGGATCGAAGGCCTTGGTCATGCCGAGGAAGACGCCGGCGAGCGCCACCGTCGCCGAGGCGATGCCCATCGCCACCGCGTAGATCTTGCGGCTGTCGACCGCCATCAACTGCACGATCTCGGGATCGTCGGACGTGGCGCGCAGCGAGCGCCCGAGCGCGGTACGGGCAAAGACGAACTGCAGCCCGCCGATCACCGCAACAGCGACCACCAGCGTCAGCACCGGGAAGACGCCCACCGACAGGTCACCGAGCTCGATGCTCGCCGACGACAGCGCCCCGGCGTCGAGCCGGCGGGAATCGCCGGAGAAGAGTTCGAGCAGGACGTTCTGCAGCATCACCGACAGGCCGAAGGTCACCAACAGCGGGGGCATGATGTCGCGCCCCAGGGTGCGGTTGTAGACCAGGCGCTGGGCCCAGTAGCCGAGTACGGCCAGCGCCGGCACCACCACCGCCAGTGTCAGCAGCGGATGCATCGGCACCACGCCGATCAGCGCGAGCGCGGCGAAGGCGCCGAGGATGATGAAATCGCCATGGGCGATGTTGACGAAGCGCATGATTCCGAAGGCGAGCGACAGCCCGGTCGCGAACAGCGCGTACAAGCCACCGAGCAGGACGCCCTGGACGATGGTGTCGATGGCATTGAGCATCGAAGTCTCCTCAGTGATGACTGCCGAAATATGCGTCGGAGATCTGTTCCCGGCTCAGCGCGCCAGTCGCGCCGCACAGCGAAACGCGACCTTCCTGGAAGCAGTACACCCGGTCGGCGACGTTGATCGCCTGACCGATATCCTGCTCGACCACGATCACCGCAGTGCCGGACTCCAGGACCTTCGGCATACCGGCATAGATGTCGCGGATCACCAGGGGCGACAGGCCGAGCGAGATCTCGTCGCACAGCAGCAGGCGCGGGTTGGACATCAGCGCGCGGCCGATGGCGACCATCTGCTGCTGGCCGCCGGACAGTGCCGTGCCCGGGCTGCCGCGGCGCTCCTTCAGGATCGGGAACAGCCCATAGACCCGCTCCAGGTTCCACGGACCGGTGCGGCCGGGATGGGCGCCGAGACGCAGGTTCTCTTCCACCGTCAGGCTGGGGAAGAGGCGGCGCCCCTCCGGCACCAAAGCGATGCCTTGGCGGACGATCTCGTAGGGCGGCAGTCCGCCGATCGGCCGACCGTCGAACTCGACCGCCTCCGCCGCGGCCTTGTTGAGACCGACCAGGCTGCGCAGGAAGGTGCTCTTGCCGGCGCCGTTGGCGCCGATGATGGACACGACCTCGCCCTCGGCGATCTCCAGGTCGATACCGAAGAGCGCCTGGAAGTCGCCGTAGAAGCCGGTGAGTCCGCGCGTACGCAACAAGGTTCCGTTCATGCTTCCACCCCCATGTAGACCTCGCGGACCTCGCGGCTGGCCATCACCGTTTCCGGGTGGCCCTCGGTCAGCAAGGCGCCGAAGTTGATGACGATCAGCCGGTCGACCACCGCCAGCAGCGCATGAACCACGTGCTCGATCCAGACGATGGAGACGCCGTCGGCGCGGATCGCGCGGATCGTGTCCACCAGCGCGCCGGCCTCGTGGTCGGTGAGGCCGCCGGCGATCTCGTCGAGCAGCAGCAGGCGCGGCTTGGTCGACAGCGCGCGGGCGAGCTCGAGCCGCTTGCGGTCGAGCAGCGTCAGCGTGCCGGCGAGCTGATTGGCGCGGCGGGCGAGCCCGGTGCGGTCGAGCACGCCGACGCAGTGTTCGTAGGCCGCGTCCTCGTCCAGCCCGGCGCCGTACATCGCCCCCACCACCAGGTTCTCGAACACCGTCATGCCCGCCAGCGGATGCGGCACCTGGTAGGAGCGTCCGATGCCCTGGCGGCAGCGCGCGGACGGCGCCAGCGGCGTGATGTCGCCGCCGGCGTAGAAGACCTGGCCGGCGTCGGGACGCACATCGCCGGTGATCAGGTTGAACATCGTCGACTTTCCGGCGCCGTTGGGTCCCAGCACCCCGAGTGCCTCTCCCTCTGCCAGGGAGAAGCTCAGGTTGTCGGTGACCTGGAGCGCGCCGTAACGCTTGCTCACCTGCTGCAGGCGCAGTAGCGGTTCGCTCATAGCCTTTCTCCGAAATAGCACATGGCCGCGTCAGCCGCCGATCGGCCTGAGCGCATCCTTCACCGGGATCATCGTCGCCTGCGAGTTGTCGACAATCACGAGCTCGTACTTGTGCTTGCCGCCCTTTCGCCACTGGCCGCCGACCAGCGGCGTCTTGGCAACGTTCTTGACCGGGCCGCCCTGCCAGCTGATCGGGCCGACAATGGTGTCCAGGCGGGTGGCGGCGATGGCGTCGCGGATCGAGGCCGCGCTGTCGAGATCCCTGGCGCGCTTGAGTACGTCCACGGCGACCTCGAACAGCGCGTGGGCAAAGCCCAGCGGCTGGGTCCATTGCTTCTTGACCGCGGCCTCGTAGGCGGCGGCGAGCTCGCCGGCGTTCTGCCCGGTGAGCGAGGACTTGAACGGATGCGTGGGCGTCCACCACACCTCGGCCGACAGGCCGTCGCCGTTGTCGCCCAGCGCCTCGACCGAGCTGGGGAACAGCAGCGCCTTGCCGACGGTGGCGACCTTGGGCCGGAAGCCCTTCTGCATCGCCTGGTTCCAGAAGGTGGTGAAGTCCGGCGGGATCGGCACGCCGGTCAGGATCTCGACCTTGGCGTCCTTGTAGCGGGCGATCTGCGCCGAATAGTCGGCGGTCAGGTTCTGGTAGCGACCCGGATCGACCACGGTGTAGCCGTGCTTCTGCAGCACCGGCGGAAAGCCCAGCTTGGCGTCGCCCCAGGCATTGCCGTCGCCGTCGTTCGGCCACAGCGCGCCGACCACCTTGTTGGTGCCGGCCCCCGCCCACATGCTGTCGAATACCGCAATCAGATCTTCCAGGCCCCAGAAGAAGTGGTAGGTCCAGTCGAAGCCCTTGTCGGCCTTGCCGCCGCGGGTGAAGAACCAGGGCTGCCAGGGCGCAACCGTGGAGATGCAGGGCTTGCGGTAGAGCTCGCACTGGTCGGACACCGGGTTGGTCGTCTCCGGCGTCGACGACACCAGCATCAGGTCGATCTTGTCCTTGACGATCAGGTCGGTCGCCACGCCAGCTGCGCGGTTGGGGTTGGACTGGCTGTCCTTGACGATGATCTCGACCGGGTGATTCACGCCACCGATGTCCAGACCTGCGGCGAACCGCTTGCGCATCTGCTCGATGACGAAGCTGTCGGCCTCGGCGAAGGGTGAGAGTGGCCCGGTCTTCGGCGTGACGAAGCCGATCTTGATCTTCCTGCCCGCCTGCGCGAACACCGCGCCGGGCAGGCCCAGCGTAGCCGCGGTGAGTGCGGCGCCGCCGATCAGCTTGAGGGTGCGGCGGCGGTCGGCCACGATGGCCGGGTTGTTGTGTTGCTTGTTCATGATTGTCTCCTCCTGTGGTTCTTGTGGCGGTCGGGGCGCGTTCAAGCCGGTGCCGGTCGTCGCCCGTGGTAGGCGTCGCGCAACAACGCCAGAATTGCCCCGCGCTCGATCGGACGCGGGTTGTAGTAGGGGTTCTCGGTGGCAAGCTGCGCGGCCCGCTCCAGGCCGTCCTCGGGCATGCCGATGTCGGCCAGCGCCAGCGGCGCACCCAGTCCGGCGGCCAGGTCATAGAGGCCGCTGGCTGCATCCAAGCCACCCAACGCGCGCGACACCCGGGCCATCGCCTCCGGAACCGCCGCGCGGTTGTAGGCGACCGCGTGCGGCAGCACGATGGTGTGCATCTCGGCGTGCGGCAGATTGAACGTGCCGCCCAGCGTGTGGCAGAGCTTGTGGTGGATGGCCATGCCGACCGCACCCAGGCAGGCGCCGGCGAGCCAGGCGCCGTAGAGCGCATCCGACGACGCTTCCGCATCCGCCGGATCGGTCACGACGCGCGGCAGTGCGGCCGCCAGCGCGCGGATGCTCTCTTCCGCCATCAGGCTGATGATCGGGTTGGCGTCCTGCGCGTACAGCGCCTCGACCGCATGGGCGATGGCGTTGATGCCGCTGGTGGCGGCGATGCGCGGCGGCAGCGTCGCGGTGAGCGCCGGGTCGTAGATCACCGCGGCAGGCAATACCCGCGGATCGCGTCCGGTACGTTTCAGCCCGCCTTCGGTGATGCCATAGATGGGCGTCATCTCCGAGCCGGCGAAGGTGGTGGGAATGGCGACGATGGGCAGCGAGGAGGCCAGCGCGATCGCCTTGCCCAGCCCTATCGTCGAACCGCCGCCGACCGCCACGCAGCAGTCCGCGCCGAGCTCGGCGGCGATGCTGCGCGCTTCCTCGGCGGTCTCGATCGGCACGTGCATCTGCGCCTTGTCGTAGATGCCGGCCGCGCGCGCGCCGAGCAGGCGGGCGACCTCCTCCGCGCTGGCGCGCTGGGGCTCGGAGCACAACACGAGCGCGGAGCGCGCCCCCAGCCGCTCGACCTCGGCGGCCACCTTGTCCAGCGTGCCCTGGCCGAAAATCACCCGCATCGGCAGGCTTTGGTAGCTGAAGGTTTTCATCGCGCGTCCTTCTTCGCCTGCAGGGCGATACCGGTCATGGCACGCAGCGTTTCGAGGTCGAGGCCGTCGACCATCTCCACGACCTTGGGCCCGTCCGGGTCGATGTCGATCACCGCCAGGTCGGAATAGATCCGATTCACACAACCGATGCCGGTGAGCGGATAGGTGCAGTGCTCGACCAGCTTGCTCTCGCCGATCTTGGTCAGCAGGTCCATCAGTACAAAGACCTGCTTGGCGCCGATGGCGAGGTCCATCGCCCCGCCGACGGCGGGAATCGCGTCGGGCGCGCCGGTGTGCCAGTTGGCGAGATCGCCGCGCGTCGACACCTGGAAGGCACCGAGCACGCAGATGTCCAGATGGCCGCCGCGCATCATCGCGAAGGAGTCGCCGTGGTGAAAGAAGGCGCCGCCGGCGAGCAGGGTCACCGGCTCCTTGCCGGCGTTGATGAGTTCCGGATCGTCCTCACCGGTGGCCGGCGCCGGGCCCATGCCGAGCAGGCCGTTCTCGCTCTGCAGGAAGATCTCGCGGTCGGCCGGCAGGTAGTTGGCGATGCGGGTGGGTGCGCCGATGCCCAGGTTCACGTAGGCACCCTCGGGGATGTCGCGCGCCACCCGTGCCGCAACCTCGTCGCGCGACAGCCGCTTGATTTCGCTTGTCATGTCCGCTCCTCAGCCTGCCCGCGCGTACCGGTCGGTACGCGGGACATGCACCACACGTTTGACGAAGATGCCCGGGGTGACGATGACCTCGGGATCGATCTCGCCGAGCTCGACGACGTGATCGGCCTGTACCACCGTGGTCCTGGCCGCGCGCGCCATGATCGGGCCGAAGTTGCGCGCGGTCTTGCGATAGACCAGGTTGCCCCAGCGATCGGCGCGGTGGCATTTCACCAGCGCGAAATCGGCCCGGATCGGCATTTCGAGCACGTAGTGGCGGCCGTCGATCAGCCGCGTCTCCTTGCCCTCGGCGAGCTGCGTGCCGTAGCCGGTGGGGGTGAAGATCGCCCCCAGCCCGGCCCCGGCGGCCTCGATGCGGCAGGCGAGGTTGCCCTGCGGCACCAGCTCCAGCTCGATGGCGCCGGCCCGGAAGAGTGCGTCGAACACGTGGGAATCAGCCTGGCGCGGGAAGGAGCAGACGATCTTGCGCACACGGCGCGCCTTCAGCAGCGCGGCCAGCCCGGTGTCGCCGTTGCCGGCGTTGTTGTTGACCACCACCAGTTCGCGCGCACCGCTCTCGATCAGGCCGTCTATCAGTTCCGACGGCATGCCGGCGGTGCCGAAGCCGCCGATCATCACCGTGGCGCCATTGCCGATGCCGGCGACGGCGGCGGCGACGGATTCAACGATCTTGCTGATCATGGTGACCTCAGCGCTTGAAGTGCGGCGGAATTACCGCATCCACGTTCACCCACACCGAGCGGGCCTCGGTGTAGTCGTGCATGGCCTCGAAACCCATCTCGCGGCCGTAGCCGGACTGGCCGACGCCGCCGAAGGGCGATCCGGGATTCACCCGCTTGTAGCTGTTGATCCAGACCATGCCGGCGCGGATCGCACCGGCCATCTTGTGCGCGCGCGCCAGGTCCCGCGTCCACAAGCCGCTGCCAAGCCCATATTCGGTGCCGTTGGCAATGGCGAGCGCTTCGGCGTCGTCCTTGAAGGTGGTCACCGCAACGAAGGGGCCGAACACCTCCTCCTGCGCCACGCGGTCGGTCGGCCGGGCACGCACGATGGTAGGCTCGATGTAGCAGCCGGCAGCCAGCGCCGGGTCCTGCGGCGGTTTGCCGCCGGCAAGAATTTCGCCGCCTTGCTGGCGGGCGATCTCGACGTAGGACAGCACGCGGTCGCGGTGCACCGCGGAGGTGAGCGGCCCCATCTCGGTTTCGGGATCGAGCGGATTGCCCAGCCGGATGGACTTCGCCAGGCCAACGAAGCGATCGAGGAATTCGTCGGCGACGCGCTCGTGAATGATGAGACGCGAACCGGCGATGCAGGCCTGACCCTGGTTGTGGAAGATCGCCCAGGCCGAGCCATTCACCGCAGCGGAGATGTTGGCGTCCTCGAACACGATGTTGGCGCCCTTGCCGCCCAGTTCGAGCTGCACGCGCTTGAGGTTGCCCTTGGAGGCCTCGACGATGCGCCGGCCCACCGCGGTAGAGCCGGTGAAGGAAATCTTGCCCACGTCGGGGTGTTCGGCCAGATGCTGGCCGGCGGTGTGGCCGTAGCCGACAACGACGTTGACCACCCCTTCCGGGAAGCCGACCTCGGCCATCAGCTCGGCGATGCGCAGCGTGGACAGCGGCGTGATCTCGGACGGTTTCATGACCACCGTGTTGCCGGCGGCCAGCGCCGGGCCGAGCTTCCAGCTGGTGAACATCAGCGGGAAGTTCCACGGCACGATCTGGCCGACCACGCCGATCGGCGCGCGCTGCACGTAGTTGAGGAAGCCGGCCTCGACCGGCACCACGCTGCCCTGGAACTTGTCGGCCATGCCGCCGAAATAGCGGTAGCAGGCGGCGGTGCGCATGACGTCGATGTTGCGGGCGTCGCGGATGGGATGGCCGGTGTCGAGCGCTTCGAGGCGGGCAAGTTCGTCGGCCTCGGCCTCGATGCGATCGGCCAGCTTCAGCAGCAGGCGGCCACGCTCGGCCGCCGCCAGCGCGCTCCACTTGGGAAAGGCACGCGCCGCGGCGGCGACCGCGCGATCGACGTCGGCGGCCTTGGCCTCGGCGACGCGGGTGATGAGGGAATTGTCGTGGGGATTGAGGACGTCGATCGTCGCCCCATCGAGGGCATCGACGAATTCGCCGTCAATGAATAGCTTGTTCTGGATTGTGGCCACGTTGCTCTCCGGGGGCGGTGCAGGGGCGGCCGAACCCGCCCACGGCACCGCCGGGCCCACCGTGGTTACGGCGGCCGGCGCGGCGCTGCGGGGGAGACAGCCGACTGGGGGTGCAGGGTCGGATTCAGAAGTCGACCGGATAGGGCGGGAGCTCGCCCGAGGCGTACTTCTGCACGATTTCGGGACTGGCGTTCTCCCATACCAGCAGCATCGAACGCTTGTTGGAGAAGCCCTGATGCGCGATGTCCGCCGGCATCGCCGCCACGTCACCCGGTCGCATCACGACCCGCGCGCGCGGCCGCCCCGTATCCTTGTCGGTGATGTTCCAGACGATCTCGTCCGAAAACTGCATGAACCACTCGACCCGGTCGTTGCCGTGGATGATCGGCAGGATGTATTCCTCGGTCGTTGGGCAGAACAGGCTGTTCTTGCACACGGAGGTCACCGAAGGATTCCAGGTGACGTCCGAACGCGACAGGTAGGCAAAGAGGTTGAAGGCGTGCAGTTCGTCCTCGAAGCCGGGCTCGGCCTCGATCTCCGGTTCGTCCTGCGCCACGTCGGCGAAGGCGCGATTGATCGGGTAGCCGTTGGCATCGGAGCGCAGTGGCGAATCGCCCTTGAGCCCGGGCATGCGCTTGGTCGCCACCCGGAAACGATCGATCGCCCCGAGGTTGCTGCCATGCTTCTCGCCAAAGGCGGCATCGCCCGTCTCCAGCGGCGCGGCGAAGGGGTCGAAGCCCTCGTTGACCCAGTCGGCGAGGATCTCCTTGATCACACGCATCGCGATCGGCGACTCGAACTCCTCGACGTAGGAGAGGCCGGCGTTGTGATAGTGCTCGTTGAGGCGCCCAGCGAAGAACTCGACCCGGCCGTACAGGTTGCGGGTACCGAACACGTGGTCGAAGTTGACCACGCCGTAGAAGAAGCCCCAGGCCACATCGCGCATCAGTGCGCGCAGGAAGGCGTCGGCGCTCATGGTATGCGAATGGCGGCCATCCTTCACCGGCCAGGTGATGGTGACGAAATATTCGTCGCGCGAGAAGGTGAAGGCGCCCAGGGTGAAGGTCTTGTACCCGGCGACGGTGACCGGGATCTTTTCGGTGACTGCGTTCATTGCGGTGTCCTCGATGATTGAATGTCGATTCGGTTGTCCGGCGCGGATCAGCGGTAGCAGATCTCGGCCCATTTCTCGACGGTGAGATCGCCCTGGATCGATTGCTGGATCATCACTGACGGCCGGGCGCTCCTGAACCGGTAGGCTGCGCCCTTCGGCAGCAGGGCCTGATGGCCGCGACGCAGGCGAATGGAACCCATGCGACGACCATCGGGCTCGGACTCGACCGCCACCGTGCCGCTCTTGCCGGGTGCGACCACCGCATCGGGGTGGTTCAACTTGACGTATTCGACCTCGACCTCGCCGTCCATGACGATGCAGAACTCATCGTGGGACGCCGCCATCCAGCCAGATGTCCCCTCGGCGCGGATCGCCTCGATCACGTATTCCAGGTTCTTCGCCACAGCGACCTTTTCATAGGGTCGCGCACCAGAAGCGACCTCGAACACGTTGGAGAACGCGTAGTTCCTGGGTTTGTCGTTGATGATCTCGATGTAACCTTTTTCGTAATCGTCGAGAGCGCCAAATCGCGTAACGAATTCAGACATGCTGGTCTCCTCTTCCGGTTTGATGGGTGGCAGGTTTGCTCTTGCCGCCTGCTTGGAAAGGACTCTAGTCCCCTGCGGATGCCACGAGAAGCTCACAAAGCGCGCCTCATTCGTTCGCGAAAACAGAACGACCGAACCGGACCGCACTGCGAACGACCGACGGTCTCGTGCTCATCCTGGCCTTCTCGTTCCGCCCGTTCGATCAGAAACGCAAGCCCGGTCGCGGCGGGGAAGGAATGCTGCATCGCACAAGTCCGAACGATACCGAAGCAGCATGAGGCGCGCACGCCCCCGTAAACGCTTTCGGCGCTATCGGCAACCAGGCGGCGATGGCTTAACAATACGTTCGGAAATTGAGAACATGAGATCCGGCATGGCAGCACCACCCGCTGCAACCATCCTGTTGGCCGGAGAGGAGCGTCATGGACTACTTCAACTGCATGGATGCCTTCGTGCGCGTCGCCGAAGTCGGCAGCTTCACCGAGGTGGCGCGCCAGCTGGACGTCTCCAAATCGGTGGTGACCACCCGGATCAAGCAACTGGAAGACTACGTCGGTGTGCCCCTGTTCCACCGCAGCACGCGCAACGTTTCCCTATCCGAGGTGGGACAGTCGTACTACGAGGAATGCGCCCAGCTGATCGCACGGGCCAACGAAATCGTCGAGGAAATGCGCAATGCGAAGAACTCGCCGACGGGCCTGCTGCGCGTGCACGGCCTGCCCGGGCTGGTGCTCGGACACATGGCCGGATTCCTGTGCAGGTTCAGCGCGAAATATCCCGGGATCTGTTTCGATTTCGTCGTGAATGACATGGTGATCGATCCGGTCAAGGAAGGGTTCGACTGCGCGCTGCAAATCTTCTCGCCGATTTCTGAAGACCTAGTGCAGCGCAAACTTTTCCCTGTCCGCCGCATCTTCTGCGCCTCACCGGCCTATCTGGAAAAGCACGCCCCGATCCTGCATCCGCTCGATCTGCAGCGGCACGACCTCGGCCTCTACTCGCGCTACCCGAGCAGGGACAGGTGGATATTCGAGGACGCCTACGAAGCGGTCGATGTCGAGCTGGTGCCCAAGTTCAAGAGCAACTCCGTCCATTTCCTCAAGGAAATCGCGCTCGAAGACATGGCCGTGGTGTGCCTGCCCACCGTCGTCTGCACCCAGGAAATCATCAAGGGCAACCTCATCCCGCTGCTGAAGGGCTACCGCATCCCGCCGTACTGGCTATCTGCCGTCTACCCGAAAACGCAGCGAAACGCGACCCGCTTGAAGCTCTTCCTCGACCACCTTGTGCTCGACTTCCCGCACGACCCGCCGTGGGACCTCGAACTCGTCGCGCGCGCAAAACTACCAGCGGTTTCAATATCGGATCCGGATTGAGCACGATGAGCACCTAAAGTCTGGTGTGCGCCGCCTCACGGGGCAGCTTCACCCTCATGTCATAACCCCAAGCCCCTCGGCGCGAAACTCATCGATAATCGCCGTCAGCAAAGTTCTAGAAGCGCGCGCGGAAGTGCCACTCGCCGGGGGCGATGTCGTTGCCCACCGCCTTGCGCGTTATCTCGTCGACGGAGGGATCGTCCGGATCGTAGAGCCCGCAGCGGCGCAGTGCACGCCGCACATCGACGGTGTGCCCGAGGTATTCGTACACCACGCGGGTGCAGCACGGCATGCGCTCGCCGCTGTCGGAGGCGCCCAGCTTGAGGCCGGTGAGACGGGTGACCCGATTCTTGAACGACGGAAACAGGATCGTCTGGGTGATTTCCATACCGCCCACCGATTCGTAGTCGACGAGAAAGATGCGGTCGGTCAGGAAATGCGCCATGCCCAGGTAGATGCCGTGGTGGGCCTTCTCGCGCGGGCGTTCGGGCAGGCGCTCGGTGCGCTGGTAATACACCCCGTCGGCGCGGCGCTCGATGCACACCAGAGTGCGCAGCAGCTTGCCCGGACAGGCCATCGACAGGTAGTTCTCGAAGTAGTAGCCGAGGTATTTCTCCAGCCCGGCGCTGCCGATGCGCTTCAGGTGATCGAGATGGACCGCCTCCGGCGACGGCGCTTCGGCCGCCTCGGGCGGGCGCGGGCGGGACTGCAGCAGGCGTTCGAACTGCTCGCCGGGCAGCAGGATCTCGTGCTCCTCGACCCCGAAGAAGTCGCAGAAGCGCCGCAGCGTGAATGCCGCCGGACGGTAGCGGCCGCTCAGGTAGCGATTGAACTGCGGACGATTGACGTCCAGCCGCCGGCACACCTCGGCGATCGACTTGTAATAGCTGCACAGCAACCGCAGGTTGCGGGCGAAATCCTCATGCATCGGCGACTCCCTGGCGAACCACGTGCGGCCGGTTCGGCCGGCGCTCGCGCTCCGCATGTTCTCTGCCTGCCCCGGCCTGGCGTCCATATTGACCCATCTGACGCAGTCTGACGCACTTCGCGCATCAGGCCGCGCCCGTTTGTGTCAGGACGACAAATTTACTGGAAGCTTGCAGCTTGCTGAAATATGTCCGTACAACCGCCAAAACGACAACAGCGCCCTCGGTCGCAAATGGAGATTCGTCATGCCCCCAACCTTGTTCCCGACTCCACCGTCCACCGGCGCATGCCGGCCGCTTGACCCCGTCGCATCCCGCTCGATCGTATCCGGAGGACACCACCATGCTTGATCTCATCAACGACCTGCTGTGGAGCAAGGTACTGATCGTGGCGCTGATCGGCCTCGGCGTCTGGTTTACCGTCGGCTCGCGCTTCGTGCAGTTTCGCTATTTCGGGCGCATGTTCCGGATTCTCAGCGCCAACCAGGCCTTCGCGCGCGGGCAGCACGGCCACCTGACCTCCTTCCAGGCGCTGATGCTGTCGGTAGCCGGGCGTGTCGGCGGCGGCAATATCGCGGGCGTCGCGGTGGCAATCACCCTCGGCGGGCCGGGCGCGATCTTCTGGATGTGGATGGTGGGCCTGCTCGGCATGGCGACCAGCTACTTCGAGTGCACGCTGGCCCAGGCGTACAAGAAGGCCGAGCCGGACGGCACCTATCGCGGCGGCCCGGCCTTCTATATCTCGCGCGGCATGGGGCCGAATTGGAAATGGCTGGCGGCGGTCTATTCGGTGTTGCTGCTGGTGACCTTCGGCTTCGGCTTCAGCGCGCTGCAGTCGTACTCGGTGGCGACCTCCTTCCACGACGCCTTCGGCATCCCGGTGCTCGCCACCGGCATCGGCCTGGCGGTGGTGGTCGGCGTGATCGTGATGGGCGGGGTCAAGCGCATCGCCAAGGTGGCCGACGTGCTGGTGCCGGTGATGGCGGTCAGCTACCTCGCGGTCGCCCTGGTGGTGCTGGCGATGAATCTGGGCGAGGTGCCCGCGGTACTCGCGCTGATCGTGAAGAGCGCATTCGGCCTGGAGCCCGCCGTTGGCGGCGGCATCGGCGCGGCGATCCTGCTCGGAGTCAAGCGCGGCCTGTTCTCCAACGAGGCCGGGCTGGGCAGTGCGCCCAACGTGGCCGCGGTCGCCTACGTGCCGCACCCGGCCAACCAGGGCATCGTGCAGGCCTTCTCTGTGTTCATCGACACCCTGATCATCTGCACCTGCACCGCGGTCATCATCCTGCTCGGCACCGCCTACCAGCCGGGCATGGCTGCCGAGATGGGCGGCGTCGCGCTGACCCAGGCCTCGCTCGCCGGGCACGTGGGCGAATGGGGGCGGAGCTTCGTCAGCATCGCACTGATGCTGTTCGGCTTCACCACCATCGTCTACAACTACTATCTGGGCGAGAACAGCCTGAGCTACTTCAGCGACCGCAACAAACCGCTGCTGGCAGCCTACCGCGCGCTGGTGATCGTGCTCTGCGGCTGGGGGGCGACCACCGACCTCGGCACCGCCTTCGCCTTCGCCGACGTGACCATGGGCTTCCTCGCGCTCGCCAACCTGCTGGCCCTGGCCGTGCTGTTCAAGCCGGGCTTGCGTATCATGCGCGACTTCGACCAACAGATTGCCGCGGGCACGGAAAACCCGGTGTTCGATCCGGCGCGCTTCCCCGACCTCGACATCGACCGCGCCGCCTGGGTGCTCGATTCCGCGGATGCTCCCGAGCTCGACGCCGATCGCGCCGCCTGGGCGCTCGAAGCGAACAACAAACCCACCACACGCTGAGCCCGCATGAAGACAAGCCCGACCGAAACCCGCGTACTGGTCCTCCATACCGGAGGCACCATCGGCATGGCGGCCTCGTCCGACGGCTACCGTCCGCTGGCCGGTTTCGGTGGGGCGCTGCCCGGCCTGCTGGGCGAGCGCGTGCTCGCCGGGTTGCCTGCCTTTGATGTGGTCGAACTCGAACACCTGATCGACAGCTCCAACCTGCAGCCCGCGCACTGGAGCGAGATCGGCCACGAACTGGTCAGGCGCTGGGGGCAGTATGACGGTTTCGTCGTGCTCCACGGCACCGACACCATGGCCTACAGCGCGTCGGCGCTGTCGTTCATGCTGCGCGGTACGGGCAAGCCGGTGATCTTCACCGGCGCCCAGATCCCGCTCCTCGAACCGCGCAGCGACGGCGTCGACAACCTCGTCACCGCACTGATCCTGGCCGCCGGCCAGGCACTCCCCGAAGTCTGTCTGCACTTTGCCGGCCGCCTGCTGCGCGGCAATCGCAGCAGCAAGCTCCACACTACCGCGTTCGCCGCCTTCGACTCGCCGAACTACCCGCATCTGGCCGATATCGGCATCGACATCACGCTGCACCGTGAACGCCTGCTGCCGGCCACCGTGGAGGATTTCGCCGTCCCCGTGTTCGACCCCGAGGCGGTCGCGATGGTGACGGTATATCCCGGCATCCCGGCGCGCATCATCGACGCCGTGCTCGACCGCCCCGCGGTGCGCGGCCTGATCCTGCGCACCTACGGCGTGGGCAACCCGCCCGATGCCGACGCCCGGCTGATGGACGCGCTCGCGCGCGCAGTGGCGCGCGGCGTGGTGGTGCTCAACTTGACCCAGTGCCGCGGCGGCAGCGTGCACCAGGGCGCGTACGCCACCGGCGCCACGCTGAACCGGATCGGGGTCACCCCCGGTCACGACCTGACCCTCGAGGCCGCGTTCGCCAAGCTGCACTTCCTGCTCGCCCGCCATGACGACGCCGACAGCGTCCGCAACGCGCTCGGCGTCGCCCTGTGCGGCGAACTCGGCTGACCCGCAGCACCGACCGCGGCGCCTGACCCGCACCGCGACGGGCCGGCGCCGTCCGACGCAATGTGGGAGCTGTCGCGCCGGACACGCCAGCCTGGCACGCCCGTGCTCAGTGGTTGAGGATCTTGGCGAGGAACTGCTGCGCCCGCTCCGAGCGCGGATTGCCGAAGAAGGCGTCCTTGGCATCGTCCTCGACGATACGTCCGGCATCCATGAAGATCACCCGGTTGGCGACCTTGCGTGCGAAGCCCATCTCGTGGGTGACGCACATCATGGTCATGCCTTCCTGCGCGAGCTCGACCATGACGTCGAGCACCTCGTTGATCATCTCCGGGTCGAGCGCCGAGGTCGGCTCGTCGAACAGCATGCAGATCGGATCCATCGACAGCGCGCGCGCGATCGCGACGCGCTGCTGCTGACCGCCGGAGAGCTGCCCCGGGAACTTGTGCGCGTGGGCCTTGAGACCGACCCGATCGAGCATCTTCAAACCGCGCTCGACCGATTCGTCCTTGCGGCGCCCAAGCACCTTGACCTGGGCGATCGACAGGTTGTCGGTGATGCTCATGTGCGGGAACAGCTCGAAGTGCTGGAACACCATGCCGACGCGGGCGCGCAGTTTGGGCAGGCGCGTCTTCGGATCGCCGACCGAGATGGCGTCGACGACGATGTCGCCTTGCTGAAAGGGCTCGAGCGCGTTCACGCACTTGATCAGCGTGGACTTGCCCGAGCCCGAGGGCCCGCACACCACCACCACCTCGCCCTTGTCGACCCGGGTGCTGCATTCGGTCAGCACCTGGAACTGCCCGTACCACTTGGAAACATTGTTGATCTCGATCATGACCGGATCTCCCTGAAGTCAGCGAATGATCGCGATGCGTGTCTGCAGGCGCCTGACCAGGCGCGACAACGCAAAGCAGATGACGAAATAGACGACGGCGACGGTGGTGTACATCTCCACCGGGCGCAGGTCGCGCTGGGTGATCTTGTCGGCCGCACCGAAGAAGTCGGTGGCGCCGATCGCATACACCAGCGACACGTCCTGGAACAGCACGATGGTCTGGGTCAGCAGCACCGGCAGCATGTTGCGGAACGCCTGCGGCAACACCACGTAGCGCATGGTTTGCGAATAGGTGAAGCCCAGTGCATAACCGGCGCCGACCTGCCCGCGCGCCACCGACTGGATGCCCGAGCGCATGATCTCCGAATAGTAGGCGGCCTCGAACACGGCAAAGGTAAAGTAGGCCGAGTTCTCCGCGCCGACCGGGATCATGCGGCCGGTGAGCATCTGCAGCACCAGCGGCAGGATCAGGTAGAAGGCGAGGATGACCTGCACCAGCGGAATGCTGCGGAAGAAGTTCACATAGGCGCCGGCCACCAGCTGCAGGACCTTGTTCGACGACAGCCGCATCAGCGCCAGCACGGTACCGAGCACGATGCCGGCGACCATCGCCACCAGCGTGACCTGCACCGTGTAGCGCAGCCCCTGAACGAGGAAGCCCCAGTTTTCGGTGATGACCGAGAAATCGAAATCGCCCATGTCAGTGTCCTCCCTGTCCGCCGGCGATCAGGCCGGGCACCCTGGTGCGCTTCTCGACCACGCCGAGGATGCGGTTCATGGCAAAGGCGAGGAGGAAATACACCAGCGTGACCACGATGGTGATCTCCAGCACCTGGGAGGTCTTCTCGATGATCTGCTTGTACTGGAAGTAGAGCTCGAGCATGCCCACGGCGTAAGTCACCGAGGAGTTCTTGAAGATGTTCATCGACTCCGAGGTCAGCGTCGGCAGCACGATGCGGTAGGCCATCGGCAGGCGCACATAACGGTAGGTCTGCCACTCGGTGAAGCCGAGCGCGAGGCCGGCGTTGCGCTGGCCACCGGACAGCGAATTGATCCCCGACTTGACCTGTTCGGCGATGCGCGCCGCGGTGAACAGGCCCAGGCCGATGATGGCGGTGACATAGCTCGGCAGATCCTGCTTGACCCAGATGCCCAGCGCGTCGGGCAGCAACTCGGGGACGACGAAGAACCACAGGAAGAGCTGGACGATCAGCGGAATGTTGCGGAACAGGTCCACATACGCATCGCCCAGCGCGACCAGCGCGCGGGAGGGTGTGGTGCGCATGACGCCGAGCGCCGAACCGAGCGCCATCGCCAGCGCCAGCGCCCCGAGCGAGACGATCGTGGTCCACGCCATGCCACTCAGGATCCAGTCGACATAGCGCAGACCGTCGTCGGTCTCGTGAAAAAAGAACTGCCAGTTCCAGTGGTAGTTCATCGTGCCTCCCCGTCCGTGACCGACGCTCGCGCGCGGCACGAATCAGCAATGTGTGCAAAAAAGGATGCACCGCAGCCCGGTGCTGCAGATCCCGGCGCTGCGGGCATCAACGCGGGTGCGCGGCCGTCGGACGGCCGGAGAGGGACGCACCCGCAGGGAGGCTTATTCGACGCCCTTGTCGTTGGGCGTGGCGAGGGTGGCCTTGAGCGCTGCGCTCATCGGGAAATTGAGGTTCACGTTGCGCGGCGGGATCGGGCTCATGAACCACTTTGCATAGAGCTTGTCGACCTCGCCGCTCTGCATCAGCGCGCTGAGGGTCTTGTCCACCACGGCCTTGAACGCCGGATCGTCCTTGCGCAGCATCACGCCATACGGTTCGTCGCGCAACGAGGGGCCGACGATGGCGAAATCGGCCGGGTTCTTCGAACTGGCGATCAGGCCGGCGAGCAGGATGTCATCCATCACGAACGCGGTGGCGCGACTGCTTGCCACCATCAGGAAGGAATCGGCGTGATCCTTGCCGTACAGGTTCTTCACGTTGATCGCCTGGCCCTTCTCGTTCTGCTTGATCAGCGCGTCCGAGGTGGTACCGGTGGTGGTCACCACCGGTTTGCCGTCGAGACCACCGATGTCGGTGACCCCGGAATCCTTGCGCACCGCCATGCGCACGCTGGTGATGAAGGGGGTCACGCTGAACGAGACCTGCTGCTGGCGGGCCACGCTGTTGGTGGTGGAGCCGCATTCGATATCGATGGTGCCGTTCTGCATCAGCGGGATGCGGTTCTGCGACGTGACCGGCTGATACCTGACCTCCAGCGCGGACAGCTTGAGTTCGCTCTTGATCGCATCCACCACCTTGGCGCACAGGTCCATCATGTAGCCGACCGGCTTCTGGTCCGCATCGAGGTAGGAGAACGGCACCGAGGATTCGCGGTGACCAACGACGATGGTGCCGCTGGCCTTGATCTTCTCCAGCGTATCGGCGGCGGCGAAGGCGGGCGACAGCATGCTGGCGGCGATCGCGGTGGCGATCAGGGTACGGATGGCTTTCATTGAGACGTCTCCTCGTGGATGAATAGCTGGGCGGCAGTGCCGTGGCTTATTCATTGCACGCGCCGTGCCACCTGGAGACGAAACTCAAGCAATTGTAAACAAACGTAATATCGACGCCGAAACGGGTCTCGCGTTCGGAAAACCGAATGTCGGGACGAAAACGCGTCCGGATTTCCGAACGCCGATCGGCGCGTCACCGACGCCTGTCGCCCCGGACGCGGGCGGCCGCGGTGGTCTGCGCTCGCACGCAGGCAGTGGACAACCGTTGACGACCGGCGACGCCCGCGCTCAGCCGGTCTCGCCCAGACCGTATTTGCGCACCTTGTCGTGCAGCGTGGTCTTGGCCACGCGCAGGCGCTCCGCGGCGCGGGTGAGATTGCCGTGCTGGCGGCGCAATTCCTCGCCGATCAGGCTGCGCTCGAAGGCTTCCACCGCTTCGGCCAGCGACGGACCGGTATCGCCGCCATCGCTGTCGAGCAGGTCGCGATGGATGCCGAGCACGAGGCAGTCGGCGACGTTGCGCAGCTCGCGCACATTGCCCGGCCAGTCGTGCGCCATCAGCCGGCGCAGGCGTTCGGCGGAGATCTCCGGCATCGGCAGCTCGTGGCGCCGCGCCGCCTGCAGCATGAAGTTCTCGAGCAGCAGCGGGATGTCCTCGCGCCGCTCGCGCAGCGCCGGCAGGTCGATGGTCACCACGTTGAGGCGGTAGTAGAGGTCGGCACGAAACTGCTGGGCGTCGGCGCGCTGCTTGAGATCGTCCTTGGTCGCGGCGACGACGCGGGTGTCGACCGGCACCAGCTGGTTGCCGCCGAGACGCTCGATGACGCGCTCCTGCAGCACCCGCAACAGCTTGATCTGCACCGCCATCGGCATGCTCTCGACCTCGTCGAGGAACAGGCTGCCGCCGCTGGCATGTTCGATCTTGCCGATGCGGCGCCGGGTGGCGCCGGTGAAGGCGCCGGCCTCGTGGCCGAAGAGCTCGCTGTCGAGCAGATTGTCGGGCAGACCGCCGCAGTTCAGCGCCACGAAGTGGCCCTTGGCGCGCGGCCCGAGGTCGTGCAGGCAGCGGGCGACGAGTTCCTTGCCGGTGCCGGTTTCGCCGTGGATCAGCACGTCCACCGCCTTGCCGGCGACGTCGGCGACCAGTTGCCGGACCCGCTCCATCTGCGGCGAACGCCCGATCAGCGTGGCCTCGGCGCCCTCGCGACGCTCCAGGCGGCGACGCAGCGCGGCCACCTCCAGGGTCAGGCTGCGCTTCTCCAGCGCACGGCGCACGACCTCGACCAGATGTTCGGACGCGAACGGCTTGGTGATGAAGTCATAGGCGCCGCTGCGCATCGCCTCCACCGCCAGGGTGACGTCGCCGTGGCCGGTGATGATGATCACCGGCAGGTTGGGGTCGCGCTCGCGGACCCAGCGCAGCAGCTGCAGGCCGTCGGCGCCGGACAGACGCATGTCGGTCACGATCACTGCCGGCGGCGTGCGTTCGATGTGTCGGTAGGCGGCCTCGGCGGCGCCGAGCGCGGTGGCCGGAATGCCGGCCAGCTCGAAGGCCTGTTCGCAGCCGAGACGCATGTTGGGGTCATCCTCCACCAGCAGTACGTACAGGGTGTTCATGGTGAGATCTCCGGTTGCCTTGCGGGCAACGTGATGCGGAAGCAGGCGCCGCCGCCGGGGGCGCTGCTCGCGGCCAGTTCGCCGCCGAACTCGCGCACGATGTCGCGCGAGATCGCCAGCCCGAGGCCGAGGCCTTCACCCGCGGGCTTGGTGGTGAAGAAGGGTTCGAACAGACGTGCCTGCACGTCAGGCGGCAGACCGGGGCCGGTGTCGGTCACGCACAGCTCCACCGGTCCGTCGGACGGGGCACTGGCGGTGACCTCCAGGCTGCGCTGGGCCTGCCCGGCCATGGCGTCGGCCGCGTTGCCGATCAGGTTCACCAGCACCTGTTCGAGGCGGATCTGGTCGCACCACGCGATCACCGTGTCGGGCGCCACCCGATTGCGCACGGTGATGCCGTTGCGCTGCAGTTTCTGATCGAGCAGCAGCAGGGCATTGCCGACCGCGTGGGCCACGTCCACCCGCGCCGGTACCGCCGGCGACTTGCGCGCGAAGGTCTTGAGCGGCGAGATGATGGCGCCCATCTGGTCGGCCAGCCGGCTGATGATGGCAAGGTTCTTCTCGGTGGTATCCATGCTGCCGCGGCGCAGGAACTCGGCGGCGTTGCCGGACAGGGTGCGGATCGCGCCCAGGGGCTGGGCCAGTTCATGGGTGATGCCGGTGGCGAGCTGGCCAAGCACCGCGAGCTTGGCCGCCTGCACCAGTTCGTCCTGGGCGGCGCGCAGAGTGCGCTCGGCGTTCTTGCGTTCCGAAATTTCCTCGCGCAGGCGCGCGTTGGTCGTGGACAGGTCACTGGTGCGGGCCGCCACCGTGGCTTCGAGGGCCACATTCGCCTGTTCCAGCAGCGCCTGCGCCTCCAGCTTGTTGCGGACGATGCGCCGGCGCTGGGCGACGAACACCATCAGCATGATCATCAGGCCGCTGGCGGTGGCGGCGAGCGCGGCGTGGCTGAGGGCCTGGCTGCGGACCGCCTTGAGATCCAGGAACAGCATCAACCACCAGCCGGTATGCACCAGCGGACGGCCCACCACCATGTAGGTGGCGGCGCCGCGAGCGCGGGCGGCGCCCGGCAGGCGGGGGGGCCGGGCGAGCTCGACGATGGTGTCGAAGTCACCGGTATGGCGCGCAATCGGGACCGGAAACGGACGAATCACCTGGTCGTGGTAGAGACGGCTGGCGCGCGCATCGAGCAAGGCCTCGGGGCCGAGCGGCTCGAGCGCGGTGTACAGCCATTCACGCACCGGGCTCATGATGACCACGCCGTTGTGGTCGGCGATGAGGGCGGGCACGGCGAGCGAAGCCCAGGCCTCGTCGAGGCCGGCGAGGCTGATCTTGATCACGGTCACGCCGATCACCCTATTGCCGTCACGCACCGGGCGCGAGACATAGTAGCCGGGCTCGCCGACCGTGGTGCCGACCGCGAAGTGGCGACCGGTCAGGCCCCCCACCCCCCAGCGGAAATAGGTGCGGAAGGACAGGTCCTCGCCGACGTAGCTGTCGGGCTGATTCCAGTTGCTGGCGGCCAGGGTGATGCCCCGATCGTCGAGAACATAAACCGCGATGGCACCGACCTGACGGTTGAGTTCCTGCAGATAGCGATTGACCTTGTCGGCCGCCCCCGGCAGGTCCGGCGTACGCAGCAGGGCGGCGACGTCCGGGTTCAGCTCGACCGTGGACGGGATGTGCTCCAGACGCTTGACCACGCCGTCGACCGCCGCCGAGAACAGTTCCAGCCGGTGGTTGGCGTCCTCCCGTGCGGCCTGCTCACCCCGATACTCGCTCCACCGGTAGGTCGGCACCGCGACCAGCACCAGCGTCAGCAAGCCGATCACGAGACGCAGCGCGCGATTGCGTCCGGCGCGGAGGTCCTCCGGCGACAGGGGTTCGATAGTGCGCATCGCGAGGTCAATGAGAAGGGGCGGACGGGGTCTCGGCGGAGGCCAGATGGTGCCACAGCCGGTCCAGTTCGGGCTTGGCATTGGCGCGGTCGCGATAGAGCCGCACCTCCATCTCGAGACACCATTCCGGCCCGCCCGCGGCGACCAGTTCGCCACGCTTGAGTTCGCGGCTCGCCGCGCTCGCCGGCAGGAAGGCCAGGCCATGGCCGGCAAGCAGCATGGCCTTGAGGCTTTCGGCCATGTCCGACTCGTAGTGCAGGGCGAGGTGTGCCGGGGTGCTCGCGCGATCGAGAATGGTGTCGACCATGCGTCGCAAATAGGTGTTCGGACCGTAGCGCAGGAAGGGAATCGGCGCCTCCGCCGAGCCCGGGAGCTGCCAGTTCGGGGCATGCGCCACCGACCGCGGCACGAACGGGCGAACCTGCTCCACCCCCAGGCTCAGGCCGTCGAAGCGCGCGGGGTCGAGCCACACCGGATGGGAGGGATGGTGGTAGCACAGCAGCAGATCGCAACCGCCTTCGACCAGGGTCATCACCACATCGTGCACATTGCCCGCCATCAGGCGGGTCGGCACCTCGCCGAAATTTGCCTTGAGCCGCCCGAGCCAGCCCGGGAAGAAGGCGAAGGCGAGGGTGTGCGGCACCGCGAACACCAGCGCATCGCCCGCGGCCGCCTGGTGACCGCGGGCCTGGGCGCGTGCCGCATGGAGCCGGTTCACGAGGTCCGCGGCCGGGCCCTTGAAGGTTTCGCCGGCCTCGGTGAGACGGGTGGGATAAGTGCTGCGATCGATCAGGGCGACGCCGAGCCAGGCCTCGAGCGCCCGGATCCGGCGCGAAAAGGCCGGCTGGGTGACATGACGCTGTTCGGCCGAGCGCGAAAAGCTGCCGCTTTCGACGAGGCTCAGGAAATCTTCCAGCCACTTCAATTCCATCTTCGACTTCCCGGGGGCGCCTGCGGGTGGGCGCCTGGCGGCGCTGTTGCGCGCCATTCTAGATCGAACGATCGAAGCTTCGCTGCGCGATCGCGCCTGCACGCGAGCGCCCGCACCACCGCCGCCGTGGCCGGCGCTACTCGAGCGTGCCGATATGGTAGTTCGGCAGCAAGCTGTCGGCATACGACGAATGCGGCCGCCCCTTGGTCTTGGTACGGTAGGCCTCGCTCGCGTCCTTGCCGCACCACGGCAGGAACACGGCCGGGTTGGCCGGATGCTCGGGCAGGTAGGCGCTGAAATCGTAGACCTGCCCGTCAATGATCATCCAGCAGTCCGCTGCGCTCCGATGGCCGGCCACGTCGGCGGCGGTCCACGCGGTGTCGGCCGCGACCCCCTCGGCGGACGGCGCGGGCAGGATCACCCGGGCAGCCCAGAAGCCGCCGGCCACCAGCCAGAAAACCACGGTCGAGGACAGAAAGAGGGCGCGCATCAGCGGAAATCGAAGCGTTCGAAGTGGATGGCGGCGGAGGCCACGCCATGGCGAAGCAGCGCCGCCCGCATGCTGTCGATCAACGGTGCCGGACCGCATAGCTGGGCAACCCGCGTGGCTAGCTGCGGCACGCGGGCGAGCAGGGCGTCGACATCGGGCGCACCGGGGACGGCCGCGGTCATCAGGTCGAGCAGCGGGTCGGCCGCGGCGAGCACATGGAGTTCGTCGAGGTAGGCCGCGTCCTGCCCGCTGCGATAGAGGTAGATCAGCGTCGTCGGCCGGGCGAGGGGCCCGCCTCTGAGCGCCGCCAGAAACGGCGTGATGCCGATCCCGCCGGCGATCCACAGCTGGGGTGCGCCATCGCGGTCGGCGAGGAAGGCGCCGAACGGACCTTCGAGTCGCACCAGCACACCGGCCTCGAGGGCCTGGATGTGCTGCGAACACGGTCCGAGCGCCTTGATCCCGACCGCCAGGCTGCCATCGGCTGCAACCCCGCTGACGGTAAATGGGTGGAACTCGCCGCAGCCGTGGAACTGCGCCCCGTCGCCGAACGCGGCGAACACGAACTGGCCGGGTTCGGGCGCCATCCGCGCGCCACAGGGTTCGAGCACCGCTTCGATCATGCGTGCCGCGCGCGGCGTCACGCTGCGCACGCGGTATGGGTGGGCGGCGATGCCGAGATCGACGCCGAGCAGGCGCCACCCGAGCGCGACCCCGGTCAGCGCGAGGAAGGCCCACAGCGGGCCGGGCTCGCCGAGCAGGGCCCACACATGCAGCAGACCGAACACCACCCCCGCGCCGGGCAGGTAGTGGAGGGCGCGCCAGCGCCGATAGGGCAGGCGGAGGCTGAACGTGGCCGCCAGTCCGACCATCAGCAGCAGCAGTCCGAGCCAGCCGAGCCATAGCGGCCAGCTCTGCTGCCATGGTGCCAGTACCTGCCAGGCCAGTGCCGGCGACGACGACCACTCGTCCATCGCCAGCGCGAGCGGATGGAACAGCAACAGCGCGTAGGCCACCGTACCGCCGCGGTGGTGCCAGCGGTACTGCGCGTCCAACCCGCCGAACAGGGCGGCGAGGCGCGGATCGCGGATCATCAGCACGAGGCATCCGACCAGCAGTCCGGTGCCCGCCCAGGCGCAGACGATCGATATGCTGCGCCACGGCGTGAGCCCGGCGGGAAGCGCCCACGCCACCCCGACCAGCGCCGACAGCAGCAGCAGCGCCGGTGCCGACAATCGGGCCGCCAGCGCGGCAGGGCTCGGGGCGCTCATTGCAGCCGTCCCCTTTTGCGTAACTGGTCGCAGGCGGATTGCGCACGCGGCGTCAGCACGACCCCGGCACGTCGTGCCCGCGCCTCCATCTCGGCATGGTGCATGACGAGGTAGGCGCGGCAGGCCAGGTAGGAGTCGAAGCCGCGCAGGCGGCGCTGGTGTTCGATGCGCTCGTCCGCGCTCATCAGCTGCCAGCCGTAGACGTTGTGTTCTGCCGCCCGCCACGGCCCGGCAAGCGCGGACGGGACACAAGCGAGCAGGATGATGAACACGATGCGACGCAGCATGGCAGATGCTTCAACCCCCGGCATGACGCCGGACTGTGATTTCGTCTTCACCATAGACAGGTGCGGCGAGGATCGATATGCGCCAGGTCAAGGAACCGCCAATACGCCGGCCCGCCCCTCGCGGCCGGCGTCGACCCAGCCCGGCACGAGGACCACCGCGCCCTGGACCGCACCGCTGCGCAAGGCGGCGAGCGCCTCGTTGCCCTGCTCCAGCGGAAAGGAGCGGACATGGGTCCGGATCGGCGTGTCGGCGACGATGCGCAGGAAGCGCAGACCGTCCTCGCGGGTAAGGTTGGCCACCGAACGCAGCACCCGTTCGCCCCACAGGAGATCGTAGGAAAAGGCCGGAATCGGGCTCATGTGGATGCCGGCGCACACCACCGTGCCCCCTTTTCGCACCTGGCGCAGCGCGGCGGGGACAAGCTCGCCGGCCGGCGCGAAGATCAGCGCGGCATCGAGCGGCTCGGGCCCGTCCTCGTCGCCGGCGCCGGCCCATTCGGCCCCCAGCGTGCGGGCAAAGGCCTGGCTGTCGCCGTCGCCGCGCCGGGTAAAGGCATAGAAGGGGCGCTGCTGGTGCCTGAGCACCTGGCACAGGATGTGGGCGGCTGCGCCGAAACCGTAGATGCCGACGCGCTGCGCCGCACCGGCCATCGCCAGCGCGCGGTAGCCGATCAGCCCGGCGCACAGCAGCGGCGCAAGCTCGGACGCCGGCACCGCCTCGGGCAGGGCGAAGCAGTAGCGCCGGTCGGCCACGGTGTATTCGGCGTAGCCGCCGTCGAGCGTGTAGCCGGTGAAGCGCGCCGCGTCGCACAGGTTTTCCTGGCCGGACAGGCAATAACGACACTCGCCGCAGGTCCACCCCAGCCACGGTACCCCGACCCGCTGGCCCAAGGCGAAGCCGTCGACCCCGTCGCCCAGCGCCGCCACCCGGCCGACGATTTCGTGCCCCGGCACGACCGGCAGTTTCGGCGTCGGTAGTTCGCCGTCGACCAGGTGAAGGTCGGTCCGGCATACGCCGCAGGCCTCCACCCGCAGCAGGAGCTGGCCGGGCCCCGGCTGTGGAACCGGCAACTCCACCAGCCGAAGCGGGGAATGCGGGGCATCGAGGACCATCGCGCGCATGTCGGGCTCCCTGGCGAAGACGCATGGAAAACACCTTACGCCGCCCCCCCGAAAGCGGCAAGGCTCGCCCGCTCAGCATAACGACGCCGAACTGCGTTACCCTCGGCATGAGCCAACAGCAACCACATGGAGGCCGCCATGCCCCCCGACATCCCCAGCGACGCCCCCTACTTCGCCCCCGCCCGCTTCGACGACGCCGATGCGGCAATGGCGCGCGTGTGCGAGATCTACGATGCCGGCGTGAGCCACCTGCGCACTGCGCTGCAACGCTTCGTCACCGGTGACGCCGTGGGCCGCCACGTGCGTGCGTGCTACCCCTTCGTCCGGGTGCGCACCGATACCGTGGCGCGCGCCGATTCACGGCTCTCTTACGGTTTCGTCAGCGGTCCGGGGATCTACGAAACCACGCTGACACGGCCCGACCTGTTCGCCGAGTACTACCCCGAGCAGTTCCGCCTGCTGCTCGAGAACCATGGCGTCGCGCTGGAAATCGGCAGCAGCCGGCAACCGATTCCGGTGCATTTCTCGGTCACCGAGCACGACCATATCGAGGGCCAGCTCGACACCGCGCAACGCCAACGCCTGCGCGACGTATTCGACCTGCCCGACCTCGGCGCGATGGACGACGGCATCGCCAACGGCACCCATGAGCCGCACCCGGGCGAGCCGCATCCGCTGGCGCTGTTTACCGCGCCGCGGGTGGACTACTCGCTGCACCGCCTCCGCCACTACACCGGCACCGCGCCCGAGCACTTCCAGAACTTCGTGCTGTTCACCAACTACCAGTTCTACATCGACGAGTTCATCCGGCTCGGCCACTCGCTGATGGAAGAGCAGACCGATGCCCATGGCTATGTGGCCTTCGTCGAGCCGGGCAATGTGATCAGCCGCCTGCCGGACCAGCCACCGCTGCCAGGAGACGAACTCGGCTGCGCCCCGCCGCGCCTGCCGCAGATGCCCGCCTACCACCTGATGCGGGGCGACCGTGCCGGCATCACGATGGTGAACATCGGCGTCGGCCCGGCCAACGCCAAGACCATCACCGACCATATCGCGGTGCTGCGCCCCCATGCCTGGATCATGCTCGGCCACTGCGCCGGACTGCGCAACACGCAGGAACTGGGCGACTACGTGCTCGCCCACGGCTATGTGCGCGAGGACCACGTACTCGACGAGGATCTGCCGCTGTGGGTACCGATCCCGCCCCTGGCCGAAGTGCAGGTCGCCATCGAGGCCGCGGTGGCCGACATCACCCGCCTCAAGGGCTACGACCTGAAACGCCTGATGCGCACCGGCACCGTCGCCAGTACCGACAACCGCAACTGGGAGCTGCTGTCCTCGCACGGCGTGGCGAGCACACCCGAGCGCCGTTTCAGTCAGAGCCGCGCGATCGCGCTCGACATGGAATCGGCCACCATCGCCGCCAACGGCTTCCGCTTCCGGGTGCCCTACGGCACCCTGCTGTGTGTCAGCGACAAGCCGCTGCACGGCGAGATCAAACTCCCCGGCATGGCCAACCACTTCTACCGCGAACGCGTGGACCAGCACCTGCGCATCGGCATCCGTGCCATCGAACGCCTGCGCGAGCAGGGTGTGGACCGGCTGCACAGCCGCAAGCTGAGAAGTTTTGCCGAGGTGGCGTTCCAGTAGGCAGCGATCGCACCTGGCCCCGCGCATGGCCACGTGGCGATCGCATGCCAGCGGGGGGTAAACCGCCGGCTCAGGGCACCACGTAGAACAGGACGGCAAAGAAGTGCAGCGCACTGCCCAGCAGCACGAAACCATGCCAGACCGCATGGTTGTAGGGCAGGCGCCGCCACTTGTAGAACGGCACCCCGGCGGTGTAGGCCACCCCGCCAGCGGCCAGCAGCACCAGCCCGCCGGGCTCGACCCGCTGCAGCATGGGCTGCACCGCCACCACCACCGCCCATCCCATGGCGATATAGAGGCCGACCACCAGGCCGTGCAGTCTCCCCTTGAGCAGCAGCCTCCCAACAATGCCCAGCAGCGCCAGGCCCCAGATCACCGCCAACAGCGACCAGCCCCACGGACCGCGCAGGTTCACCAGCATGAAGGGGGTGTAGGTACCGGCGATGAGCAGAAAGATCGACGAGTGGTCGAGCGCCCGCAGCATCGGCTTGAGGCGCGCAGCGCTGACGCTGTGGTACAGCGTGGAGGCGGCGTAGGCCAGGATCAGCGTGGCCCCGAAGATACTGCACGCCACCACGTGCCAGACATCGCCATTGCGCGCCGCAAACGCGGTAAGCACCGCCAGTCCGACAATCGCGAGCACGATGCCGACCCCGTGGGTGATGCCGTTGGCGAGTTCCTCGCCGACACTGTACTGGGGCAGAATGGACATGGCGAACTCGAGCGCTACTGCAGTTAACTGGCGTGTAGGCGCGACGCGCGCGCAGTGGCCGGAGCCGACCCACGAGCCGACCAGATGCGTGTCCGACCCCGGACGCAAGACTTGCGTTCAATCTCGCCGCCGATCCGCTCGCAATCGGCTCAGCGCGGCGAGTTTTGCGCTGCGAATGCGTAGGTCTTCACCGTGCCCGCGGAAGTGACGATGCGCACGCGCTGCGGATGAGCGCGCACACGGACGACCGCTTGCTCACCCACGGCCTTGGTGCCGAGGTAACTGAGGACGAGTTCGGTTTCGGTGCGGGTGACGCCGCGCTCGAGTTCCTTGAGGTCAGCGTGCGGAATCAGCACCTGGTAGCTGTCGAGCGGGTGTTCCGTCTCAATGATGATCACATGGCGACTGGCAATCTCATGCCCCACTACCACAAAGGTTTCATCGCCTGCACCAGCGCTATCCTTGGCCGACCAGTTCAGTCGATGCGGGCCGAGGCTGGCGGTCAGCACCCGCGCAGAAACCGGATCGACCACATCGATGCGCCCGGCCTGGCCGCGGGCTTCGCCGTCGAGTGGGTAGTTGCGCCCGACCACCACGGCCCGCTCCGGCAACGCGCGCGCCCGACCTCGTGTCCACTCAAGGAAAAGCCGGGCAGAGTCTGTATTGATCATCGCCGGCCGGGTGCCCGGCGGATACAGATGCGCCCACCTTGTCTGCGTGCCATCATCCTGAACGACGCTGCTCTCCCGGTCCAATCGATGACTCGCATGCGCGACAAGCCAGCCCTCGTTGTCGTAGTCATTGGCGCGTGCGTCATACTTCAATGCATAGAGCTGCAAGGTGTCTGAATCGAGAAAGACCTCCCCCACCGGCTTGACCCTGGACACATTTCGCCGCATTCCTTCGAGCAACTTGCGATGCTGCTCGCCACGCGCGGTGACATACGGGATTCGGTTGTGGCGACCATCCATCAGCCCCCGTTGGCGCTCGATCCGGTCGACAAACTTGCGCCCCCGCCCGCCTTTATCGAGCAACTCGGCCGGATAGAAAAAATCCAGACTTCCCGTCACCTCCTCATCAACGACACCGCCGTAGATCACATCCTTGCCGGCAGGCTTGAGCGTGCGCACCGCGCAGGGCTCAAGCTCACTCAAGCCGTTACGCAGCGGAATCTGGACTTCGAGCAAATTCCAATAGTCCTCGCCCGATTTGTATTGCGTACTCGGCACCACACTGACCAGTTTGACCCTCACCCAGCTTGCCACCGTACCGCAGATGGCGGCCTTCTGTTGCGCGGTCAATGGGTCCTTGCTTGCGGTTGCGCCGCTGAAATCGGTGTTGACGATGCGGGCACGATCAAACTTGGCGTTATCGAGCACCGCACCGATGAACAGCGCACCCTCGAGGTCGGCGCCGGTGAAATCGGCCGCGCTCAGATCGGCGAGCAGAAAGCTCGCGCCCTTGAGCGAGGCCCCGCGAAAGTTCGCCGTGCGCAACTGGGCGCCGGTCCAGTTGCTCTGGTCGCCGGCAAGCAGTTCAAAGTTGGCGCCGTCGGCCTCGGTGAAATAGAACCGCGCCTGGGTGGCGGTTGCGCCTTTCGCCTGCACGTTGCGCAATATGCCGAAGCTGAAGTGCGCTGCGGTGAGTTTTGCGTCGATCAGGGATGCGCCTACCAGGGACGCGCCGTCCAGCCTTGCCTCCTGAAAGTTGGCCCTGCTCAGGGCCGCCGCATCGAATGACAGTCCCTGCAGATCCATGCCGCCGAGCGCAGAGCCGTCCGCGACCAGTTGCTCGACCGCGGCCACCTGGCCGATGTCGGTGGTCGGGCGCGCCTTGACTGCGCGCTCCAGGATCGCCAGCGCATTGCCGACCTTGGCCACGTCGGTCGACGCACCGCGTATCCACGCACCGACGAAGCCGCTGATGTATTCGATGTTGCGCGCCACCCCGAGGCCCTCGTCCCCGGTCGAGGTCTCCACCAGCATGGCGGTAATCCGCCCGCCCTGGACAATGGCCGCGCCGCTCGACATCTTGCGCAGGCTCTCGGCGGCGGCGCTGAAGGTCAGCGTGCGCGGCTCGACCGAACGGATGGTGACCGGTTCCATGGCCAGGCCGCCGGAGTCGGCCCTGGCCACCAACGTCGGCTCCGTCAGCGCCTTGAGCAAGGGGTCGTCGCTTTGCGCACACACCGCAGCGCCATTGCTGACCACGCGCAGTAAGGCAATGTCATCCTTCGGCCCGCCGACCGGGCCCACCAGCTGGGCCTTGCCCAGCGCCGCCCTGGGGCCGGCGATATCAATCTCGGCCAGCGGCGAAACCTCGCCCACGAC
Organism: Azoarcus sp. Soil_N_20; assembly: GCF_057656155.1. NCBI lineage: Bacteria > Pseudomonadati > Pseudomonadota > Betaproteobacteria > Rhodocyclales > Zoogloeaceae > Azoarcus > Azoarcus sp. Soil_N_20. The sequence goes on along the minus strand of NZ_JBDGKX010000005.1, from coordinate 324,316 downwards.
GTGGTAGGGGGTCACCACCATGCATTCATCTCCACGCATAGCGGCAATGCCCCGCCCGCGCTCGCTGTCGGTACTGACAGTGACCGGCCCCGCCAGGGCACCGGTCAGCGGGACAATCAGTGCGCCCAAGGCTGCGAACACAAGGCGTTTCATGATCCGTCCTCCTGGCGCCGTGGATGCTGGGTCAGCAGCGGTGACGCAAATAGTGCTGCGAGCAGGCCAACGATACCCGAGGTAGCGCCCAGAAACGGGTCGTTGAGGATGCGTTCAAGAATGCTAACGTCCTCGCGGCGGGCCTTGGTGAGCCGGCTGCGAATCAGGACCGCCGAGCCTTTGGCCTCGACCACGGTCTGGATGCCGGCGCGTTCGTCAATGCGCAGCAGGCCGCGGTACACGCGTTCTGCGGCGGCCATGTCAGTGCTGAAATCGATGCTGACTTCGTGTCCGGTCGAGAGCTCGATCCGGCGCGCAAGAAACACCCGCTCGCTGAACAGCAAGGGCGCGTGAATTGACACGGTGCCGCTACGCAGGATGGGCTGCGAACGCTTGGCCGCCGGATCGATTTCGCGGCCGACGACCAGGCGCGATGCGGCGATCGGCAGCGACGGCGAGCGCCCACTTGCGGCCAGCGCAGCGGCGTTGTACACGACAATGTTGAGCGGGAGGGCCAACTCGAGGTCATCGAGTTCTGGGCCATCCCTGCTGGTGGCCTGGATCGGCAGTTGCGGAACGGCTTGTGCCTCAGCTCCCGGATCGGGCTGGCGGAGCGTGATCCGCAACGGGCCCTGTGCCACCCGTTCGGCAACGAACTCGAGCGCGGCTCGGAGATCGAGCGTACCGGTGAATTGCGCGCAGGTGGACTGCAGCGCCGGACTGCGATCCTCGCGCGCGGTGATTCGCGGCGCATGGCACACCATGGCGTCATCGAGCTGCCATACGAGGTGCGAGCCCTGCAGGGCGGGGTCAATCGCCAGGACGCCCTCGACACTCTCTGCTTCCGCGCTGAGCGCAAAGATGCTCGGACTACCGATCGAATGCAGTAGCGCAACTGTCCCCACCACCACGACCACCAGCGCCGCCATGGCAACTGCGATCCAGCGCTGGCGTACGCTGCCCTTGAGCTGCGCTGCCGCACCCGCAAGCCGGTAACGCAATACGCGGCCGAGATGAGTCATCCAGCTCATCACGGCGATCCGGGCACAGCAGTGTGCAGCGGATCGCGCGCAACCAGGTCACCGAAGCGATACAGCTCGAGCCAGCCCTGCGCAAAGTCGTAGCGCGAGGCGTTGTTGATCACGCAGGCTAGGCTGAATACCCGCCCGGGTTTCTGTGCATCGACCTTCTTGCACGGAAACGCCACCGGCCGTCCTTTCTCCTGCCGCAGCGGCAGGAGTGCAACCGCGTCCATGCCGTCACCATTGACGAGCACGGTCAGCGTGTCCTGTCGCGGCTGCGTGCCCCAGTCCATTGGCACATGAACACTCTTGCGCGTGGGCGGACAAACGCTGCCGACCGCAGCGGCAATCGCCAGCTCGCCCGGTGCGTAGGACGCAAAAGGGCCGCCCGGGTCGGCGCCGAACTCGAGCGCATAGGCGCCCGGTGCGGTCGCCGACACATCGAAGACCGCCGGCGCCTCGTAACGACCGTCAATGGAGCGAACTGACACGCACAGCCGTGCGCCCGCATCCGGAGGAATCCACACGGTCAATCGATGTGGGTCGGTGCGGGTGGGACGCGGACCGTTCATGACCGCAACGACGTACGAGCCACTGACCTTGAGCGTCGGCACCAGGTGCTCGGAAAACCTGGTCACGACACGTGGCGGCTCGGCATGCAGGGGGTAGGGCAGGCCACCGGCCAGCAGCACTGCAAGACCTACAGCAGGACGCAGCATGCCGCCTCCGGTGATTGTTCCTGTGCGCAGCGCCCCGGGCACCAATGACAGCCGACGGCCCGTGGCGGTTGCTGATTACGACATCAATTCAGCATAGTCAAAGCCGGCGCGCGTGCAAGTATCCGCCGCCACCGCGCCTGCCCGCTTGCGGCCCGGTTGAGCGTCAGCGCGCCTGCACCAGAAAGGGAAGATTGGCGGTGGCTGCCTTGCCCCTGCCGTCGCGCACGGTGATGAACAGGCGATAGGCGCCGGGCTGTTTCGGTGCGTGGAACCGGACATGTCCGGCGTCGGTAGCCAGCAGCGGCACCTCGACGCGTCGTGGTGCGGCCTCGTTGTCGCCGCCGAGACGCAGATCGGTGGCTTCGGCGAGCACCTTCCATTCGGTCCGCAGGGGGGCCATGTCGGCGCTGCGGGCGTCGACCCCGGCCGATACCACTTCGCCGGGAGCGAACACATCGGCCGCGATGCCGATGCCGAGGATGGTCGGTGCGCGCTGCGCCGGCGGGTTGCCCCACGCGTCGGCGAGAGCGTCGCTCATTTCAGTGAGGCTGCCGTCGGCAAGCAGCAGGCCGTGCCAGGTTTCGGTCTGTTCCTGCTTGGCGCCCCACAGGAAAGGAAATACCCCGCGCACTTGCGGCTCGGCGCGCAGCGCGGCGAGTGCGGCGCGGTAGAAGGCGGCCTTCTCCCGGCTGGTGAGCTCGACCGGCGCCCCCCACGGCTTGCGGCCGGCCTGCCACTGGCCGAGTGCACCGAGTTCGGAGATGACCACCGGTTTGGTGATGCCGGCGCTGCGCAGGCGCTGTGCCAGGTCGAACACCGCGCCGGCGTAGAGGTTGATGCCGAGCAGGTCGACATGGGCGCAGCAGTCGGCGAGCAGACGCAAACGGTCGAGGCTGGTATCGGCCACCACCATCATAGTCGGGCGGGTGGGGTCGAGCGTCTTGACCATCGCCGCCACGCGCTCGACCTCACGCCAGGCGGGCAGCGGATCGGCCTCGCCGGTCTCGACCTCGTTGCCCACGCCCCAGGCAAGTACGGCGGGATGTTTGCGGTAGCGGGTGACGAAACCGCGGATGGCGGCGTCCTGGTCCTTGCGCGCGGCGGCGTCGTCCAGCCGGACACCGTGGCGCGGATGGGCGACCCACAGCCCCATCACCACCTTGAGCCCCAGCCGCTGGGCGTCGTCGAGGACCCAGGCGTCGGATTCGCGATAGACGCGGATCACCTGGGCGCCGGCTGCAGCAAGTTGTTCCAGTGCGCTCCGATCGCCTTCGAAGGCCGCACCCTGCCACTGGGAGGGGTCTTCGGCGCGCGCCGAAGCGCCGAAGGCGACCGCGACCACGAGCCACGCGGCGAGGCAGCGAAAGCGAAAGCCGGGCGCGGCGTGCGGCAGAAAGGCGCGGGACGGCGACATGGGCTCTCTCTGTTGGGTGAGTGGATGCCGTTTTCGGACCGCAAACCCGGCACAACGTTCGCGAACCGGCGCCACCCGCCGCGGGTCGACCGATCCGGGCGCGACCGGGCAGCCTCCATCGTGGACGCGACCCGGCTGGAGCAGCGCGGATAATCGTGCGGAGGCTCGATGCAAGCCCTGCCTTCGACAGCCGGAATTTCTGCCGGCACCGCCGGTCCACCCTTGAGTCCGGTATTCGGTTTCCTATCCACCGGCTCCAGGTTCGTAGCGGCCACGCGGCGGGCCATCCCTTCATTCCGAAAGGTATTTTCATGGCGATCGGCTGGCTTTCCCTACTCAAGACGGTGCCCTGGGCTCAGGTCATCTCGACGGCACCCGTGGTGGCCGACGGGGCCAGGAAACTGTGGAACGGCGTGGCGAAGAAATCCGCGCCCGCACCTGCACCTGCGCCCACTGCGGAAGCGTACGCGGCGCAGCCCGGATCGGAAGCCGACGCCGTGGTCCGGGCCCGGGTACAAGTCGCGGCGCTGGAGGCGAGCGTGGCCGACCTCCGCGAGCAGATGCTCGAGTCGTCGGCGCTGATCAAGGCCCTCGCCGACCAGAATACCGAACTGATCAAGCGCGTCGAGGCCAACCGTATCCGGCTGCTGTGGCTATCGCTCGCGGTGGCCGCGCTGGTCGTGGTCGGCCTCGCACAAGTGCTGACCGCCTGACCCCCCACACCGTCGGACGGTGCGCGGTCCGCGCCGGTAAACAACAAATGGCGGACCTGCGCGGCCCGCCACCTGCTTGCGCCAACGCCGCCGGGCTGCTTACTTGAGTACTGCCAGCGCTGCCGCGTAGTCCGGCTCGTTCTTGATCTCGGCCACGCGTTCGGCATGGATCACCTTGTTGTCGGCATCGAGCACCACCACTGCCCGCGCGGTGACGCCGGCGAGCGGACCGGAGCTGATCGCCACGCCGTAGTCGCGGGCAAACCCGGGGCTGCGGAAGGTCGACAGGGTCTGCACGTTGTCCAGGCCCTCCGCCACGCAGAACCGCTTGGCAGCGAAGGGGAGGTCGGCGGACACGACCAGCACCACGGTGTCGGTCAGCTTGCCGGCTTCGGCATTGAACTTGCGCGTGGAGGTGGCGCAGGTGGGGGTGTCGAGACTGGGCACGATGTTCAACACCTTGCGCTTGCCGGCGAAGGCATCCAGGCCAACGTCATTGAGATCGGCGGCGGTGAGGGTGAAGGCGGGCGCAGCGGCGCCGACTTGCGGAAAGCTGCCGGCAACGTCGATCGGATTGCCGCCCAGGGTCACGGTGGTCATAGGAAACTCCTCTGTCAGGACCGCTGCCGGGCTCTGAAAGTGGCATCGGTCAGCGGGTGTAATAGCCTACACCAACGAGCTTGTCGTCGACCGCACGGAAATACGTATGCTTGCTCTCGACCTTGGAGGTGGTGGGATTGCGCCACGCGTAGTCGAGTTCGCCGGCGCCCTTCTTGCGCGCGACGTTGATCATGTCGGTGATCACGGCCTTGCCCTTGGGGTCGCGCAGTTCGTGGCCGTTGCGACCGACCAGCACCGGCGTTGCGCCGTGAGCCAGGAAACGCCCGTCGCGCATGTCGACCACGAACACGTAGAGGTCGTCCTGGGTGAAACGCCCGCCGAGCTTCTGGAAGTCGCTCAATGCGGCCGCCGCATTCCCGGCAAGGGCCGTGACCGCCTGGTCGAGCATCGCCATCGCCTGGGTAGCGGTGGCACGCGGGGTATAGAAACCCACCGCGACGATGATCTCGCCAACCTTGCGGAACAAGGTCACCTTGGGCTCCTCTCGGTTCTCCACCGGATTGAGCCAGCGGTATTCGACCCGGCCGCCGCCCTTGGCCGCGGCGGCCTCGAGCATCTCGCGGAAGAAGGGTTTGCCGGCCGCATCGCTGCGGCCGGCGACGTTCTGCCCGATCAGCGCCGCCGACGATCCGCCGCTGGCGAGGAAACGGCCATCGCTGGCGATCGCATAGACGTAGAGGTCACGGTCGACGAACGCCCCCTGGCGACTGAAGTCGGCCAGCGCCGCGTCGCCCTTGCGTTCGACGTGAGCGATCGCGCGGTCGAGCAACGCGCCGGCACGCTTCTCGTCCCAGCGCTCGGACAGGCGCACCGATTCGGTGGTCTGGGCGAGGGCAGCCGTCGTCCATACGGCGCCGCCGAGCGCCAGCATGAGGGCAAGGCCGCGGGCAGTGCGGGACGGGAGGCGCATGATGTTTCTCCTGACTTATTGAACAACTGTACGAGAAGATAGAAAAATTTCCCCCAAATGTCGAGCGTCATCGCCCGCCGACCGGGGCCGGGGTCAGGGATTGCAGAATGCATGCCGCTTCCAAGCTGCGCGCGGGCTGCTAGCATGAAAGTATTGTTCGGCTTCCGGGACTGTCCATGGACCACCAATCTGTCACCACCGCGTACCAGCGCTACGCGCCGATCTACGATCTGCTGTTCGGCGGCGTGTTCGAACCCGGCCGCCGTCGACTGATCCAGGCCCTGGACTGCCGCGCGGGCGAAACGGTGCTCGAAGTCGGGGTCGGCACCGGCCTGTCGCTACGCTATTACCCGCGCCACACCCGGGTCACCGGCATCGACCTGTCGCCGCACATGTTGCAGCGTGCCCAGGCCCGGGTGCGCCGCCATGGCCTGGACAACATCGACCTGCTGGCCATGGACGCACAGTCGCTGTCGTTTCCCGATGCCAGTTTCGACAAGGTGGCCGCGCTCTATGTCGCCTCGGTGGTGCCCGACCCGGCGGCGATGATGCGCGAGTTGCGACGGGTGTGCCGGCCGGGCGGCCAGGTGTTGGTGGTGAATCACTTTTCCCGTGGGGCAGGCTGGCAGGATGCACTCGAGCGGCGGCTGGCGCCGTTCGCGCCCGCGCTCGGGTTTCGGCCGCTGTTCCCGCTCGACCCGTTCGTGGCCGAGGCCGGCATGGAACTGGCCGGCACCCACCCGGTGAACCTGTTCGGCTACTGGACGCTGGTCCGTTTCATCAAGCCGCTCGACTGTCCGGTCGGCATCTGACACGGCGAACGACGTCCTCTCGGGACCGACAGGCCAGGCTCGATGAACGCCCGCCGCGTCGGGTCGGGCAGCGGGCCGCCACGATCGGTAGCCGATCAGCGCATCGCGCGCAGCTTGGCGATCCGCTCCTGGGTTGCGGGGTGGGTCGAGAACAGGCCGCGCAGGCCGCCGCTGGAGAGCGGATTCACGATCATCATCTGCGCCGTTTCGGGGTGTGCTTCGGCCGTTTCCATCGGAATCCCCTTGGAATAGGCCTCCATCTTGGCCAGCGCGCTGGCGAGCGCTTCCGGGTCGCCGGAGATCTCGGCGCCGCCGCGGTCGGCACCGAACTCGCGGGTGCGGCTGATCGCCATCTGGATCAGCATGCCGGCAATCGGCGCCAGCAGCATGACGATGATGGACACCACCGGGTTGGGCCGGTTCTCGCCGTCGCGGCCACCGAAGAACATGCCGAACTGGGCGAGCGCGGAGATTGCGCCCGCGATCGTGGCCGAAATGGTCGAGATCAGGATGTCGCGGTTCTTGACGTGGGCGAGTTCGTGCGCCATTACGCCACGCAGTTCGCGCTCGGACAGCATCCGGATGATGCCGCTGGTGGCGGCGACCGCGGCATTGTCCGGATTGCGGCCGGTGGCGAAGGCGTTGGGCTGGGCCTCGTCGATGATGTACACCTTGGGCATCGGCAGGCCGGCACGCTGCGCCAGCTCGCCGACCATGTTGTACAGGTAGGGCGAGGTGCTCGCGTCCACCTGACGGGCCTTGTACATTCTGAGCACCATCTTGTCGGAGAACCAGTAGGCCCACAGGTTCATGCCCCCCCCGAGCAGCAGCGCAATCAGCATGCCCTGCTGGCCGCCGATGGCGCCACCGACCACGCCGAACAGCGCGATGATACCGGCCATCAGGATGGAGGTTTTCAACCAGTTTCCGAACATTGTGTGTTTCCTTCAGATCGTTGGGGTTGTGCAGTAGATCGGGGCGAACTCCGCCAGATCAAGCGCCTGCCGCTTCCGGCAGCGCAAATTGCTCACCGGCACTGACCGCAAAACCGCGCAGGAATTCCCCGGCTGCCATGCGCCGACTCCCGGGGCGCTGCAGTTCGGTGAAGCACAGCGCGCCCTCGCCGCAGGCAACGACCACCCCGGTGTCGTCGGCCCGCAGTACGGTTCCCGGCGAACCGCGCTCTGCCACGCAACGTGCCGTCCACAGCTTTACCGGCGTCGTCCGCAAATGCCCGACCGCACCCGGAAAGGGATTGAAGGCGCGCACCGCACGCTCGATGTCCACCGCCGGACGGCGCCAGTCGATGTCGGCTTCGGCACGCGCGATCTTGCTCGCATAGGTGACGCCCTCCGCGGGCTGGCGTGCGCGGCTCAGGCGCCCTTGCGGCAGCAGCCGCAGGGCCTCGACGATGCACTCGGCACCGAGGGCAGCGAGCTTGTCGTGCAGGCTGCCGGTGGTGTCGGTCGCGGCGATCGGCATCCGGCGGCACAGCAACATCGGGCCGGTATCGAGTCCTTCGTCCATCTGCATGATGGTGATGCCGGTTTCGGCATCACCCGCTTCGAGCGCGCGGTGGATGGGGGCCGCACCGCGCCAACGCGGCAGGAGCGAGGCGTGGATGTTGAGGCAACCCAGGCGCGGCAGTTCGAGCACCGCGGGCGGCAGGATCAGCCCGTACGCGGCCACCACCAGCACGTCCGGGGTACACGCGGCAAGCCGGGCGCGCTGCTCCTCGGTACGCAGCCGCTCCGGTTGATCGACCTCGATCCCATGGGCAAGCGCAAGCTGCTTGACCGCGCTCGGGCTCAGCTTCATGCCACGACCGGCAGGGCGGTCGGGCTGGGTCAGCACCAGCGGCACCTCGAAACCGGCACCGATAATGGCGTCGAGCGCACAGGCGGCAAAATCCGGCGTGCCCGCGAAGGCCACGCGCAAGGGAGAACTCATCGGCAATTGTTCCTGGTGATCCGGCCCGCATAGCGGGGCTCGGGGAAACGGGTCAGGCGGTGATGCGGGCCTTCTTCGCCAGCCGGCTCTTGATCCGGGTGAGCTTCAGTTGCGACAGGTACTCGACGAAAACCTTGCCCTCGAGGTGATCGAGCTCATGCTGAATGCACACCGCAAGCAGCCCGTCGGCCTCGAGCTCGAACGGTTCGCCCCTGGCGTCGAGCGCCTTCACCTTCACCCGTTCGGCGCGGCTGACCTTTTCGTAGATGCCGGGGACCGAGAGGCAGCCCTCTTCGCACACCTGCTCGCCCGAACGTTCGACGATCTCGGCGTTGATGAGCACCAGCAGGCCGCTCTTGTCTTCGCTGATATCGATCACGACCACGCGCTTGTGGACGTCGACCTGGGTCGCTGCCAGCCCGATGCCGGGCGCCTCGTACATGGTCTCGGCCATGTCCCTGACCAGCTGGCGAATGGAATCATCGACGACGGCCACCGGCCTGGCTCGAGTGTGCAGACGGGGATCGGGGAAACGGAGTATTGGTAGTAGAGCCATAAATGCTTGCCGCGATAAGCCTTTAAGTGCAGAATTTCAAGCGCTTTGACATGAATGACCATGTGCTGCGCCTGACGTCGGTAACGCTAATACTTCGACGCTCGCCGGCCAGTAGCGTTCCGGGTCGGCCAACACCGACCCGCCTCAACCGGAAGCGAGCAATGATACGAATTATATTCCCTCTCATCGTCAGCATTGCGACCCTTGTCAGCAGCGTCGCCGCCGCCCAGGGCGTCGCGATTGCCGACGACGCCCCCGACTCCTATACCGTGGTCAAGGGCGACACCCTGTGGGACATCTCCGGCCGCTTCCTCAAGCAGCCGTGGCGCTGGCCGGAAGTCTGGCGCCTCAACCGTGACCAGATCCGCAACCCGCACCTGATCTATCCGGGGCAGATCATCCATCTCGATCGCAGCGGTCCATGGCTGAGTATCGGCAAACGGGTCGGCGCGCGCGATGAAAAGCTGTTCCCGCAAGTCTACGACGAGCCCCTCGGCAGCGCGGTCCCGAGCATTCCGCTGAACGTGATCGAGCCCTTCCTGACTCGCCCGCTGGTCGTCGACGAGGCCAGGCTCCAGGGCGCCGCCACCATCATCGCCACCGAAACCAGCCGTGTATATGTGGGTGCGGGCGACACCGTCTTCGCCAAGAATGTTGGCGACGATGTCGAGGTCTGGCAGATCTTCCGCCCGGTCAAGCCGATGGTGGACCCGCTCACCGGCGAGACCATCGCCTATGAAGCCGCCTATCTCGGCGCCGCGCGCGTGTCCGAACGCACCGATCCGGCGACGCTCGAGATCATCGACGCGGTGGAAGAAATCGGCGTCGGCGACCTGATGCTGCCGAGCGAACGGCCGAACGTGTTCTCGTATGCACCGCATGCCCCCGAACAGGCGATCGACGGCCGGCTGATGTCGATCTACCGCGGCGTGGCCGAGACCGGCCGTCTGAATGTGGTGGCGCTCAACATCGGCGAGCGTGACGGGCTCGAACGCGGCCATGTGCTGGCGCTTCATCGCAACCGGGGCACCGCCGACTACAACGGCGACGAGGGCAAGGAAAGCTTCCAGCTTCCCGAAAAGCGTTACGGCCTGGTGTTCGTGTTCCGGACCTTCGATCGCGTCGCCTATGCGCTGGTGATGGATTCCGACGGACCGGTGGCGATCAACGACGCCGTTCGCAAGCCCTGAGCCCGCAACACCGAACGGCGGCGGAAGACGAGCTCGCCGCCTGGCTGCAACTGGCGCTCAGCCCCGGACTGGGGCCCGAGCGCCAGCGCCGGCTGCTTGCGGCGTTCGGCCTGCCCGCGGACATCTTCGCCCACAGCCGCAGTGCAATTTCCGCGGTGATCGGCGGCGACGGCGCCGATGCGGTCCTCGCCGCGCCCGATACGGCCGCCATCGACGCCGCGCTGGCGTGGTGCAGCGAACCGGGTAATCACATCCTGACCCTGGCCGACCGCGACTATCCGCAATCCCTGCTCGACACCGTGGATCCGCCCATCGTGCTGTATGTGAAGGGTGATCCGGCGCTGCTCAACCGTGCTGCGCTGGCCATGGTCGGTGCGCGCTCGGCCACCGCCCAGGGCGAGCTCAACGCGGAGGCATTTGCCCGCAGTCTGAGCGAGGCCGGCCTCACCATCGTCAGCGGGCTGGCGCTCGGAATCGATGCCGCCGCCCACCGCGGCGCGCTGGCCGGCGGCGCAGGCGGCACCATCGCGGTGATCGGCACCGGCGCCGACCGCATCTACCCGGCGCGCAATGCCGCGCTGGCGCGTGACATCGCCGCCCACGGCGCGATCATCAGCGAGTTCGCGCTCGGCACCCCGCCGCTGCGGCACAATTTCCCGCGCCGCAATCGCCTGATCGCCGGGCTCAGCCATGGCGTGCTGGTGGTGGAGGCGGCGCTCGGCAGCGGCTCGTTGATCACCGCCCGGCTCGCGATCGAGACCGGCCGCGAGGTATTCGCGATTCCGGGCTCGATCCATTCGCCACTGGCCCGCGGCTGCCACCGCCTGATCCGCGAAGGCGCAAAACTGGTCGAGACCGCCGAGGACGTGCTCGAGGAACTGCGCGGCCGCGTCGCGAGCCTGCCCGCCGCCCCCGGCAAACCGCGCCGCCCCCGCCCGCCCGCCGCCACCGCCACCGCCACCGCCGCCACCGTCGGCGCCGCGCAACCCGAGCAGCCACTCAGCGCGGAGGCGGCCCGCGTCGTGGACGCGCTCGGCGACGAGGCGATCGATATCGACACCCTCGGGCTGCGCTGCGGCTTGACGGTCGATGCGCTCTACGCCATCCTGCTGCCCATGGAACTGGAAGGTCGGATCGTCCGTCTGGCAGGAAGCCGGTTCCAGCGCCTCCGCAAGCCGGGAGCGCTCGTTCGGAATCAGTAGTGCTGTTTCCGGGATTCGCGAGTGCCGTGTTGGACGGCTTTTTGAACCGTCAAGGTTTTTCCGGGAGGTCATCATGTTCGACGTTCTTGTTTACCTCTTCGAAAGCTACATCCACGCCGACGCCTGCCCGGCAAGCGAGCAGCTCGCGCGCAAACTGTCGGCGGCCGGGTTCGAGGACGAGGAAATCAACGAAGCCCTCGACTGGCTCGCCGGACTGCGCCGGGTGGCCGAGACATCCATGCCGTGCATCCCGCCCACGGCCGGCTCGATCCGCATCTATGCCGAGGAAGAGCTTGCCAACCTGAGTCAGGAGTGCCGCGGTTTCATCGCCTTTCTCGAAGCGGCGAACGTGCTCGACGCGGCCCAGCGCGAACTGATCGTGGAGCGGGCGATGGCCCTGGGCGACTTCAATATCACCCTGAATCGCCTCAAGGTCATCGTGCTGATGGTGCTGTGGCAACAGGAGCAACCCGTGGATGGGCTGATCGTCGACGAGTTGCTGTCGGGCGATGATGAAGACTGGCAGCCGGTGCTCCATTGAGTACGATCTGAACACGCCTCGCTTGCAAGGCAGCCGGCGGCCTCTTTATCATCCGCCGCTCTACAACCTATTGGACGGAAACCCCACGCGGGGTTCCGCATCGGCCACGCCGGCATGAGCAAGCAACTAATCATCGCGGAAAAGCCCTCCGTCGCGCAGGACATCGCCCGTGCGCTGGGCGGCTTCACCAAGGAGAAGGATTACTTCGAATCCGACGACTATGTGCTGTCGTCGGCCGTCGGCCACCTGCTCGAGCTCATCGTCCCCGAAGAGTACGAAGTCAAGCGCGGCAAATGGACTTTCGCCCATCTGCCGGTGATTCCGCCGCACTTCGCGCTCAAGCCGATCGAGAAGACCGAAGACCGTCTCAAACTGCTCACCCGCCTGATCAAGCGCAAGGATGTCACCGGCCTGATCAACGCGTGTGACGCGGGACGCGAGGGGGAGCTGATCTTCAACTTCATCGCCCAGCACTCCGGCACCACCAAGCCGATGCAGCGGCTGTGGCTGCAGTCGATGACCGCTACCGCGATCCGCGACGGTTTCGCCCACCTGCGCGCCTCGCGCGAGATCGAGGGTCTGCGTGATGCCGCGGTGTGTCGCGCCGAGAGCGACTGGCTGATCGGCATCAACGGCACGCGGGCGATGACCGCGTTCAATTCCAAGACCGGTGGCTTCCACCTCACCACCGTCGGCCGGGTACAGACGCCGACACTGGCGATCGTGGTCGAACGCGAAGACCGCATCCGCAAGTTCAAGTCCCGCGACTACTGGGAACTGGAAGCGACCTTCGGCTGCAAGGCAGGCCAATATGCAGGGCGCTGGCTGGACGAGAACTTCCGCAAGCCCGAGGGCGACGAGCACGCCAACGCCCACCGGCTGTGGGACGCCGCCCGGGCCGAGGCGATCCGCGCCAAGTGCGAAGGCAAGCCGGGCACGGTCACCGAGGAGGCCAAGCCCTCCACCCAGCTGTCGCCGCTGCTTTTCGACCTCACCAGCCTGCAGCGCGAGGCCAACGGCCGCTTCGGCTTTTCGGCCCGGGTCACGCTGCAGATTGCCCAGGCACTGTACGAGAAGCACAAGGTGCTGACCTATCCGCGGACCGACGCGCGCGCGCTGCCCGAGGACTACCTCGGCACGGTCAAGGACGTGATGCGCGGCTTGCCCGACGAATACGCCCCGTTTGCCGGCGAAATCGCCAAACAGGGGTGGGTCAGGCCGAACAAGCGCATCTTCAACAACGCCAAGATCTCCGACCACTTCGCCATCATCCCCACCGGATCGCTGCCGAAGAGTCTGTCGGAGGCCGAACACAAGGTTTACGACCTCGTCACCCGACGCTTCCTCGCCGTGTTCTACCCGGCCGCCGAGTACCAGATCACCACCCGCATGACCCGGGTCGCGGGCGAAGTGTTCAAGACCGAGGGCAAGGTGCTGGTCAATGCGGGCTGGCTTGCCGTCTACGGCAAGGAAGCGGTCAGCGACGACAAGGACGCCAAGGAAGGCAGCGCCCCGCAACTGGTGGCCGTCGTGCCGAACGAGACCGTGTCCACCGAGGACATCGTGGTCAAGGCGCTGCAGACCAAGCCGCCGGCGCGTTTCAATGAAGCGACCCTGCTGTCGGCGATGGAAGGCGCGGGCAAGATGGTCGACGACGAGGAACTGCGCGCGGCGATGGCCGACCGCGGTCTCGGCACTCCGGCCACGCGGGCGCAGATCATCGAAGGCCTGATCGCCGAACAGTACATGCACCGCGACGGCCGCGAACTGATCCCGAGCGCCAAGGCGTTCTCGCTGATCACGCTGCTCAATGGCCTCGGTGTCAATGCATTGACCTCACCGGAACTCACCGGCGGCTGGGAACACAAGCTGGCGCTGATGGAGCGCGGCGAGCTGTCGCGCGAAGCCTTCATGCACGAGATCGCCGAGATGGCGCGCGAAGTGGTGGAGCGCGCCAAGCGCTTCGAGTCCGACACCGTTCCGGGCGACTTCGCGACCCTGGCCACGCCCTGCCCGAAGTGCGGCGGGGTGGTGAAGGAGAACTACAAGAAGTTCGCCTGCCAGGCCTGCGACTGGAGCATGTGGAAGATTGTCGCCGGCCGTCAGTTCGAGATCCCGGAAATCGAAGCCCTGCTGCGCGAGGGCAAGGTCGGCCCGCTGCTCGGCTTTCGCAACAAGATGGGCAGACTGTTCAATGCCGACATCGTGTTCAACGAGGACAAGCAGCCCACCTTCGACTTTGGCCAGCCCAAGGAAGGCGAAGAGGCCGAGGCGGTCGATTTTTCCGCCCAGGAACCGATCGGTAACTGCCCGAAGTGCCAGTCGCGGGTGTTCGAGCACGGCATGGCTTACGTCTGCGAGAAATCGGTCGGTCCGGACAAGAGCTGCGATTTCCGCTCCGGCAAGATCATCCTGCAACAGCCGATCGAGCGCGAGCAGATGCTCAAGCTGCTGACCGAAGGCAAGACCGAGCTGCTCAAGGGCTTCGTGTCGGCCCGTACCCGGCGCAAGTTCTCGGCATACCTGGTGCGTGGCAAGGACGGCAAGGTCGGCTTCGAATTCGAGGTCAAGACTCCGAAAGCCGGTGCCGCAAAGCCCGCGGCCACCAAGACCACCGCAGCCAAAGCCGCAGCGACGAAGGCCGACGAAGCGCCCGCCGACGAGGCCAGGAAACCTGCCGTTCGCAAGCGCGCCGCAGCGAAGAAGACGGCCTGACCCGCACCGCCTTGCAGCTAGCCTGATCGCCGTCGATGGTCTTTCGTAGCTCCCGTTATCCGAGGCAAGCACCCGTTCCGGGCACAGCCGCGGTGGGGCGGGCTTCAGCCCGCCGCGGTTGTTCATTCGGGCACCAACGCCAGACCTGGGCACCTGCGGCCGGCTGAAGCCGGCCCCACCGAGATAACCGGGAAGCTTCGGTTCGGATGACCGGGCTTCATTGACTGTCGGCCCCGGGCTTGGGGCTACAATCGTCGCTCGCCCACTCACTGCCGCCGCGCATGTCCACCCAACCCTCCCGCCGCCCCCTGCTCAGCGCCGCCAGCCGCCCGCTCACCGTCACCATCCCGGCGGTGAATGAACTCGGCGAATCCGTTCCCACCGCGATCGCCGGCGAACACCCCCTGACCTTGTACGTGGACAAGCGCGAGATCGTCACCCTGATGACCCTGGGCGCCGCGCCCGAGGCGCTCGCCATCGGCTGGCTGCGCAATCAGCGTCTGGTGAAGAGCCTCGACGAAATCGCCTCGGTGCAGGTCGACTGGGAGGTGGACGCGGTATCGGTCACCACGCGCAATGGCCTGCAGGACCCCGACGAGCGCCTGGGCACCCGCACCGTGACCACCGGCTGCGGCCAGGGCACGGTGTTCGGCGGGCTGATGGACGAGATCGACGACATCCGCCTGCCGGCCGAACGCGGCCTGGCCCAGGCCACGCTGTATGCGCTGATGGACGCGGTGCGTCACCACGAATCGATCTACAAACAGGCCGGCGCAGTCCATGGCTGCGCGCTGGCCCAGGCCACGGCGGGCGGTTGCGAGGTGCTGATGTTCGTCGAGGACGTCGGCCGCCACAACGCCGTGGATGCGATCGCCGGCCACATGTGGCTGGACGGCCTCGACGGTGGCGACAAGATCTTCTACACCACCGGCCGGCTGACCTCGGAGATGGTGATCAAGACCGCGCAGATGGGCATCCCCTTCCTGGTGTCGCGCTCCGGGTTGACCAAGATGGGCTGGGACATCGCGCGCCGCCTCGGGCTGACCATGATCGGCCGCGCCCAGGGCAAGCACTATCTGCTGTTTACCGGCGAGGAGCACTTTACCCGATGACTACCGAAAAAATCACCGGCGTGCTGCTCGCCGGCGGCCAGGGCAGCCGCATGGGCGGCGTGGACAAGGGCCTGGTGGCGCTCGCCGGTCAGCCGATGGCGGCGCATGTGCTGGCCCGGCTCGCACCCCAGGTGGACGAGTTGATCATCAACGCCAATCAGAATGCCGACGCATACGCGGCCCTCGGCCATCCGGTGTTCGGCGACGACATCCCCGGCTTCGCCGGCCCGCTGGCCGGTCTCCATGCGGCACTGATGCGTGCCAGCCATCCGCTGGTGGTCACCGCGCCGTGCGACTCGCCCTTCCTGCCGACCGATCTCGTCGCCCGCCTCGCCGCCGCACTGCATGCGCAGCAGGCCGACCTCGCGGTTGCCAAGACCTTCGATCAGGCTCATCCGGTGTTCTGCCTGTGCCGGCGCACGCTGGCCGGACACCTGGAGGATTTCCTCGCCGGCGGCGGACGCAAGATCGATCGCTGGTACGGCAGCCTGAAGGTGATCGAAGTGCCGTTCGACGACGAGGAAGCCGCGTTTCGCAACATCAACACCCGCGACGAACTGGCGGCCGCACACGGCGAGCTGCCTGCCGGCCGTGGCTGAACGCGACCCAGCGGCGACCGCGGCCGCGGCCGACAGCCCGAACCTCACCGCGCGCCAGGCGGCCGCCTACCTGCACCTGAACGAAAAGAAGCTCTACGAGCTCGCCAATGCGCACGAACTGCCGGCCGCACGGGTCGGGGGAAAATGGCTGTTTCCGCGCGCCCTGCTCGACCAATGGCTGCACGAGCAGGCCCATGGCGGGGTACTGACCGACCGCCTGCTCATCACCGGCAGCGACGACCCCTTGCTCTCGGCCACGGTCGCCGCCCTGGTGCCCCGGCTCGGCGCCGAAGCCTGGGTGGCCTACAGCCCGACCGGCTGCGTGCCCGGCCTCGAACTGCTCGCGCGCCGGCGGGCGAACGTTTGTGCCCTGCACTGGGGCGGGGTGGACACCAGCGCGGCCCAGCACGGCATGCTGTTGCGCCGCTTCAGCCAGCACACGCAGTGGACGCTCGTGCGCCTCGCGCATCGCGAGCAGGGCGTGATGCTGCGCCGCGGCCTGGAGATCGATGCGATCGAGACCCTTGCTGCCTTCGATTATCGTTGGGCAATGCGCCAGCCAGGCGCCGGTTCGCGTCACTTCCTGGAGTCGGCCCTCGCCAGCCGCGGCTTTCGTCCGGACGACTGCAGCGTGGTGGCGGAGGCGCACAGCGAACGCGGGGCCGCGGGCCTGCTCGCGCGCGATGAAGCCGACTGCGCCCCCGGCACCCGGGCCGCCGCAGCGGAGTTCGGGCTCGGTTTCCTCCCCCTCGGATGGGAGGCGCTCGACCTTGCCCTGCCGCGCGAGATCCTGTTTCGCAAGCTGTTCCAGCAACTGCTGCAGTGCTACGGCAACCCCGACATGCAGCAGCTCGCGAACCGCCTCGGGGGTTATGAACTCAGTCCGCTGGGACAGGTATTGGGGAGTGATTGAAGGCGTAACCGGCGACGAAATCCGCTACCGCCTGCGGATCGTTGATATCGAGCTGCGGCAGCGCGGTGTCGAGCCTGGCGTCGGTGGCCACCGCGACGATATGGGGGTCGTGCGGGAACAGCAGCGCTTCGCTCACCGCCGTCCGATGAACCTCGATCTTGGGGATCCCGGCGCGCTTGAAACCTTCGACCAGCACCAGGTCGCACGGCGACAGCTTGCCCAGCAGGGCGTCGAGCGGCAATTCCTCGTCGCCGCGAAGTTCGTGCATCAATGACCAGCGTTTGCCGGAGCTGATCAGCACCTCGCGGCTACCGGCATGGCGGTGACGCCAGGAATCCTTGCCCTCGTGGTCGATATCGAACCGGTGATGGGCATGCTTGATCACCGACACCGCCAGACCGCGCTGCGACAGAATACCGACGACCTGTTCCACCAGGGTCGTCTTGCCACTGCCGGACCAGCCGGCAAATCCGATCACGTTCATCGTTCTCTTTCCTGTCAGCCGCCGCGATTGCGGGCGGGCTCCAAAACCTCGTTGCGATACTCGGGTTCGGCAAGCAGCCAGACCGTGAATGCCGCGCCCTCTCCGGGCGCACTCTCCACCGAGATCCGTCCGCCGTAGCGCTCGACCAGCGAATAGCTGATCGACAGTCCGAGCCCGGTTCCCTGCGTTTTCTTGGTGGTGAAAAAGGCGTCGAATATACGCGCGAGATCGTCCGCACGGATACCCCGGCCGCTGTCGCGCACGGTGATGCACACCCCGCGTGCCAGATCGCGCTCGTCCCAGTCTGCGGTATCCAGGGTCAGGGTTCCACCCTCGGGCATGGCCTGTACAGCGTTGACGATCAGATTGATCAGCACCTGCTGCAGTTCCTGGGTGTTGATCTCCACCCGGCGCGCGGTGCGAAGATGCTGCATCACCCGCACCCCGTGCCGCGACAGGTGCTGGCGGGTCAACACCAGGCAATCGGCCAGCACCCCATTGACGTCGACCGAATCCACATAGCCGGCAAACTCTCCCGGACGGGCAAACTGCAGCAACTTGGTGACGATCAGGCGGATGCGATTGACCTGCTCGTCGATCAGTCGGATCTCGCTCATCACCGGCGCCGCATGCGGACCGAGTTCGCTGCGCAGCAGGTCGAGATTGCCCTGGATGACGGCGGTCGGGTTGCTGATCTCGTGCGCCACGCCGGCGGTCAGCTCGCCGATGGCGGCCAGCTTCTCGCTCATCACCAGCTGACGCTGAGCGGCACGGAGCTCGGCGTTGGCGGTTTCGAGATCACGGGTGCGCTCTTCCACCTTGCGATCGAGCGAAGCCGCGAGTTGCTCGAGCTGTTCGCGCTTGAGCGCGAGCACGTCGAGCAGGCGATCGAACTCGCGCGCCAGCAAACCCAACTCGTCGCGGCTAGCCACCATGCCGACGCGCGCCGCCCCCTCGCCGCCCTCGATCCGGCCGATGGCATCGTGCATGCGCTCGATCGGGCGAAAGATACTGCGCGCCCAGTGCAGCGACCACACCGCACCGATCACGCTGATGGCCAGGAACAGGCAGAAGATCACCAGCAAGGCGAGCGCCTTGGCCGAGCGAAACGGGGCCTCCAGAAACCCGACGTAGAGCATGCCGATGCGCTCGCCGCGGCTGTCGACGATCGGCTCGTAGCCGGACACATACCAGTCGTTGACCACGAACGCGGTCTCGAGCCAGGTTCGGCCCTGCCCCAGCACATGCTCACTCACTTCCCTCGAGGCCCGGGTGCCGAGTGCCCGCTCGCCCTCGAACAGGCGCACATTGGTTGCAATCCGGGCATCGTCGAGGAACAGGGTGGCCGTACCCTTGCTGCCGAGCGGCAGCGAACCGTCGCGATAGACGATCGCATTGATGGTGTCGACGAAATCGAGGTTGCCGTTGAGCAAGACCCCGCCTTCGACCACCGCCACCAGCTTGCCGTTGCCGTCGAACACCGGCGAGGCGGCGTGGATCACCATGCCGCGGTCTTCGTCGCGACGCGGATCGGGCGCGGCGCGCGCCGTGGCCACCAGCGCCAGGCGAGCGCGTTCGCGCAGCAGCGGCGAGATCTCGGCCAGCGCCCCGGCACTGAACACCTCGACCACAGCACCGTCGACCGCCCGTTCGCGGATGGCCCGCGCCACCACCGGCCAGGCCCCGCGCTCTGCACCCGCCTGCAGGACGCCGGTGGAATGCATCACCCGACCGTTCACGTCGAGCACATTGATGAAATCGAGCGCCCGTTCCCCGCGCACGGCGTCGAGTACGGGCCGCACCTGCCCTGCGGCGAGAGCGGCGGCGAGCCGCCGCGAGGCCGCGAGGCCGCCCACCCGGCTGCCGACGCCTTCGATCACGCGGTCGAAATACTCGTTGGCGGTGACCAGATCGCTGCCGACCTTGAACACCAGCAGCTTGTGATAGTAGGAGTGACTCCAGTACCAGGTCAGCGCCATGATGATCGGAAAACCGAGCATCAACGGCGCCAGCACCAGAAACAGCAGCTTGGCGCGAACCGAGCCGCGAAAGTAATCGAGCGCCTCCCGCAGCAGGCTCACACCGTGGCGCAGCGGGGGCTAGCGTCCTCGCCCCAGTCCGCAAACTTGCGCTCGAGGGTCTTGCGCGATACGCCGAGCCGGCGCGCCGCCTCGGCCTTGTTGCCGCCACAGGCGTCGACCATGCGCAGGATGTGGCGCTTCTCGACCTCCTCGAGCGTGAGCGTTTCCGCATCGCCGGCCACGTGCATCGGGGCGATGGCAGGCAGCACGCCGCTCGGAAAGGCGCCGAGGATCAACGAGCGTTCGACGTAGTTGCGCAACTCGCGCACATTGCCCGGCCACGCGTAGGCCGCCAGCGAACTCATCAGGCCGTGCGACAGGGGAAGCGGCGCCACCCCGAGCTGCACCGACAACATCTCCATGAAGTGGCGCATCAGATCGGGAATGTCCTCGCTACGCTCGCGCAGCGGCGGGATGCGGATATCGACCACGGCGAGGCGGAAATAGAGATCCTGGCGGAAGCGCCCGGCCGTCACCTCGGCGGCGAGGTCGCGGTTCGATGCCGCAATGATGCGTACGTCGACCGGGATTTCGCGCTCCGAACCCACCGGGCGCAGTCGACGCTCCTCGAGCACCCGCAACAGGCGGGTCTGCAGCGCCAGCGGAAGTTCGCTGATTTCGTCGAGAAACAGGGTGCCGCCGTGGGCGTAGTAGAACAGGCCGTTGCGACCCTCGGTCGCACCGGTGAAAGCACCCTTCACGTGGCCGAAGAGTTCGCTCTCGATCAGCTCGGACGCAATCGCCGCACAGTTGAGCGGCACGAATGGCCGCTGCGCGCGCGGGCTGGTCTGGTGCAGGGCGCGCGCCGCCACCTCCTTGCCGGTGCCGGACTCGCCCAGCAACAGCACCGTGCTCGGCATCTGCCCCACGCGCCGGATCATGCTGCGCAACTGATCGATGGCAGGCGAATGACCCACCAGCCCGACCACGTCGGCGGTGCGCTCGGCCAGCTCGCGGCGCAATACGAAGTTCTCGCGGGCGAGCCGGGCGCGCTCGAAGCAGCGCTTGATCGAGTTCAGGATCTGATCGATGCGGAACGGCTTGAGGATGAAATCGGACGCCCCACCGCGCAACGCATCGATCGCGGTTTCCATGTCGGCAAACGCGGTGATCAGGATGACGTCGCCGCAGAAACCCTGTTCGCGCAGTTCGTGCAGCCATTCGATACCGGACTTGCCCGGCAGCGCAATATCGAGAATCAGCAGATCGAAATGCAGCCGCGCCATCAGCTCGGCCGCCTGTTCCACGTCGGCGGCCGCTTCCACCATGCCGCAGCGGCGCTTGAGCGTGCGCTCGAGAAAATGGCGCATGCCCTCTTCGTCATCGACGATCAGGACGGAATGGGCCTGCCAGTTGAACTCACCGGCGGTAGCCGGCTCCACAACCAACGAGGCAGTCTCATGCGGCATGGTGTCTCCTTGTTCCAGCGGCCTGTCCGCGCGCCCGGCGCGATGATCCGCGCGGCGGGTTGATGCTCAAGCTATCAGAACGGTTTCAGGACCACCAGGAACACTGCCACGAACAGCACCACCACCGGGATCTCGTTGAATACCCGGAACCACACATGGCTCCGGGTATTGCGCCCGGCGGCGAAATCGCGCATCAGGCGGCCACAGTACAGGTGATAGCCGATCAGCCCGAGCACCAGCGTGGTCTTGAGGTGCAGCCAGCCGCCAATCGCGATCATGTCCGCGTAGCCGAACCACAACCACAGCCCGAGACCGACGGCGAGGATGCCGAGCGGGGTCATGAAGCGGTATAGCTTGTGTTCCATCAGCGCCAGTCGCTCGCGGGTCGCGGCATCTTCGACCATTGCATGATTCACGAACAGGCGGGGCAGATAGAACAGCCCTGCGAACCAGCTGGTGACAAAGACGATGTGCAGCGCTTTCAGGGTCAGCATGTGTTTCTTCTACTCCGTCGATCGGGTCGTTGGCGGAAGGATACCGTGGGCCTGCCGCGCCGCGTCCAGGCCCTCGGTCACCGTCGGATAGCGCAGACCGGCGCGCAGTTCCCGCCGGATGCGCTGATTGCCGATACGACGCGATTCCGACATGAAGGAAAGGGTCATCGGCGGCAGCAGACCGATGATCTCGGCCCGGCTCACGCGCGGCGGCCGGGGCAGGCCGAAGGCGTCAGCCACCGCATCGAAATAGGCCCCCATCTGCAATCGGCTGTCGTCCACCGCGTTGTACACCCGCCCGCTGCGGCCGCGGAACAGCGCAAGGACGGCCAGACGGGCGAGATCGTCGGCATGGACATGATTGGTATGGACATCCTCGTCGGCGTGCAGGACCGGCGCGGCGCGGTGGATACGCTCCAGCGGAAGGCGATCCGTGGCATAGATGCCCGGCGCCCGCAGCACGCAGACGGCCACCCCGGTGCGGCGGCCGAAGGCACGCAGTTGGCGCTCGGCATCGACTCGCCGCCGGGCGCGAGGGGTCTGCGGCCGGCAGGGCCGGGTCTCATCGATCCACGCCCCGTCGCAATCGCCGTAAACCCCTGTCGTGCTTATGTATATGAGGTGCTGTGGTAGACTTCCGCGGCTTGCAAGTGCAGCGAGCAGATGACGGGTACGGGGATCGGTCTTGCCCTGTGCCGGCGGGGGTGCAAAGTGCAGAACGGCGTCGGCGACGCCGGCCAGACGTGACAGACTGCGGCGGTCGTCCAGATCACCGAACAAGGGCACGGCGCCGAGCCGGCGTACGTCGAGGGCGGCTTCTGCATGGCGAACCAGCGCGCACACGCGAAACCGCCGCACCAGCCACGGAATCGCACGCTGCGCCACATCGCCACACCCGACGACCAGAACTGTTTTCATTTGCGCATTATCTCACGCCCCATGTCGTATCAGATTTCGCTCCAGCCCGGCGGTCACACCTTCTCCGCCGAACCCGACCAGACGGTGCTCGAAGCTGCGCTCGAGGCCGGCCTGCTGCTGCCCTACAGCTGCCGAGATGGTGCCTGTGGCGCATGCAAGGGCCGCGTGCTCAGCGGCGAGGTCGAGCTCGGCCCCTACTCGGAAGGCGCCTTGTCCGACGCCGACCGCGACACCGGATACACCCTGTTCTGCCGCACGCGGGCAAGGTCGGATCTGGTGCTCGAGGCCCGCAACGTATCGCGGGCGAGCGACATCCCGGTGAAGAAGCTGCCGTGCCGGGTCCAGAAACTCGAACGGTTCGCCGACGACGTGATGGTGATCGAACTCAAGCTGCCGGCCAGCGAAGCGTTCCAGTTCCGGGCCGGCCAGTATGTCGACATCCTGCTGGCGGACGGTCAGCGCCGCAGCTTCTCGATCGCCAATGCGCCGCACGACAACGCCCATCTCGAGCTCCACGTGCGCCTGATCGCCGACGGCCGCTTCACCGGCCATGTGTTCACTGCCATGAAGGAGCGCGACATCCTGCGCTTCGAGGGGCCGCTGGGCAGTTTCTGGTTGCGCGAGGACAGCGCCCAGCCGATCGTGATGATGGCAGGCGGCACCGGTTTCGCCCCGATCAAGGGCATGGTCGAGCACGCGCTCCACGTCGGCCTCAAGCGCCCGATCACGCTCTACTGGGGTGCCCGCAGCCCGGCCGGGCTGTACATGGATGCGCTGGCCCGCAGCTGGGAAGGCACGCTTCCGGGTTTTCGTTATGTCCCGGTGATCTCCGACGGCACCCCGGATGACGGCTGGGGCGGCCGCCGCGGGCTGGTGCACGAAGCGGTCATGAGCGATTTCGACGATCTCTCCGGTCACGAGGTCTATGCTTGCGGCGCACCTGCCATGATCGATGCGGCGCGCGACGGTTTCGTCGGCGCACGCGGTCTCGCCGAGCACGCCTTCTTCGCCGACGCCTTCACCTTCGCCACGCCGAACAGCTGAGCCAGGACCATGAGCCAGACCACCTTCCTTACCCGCGAACCCGTGGTCAACAAGAACCGGGCGATCACTGCCAACCGCCTGATCGCCCAGGGGCCGAACATTGCCGCGGTGGTCGACACCCTCAACAGCCTGGCCGACATCTGGCCGAGCCACCACCCGGTCTTCGTCAGCCTCGGCCGCCTGGTCCCGACCCCGGACCTGATGAACTGGACCGCCCCGCCCAATGCGATGGTCGAAATTCCGGCCCAGGCGCTGGCCCATGCCCAGACCCGGGCCCTGCTCCCCCAGCTGCGGGCGGCCGGGATCAGCGTGTGCCTGACCTGGTTCGCCCATGGCACGGCGCTGCCACCCGACGTCGACTGGCGCTTCGTGCTGATGGATGCGCGCAAGCATCCTGCTCCCACCGGTTCGCCCGGCCTCAGCCTCGCGTGGGGCCTGGCCGATGTCGCCGCGTTCCGCCAGGCCGTCGGCGCCGGCTACGACGGCGCATCGGGCTGGTTCTTCCTGCACGGCAATCCGCCGGCCAAGGAGCTGTCGCCCGGCCATGCGCAGATCGTCCGCCTGCTCAACCTGGTGCGCAACAACGGCGAAATCAGGGATATCGAGGCCGTCCTGAAGCAGGACGTCGCGCTGTCCTACAAGCTGCTGCGCTACATCAATTCGGCCGGGTTCGGCCTGATGTGCGAGATCCAGTCCTTCCGCCACGCAGTCAGCATTCTCGGCTACTCCAACCTGCACAAATGGCTGTCGCTGCTGCTGGTGACCGCCAGCCGCGATCCGGGGGCCGCCGCAATGATGCAGACGGCGATCACCCGCGGCCGCTTCATGGAAGAAATCGGCGCCGGCTTCTTCGACAAGTCCGAGCGCGACAACCTGTTCATCACCGGCGCCTTTTCCCTCCTCCACGTGCTGCTCGGAACCTCGATGCAGGCGCTGCTCGACGAGATGCACCTGCCCGCAGCGGTCTCCGACGCGCTCCTCTACGACCAGGGCGAATTCGCCCCGTTCATCAGGCTGGCGCGCCATTGCGAGAATTTCGACGGCACGGCGCTGATCAAGGCCGCGGCCGAACTGCATCTGGCCGCAGAACAGCTCAATCGTGCACAACTGGTTGCACTGGGGTTCGCCGATAGCCTGCAAGCGTAATCGGGCCGAGCATTCGGTCACATTCAAGCCCGTGCGTGACCGCTAGAATTCGCGGCGTCGCCACCATTCCCGGCAATCGTTCATGACCCAGGCTCCCTCCGGCCCGTTTCGCCTGTATCCGTCGCCGGAGAGCAGCGCGACCGTGCTGCGCCTGCTGGCAGCGCGTTCGCCGAACTGGCCGGAGGTCGCCCTGGTGGCTGCGCGCGATCCGGCCCTGTGTCTGCTGCTGCTATCGACCGCGCCGCTGCAGGCAGGCGAGCTCGACGATGGTCTCAACGGCATGCTGGGACACCGGCTGGAGGCGCTCGGCGCCGACCTGTTGCGGGCCTGGCTGCTCGGCGCGCACGCACCCGACGCTGCCGGCAACAGCGCAAACGCCCTGGTGGTGGCCGAATGCGCGCTGCACCTCGCACTGGAAACACACTACGCGCGCCCGGACGAAGCCTATCTCGGCGGACTGTGGTATGCGCTGTTCGATACCCCGTCCATCCACCCCGATGGAACCCCGTCGACCCCGTCCCTGCTGCAACTGGACAACCACCGCCAACACCTCGCTCGCCTGGTTCGGCAGTGCGGGCTTCCCGGCACACTCGCCGATGCCCTCGAACTCGGCGACCTCCTCGACGAACAGGTTCGCGGCGCGCACCCGCTGATCGGCCTGCTGACCGCAGCGCGCAAGCTTGCGGCCGACGGTTGGGAGCAGCGGGTCGAGCACGTCGCGTCCCTGACCGGCCTGAGCACCACCAGCCTGATCAGTCTGCGCACCGATGTCGGCTACATCGTCGCCGGTCACGCGGCCTACCCGGCGGCGCCCGCCAGTGGCGGTTCGACCGCGCTGATCGCGACCCGAAGCGCTCATCAGCTCCCTGCGCTCCTCGAGGACGACTCCCTGCGTAGCGCCGCGCTGCACGGTCTGATCGTCGCCGCGTTTGCCGACCTCGACGCCGAAAGCGCGAGCAAACGGCTGGCGATCGCCTGCCCCCTGCTTGCCCATTGCGAACTGCCTCTGGTGCTCGTCCCCGACGAAGAGGGCGTGCTGCATCCGCTGTGGAGAGCCGGCCCCTCATCGCCAGCGGCATGGACCGAGGAACTCGCGCTGCGCGAAGACGACGAGACCAGTTGTATCGCCCTGGCCCTGCGCACCGGGCAGCCGACCGCCTGTTTTCCTGTTGGCAGCAAACCCGGCCGCAGCGTGCGCGACTGGCATCTGGTGCGCTGGCTCGGCCAGCGCGGGTTCTGCTGTCTGCCCTTGCACATTCCACCCTACGGCGGGGTCGTCGTCGTCGGACTCGACCACGAGCAGGACCTCGATCCCGCCACACGGTGGCTGATCGCCGAACTGCTCGGTGCCGCCGGACGCACCATCTTTGCCGCCAAAAGCCAGCGTGCCAGCGTGGCTGCGCGCGAAACGGAAATGCACGCCCGCTTCCGCGATCACGTCCGCCGCATCGCTCACGAGGCAAGCAACCCGCTGACCGTGATCAAGACCCGCCTCAGCCTGCTCGGCCAGAACCATCCGGAAGATGGCACCCTGCAGGAAGACATGGGTCTGCTCAACGCCGAACTGGACCGCATCGGCAACCTGCTGCGTCAGGCCGGCAATCTTCCGACCGAAGAGACCGAATCCGCCCACTGCAACGTGGTCGACCTGTTGTACGAGATGCGGGCACTCTACGGTGACACCCTGTTCACCAACCGCGACATCCAGCTCGAACTGCGTGCCGCCAGCGGCATACCGCGCGTCGCCATGCCGTCGTCGGCACTCAAACAGGTGCTGCTCAATCTGCTGCGCAATGCGTCCGAAGCACTGCAGCCCGGCGGGCGCCTATCGGTATCACTTGCGGG
The DNA here is from genome assembly GCF_057656155.1 of Azoarcus sp. Soil_N_20. Taxonomy (NCBI): domain Bacteria; kingdom Pseudomonadati; phylum Pseudomonadota; class Betaproteobacteria; order Rhodocyclales; family Zoogloeaceae; genus Azoarcus; species Azoarcus sp. Soil_N_20. The sequence goes on along the minus strand of NZ_JBDGKX010000005.1, from coordinate 297,753 downwards.
TCAACTCATTGTCGACGGCCATTCGTGCGCCGAGATCCGCCTGATCGACAACGGCCCGGGACTGCCGCCGGATCGCCTCGCCAATTTATTCGATGTCCGCGCCAGCCAGAAGGGCGGACAACATCAGGGAATAGGCCTCTCGGTAGTACGCGACATCCTGTCGCAATGGAGGTCGTCCATCCTGTGTCGCAGCCAGCCGGGGAACGGTACCAGCTTCCAGATCTTCATTCCGCTGGAACATTCGGCCTGACTGTTGCATTATCCTGAAAGTGTTACAGCAGATTTCTGCCCACCGGGAGAGCATGGTCATACCGGGAGAACAGCCTTTCTTCGCCAGACCCGCCGGAACAGAGGCCATTGGCGACGTGTGCCGCATCCTCGTTGTGGACGACGATGCGTCGCTGCGGCGTACACTGCCACTCGTGTTGGCACGCGAAGGGCGCAGCTTTGCCGAATGCGGCAGCATTGCCGAGGCCGTTTCCTTGCTCGAGCGGGAACGTTACGACCTCGTCCTGCTCGACTATCGACTGCCCGATGCCACCGGCCTCGAACTGCTCGACTGGCTGGGCAACCATCACCGTGAGGAAGCGGTGATCGTCATCAGTGGCGAGGACGCGATCGACGCCGCGATCGGCGCCCTGCGCCGCGGCGCGGACGACTACGTACGCAAGCCCTACCACGTGGCCCAGTTGCAGCGTGCGGTCGACAGCACCCTGCACAAGACCACGCTGGAACGCGCCAACCGGACGATGAGCCAGCGCCTGCGTGCGTCCGAGCGCCTGCACCGCTTCCTGGTCGAGAGCTCTCCGGATCTGATCTTCACCCTCGATCTCGAAGGCCGTTTCAATTACATCAACCCCCGGGTACGGCTGCTGCTCGGTTACGAGCGCGCGTCGCTGATGCGGCGACCGTTCTCCACCCTGGTGATGCCGGAAGACATCGACCGCATCAACAGCGTGATGTTCTCGCGGGGCAATACCCCGGGCGAGACCTTCAACATCGAACTGCGCTTGCGGCGCAATCGGGAAACGCTCGCCGAGGGTGGCTCCGAGAGCATTACGGTTTCGCTCACCGGCATCCCGATGCCGGACCGGGACGGTCGCGGCACGACCGGGCTGTACGGCGTGGCCCGCGACATCTCCGAGCGCAAACGCGCCGAAGAGATCATCACCTTCCAGGCCTATCACGACCAGCTCACCCGCCTGCCCAACCGGGTGCTGTTCAAGGACCGGCTCGAACTGGCCATTGCCCAGGCACAGCGACGCACCGGTGCGCTGGCCGTCATGTTCATCGACGTCGACCGTTTCAAGCTGGTGAACGACACCTTCGGCCATGCCGAGGGCGACGCCCTGCTGCGGGGCATCGCCGCCCGGCTGTCGACCACGCTGCGCCGTGGCGACACCCTGGCACGCCTGGGCGGTGACGAATTCACCGTGCTGCTGCCCGACATCAACCATCCGGAAGATGTCGAAATGATCGCGCGCAAGATCGTCGAGGCCCTGACGCCGCCGTTCCGGCTCGACCATGGCGATTTCCGCGCAACGGTCAGCATCGGGATCTCACTTTTCCCGCGCGACGGCGACACCGCCGAGGACCTGACCCGGCATGCCGACATCGCGATGTACCAGGTCAAGCGCTCGGGAAAGAACGCCTTCCGTTTCTTCGATCCGGTGCTCAACACCCACTACCGCGAACGGATCACGCTCGAGAACGACCTCCGGACCGCCCTCGGCCGTGAGGAGTTCGAGCTCTATTACCAACCCCAGGTCAGTCTCCAGGAACGACGTGTGGTCGGCATGGAAGCCCTGTTGCGCTGGAATCATCCGACTCACGGCCAGATCGGCCCGGCCACCTTCATTCCGGTGGCCGAGGAAATGGGCCTGATCGGCGACATCAGCAGCTGGGTCCTCGAGCAGGCTTGCAGCCAGCTTGCGCAATGGCGCCTGGCCGGCTTCGACGACCTGCGCATGTCCCTCAACCTTTCGCCTCACGATTTCGACCGCAAGGATGTGGTGGCGATGGTGACCGACTGCGTGCGCCGGCATTCCCTGCCGCCGTCCCGGGTCGAACTCGAGATCACCGAGAGCATGATGATGCAGGACACGGCCGGCGTGGCCGCGAAGGTCGGCGCAATGCGCGAGGCCGGTCTGAGTGTGGCGATCGACGATTTCGGCACGGGCTATTCAGCGCTCGCCTACCTGCAGAAATTCCCGGTCAGCACCCTGAAAATCGACCGCAGCTTCGTGCGCGATCTCGATGGTCCGTCGACCAATCCGATCATTTCCGCCATTACCGGCATCGCCCGCGGTTTCGGTCTGCACCTGATTGCCGAAGGCGTGGAGCGCGCCGAACAGGTCGAAACCCTGCGCGCCCTCGGCTGCGACGTGATGCAGGGTTATCTGTTTGCCCACCCCGCGCCGGCCGGCCGGGCGACGGCCTGGCTCAATCAGGCGCCGGGCACCCCGATGCTGTCCTGAAGGACGTAAAAAAGCCGGCACTGTGCCGGCTTCGGTAGCGTAGAAGGGCCGGCATCGACCCCGGCCCGTTCGACATTACTTCTGTGTCAGGACCCACTCCACCAGCTTCTTGGCCTCATCGGCGCTGACCTGCGGGTTGGGCGGCATCGGAATCTGGCCCCAGGTGCCCACACCACCCTTCTGCACCTTCGTTGCCAGCATCGCGACCGCGTCTTTCTGGCCGGCGTACTTGGCAGCCACATCCTTGTAGGCGGGGCCGACCAGCTTCTTGTCCACCGCATGACAGGCCATGCAGTTCTTGGCCTTGGCCAGCTCGGCCGAAGCAAAGGCGGGGGCGGTAGAAAGAAGGCCGGCAGCAACCGCGACAGCAACAAACGCTTTCATGTTCTCTTCCTCTTGGTGATGGTGTGAAACTTCAGCGGATACTAAACCAAGGGAAGGTGCTTTGCCTACTCGAACGACCGCCGCGCAACACCTTGTTGCGCAGTGTGTTGCATCCCGGACGACGGGTGGAATGAGCTGACCAAAGTCGTGCCCCGGGCGGTGTCTGCGGTCACCGCGCCGACCATAGCGAAAAGCTGGAAACCATGGGTGGACGATCTCAGTCGGGCACGGAACGGAGCAGTCCCTGACGCTCGACGAAGGCGATGATGTCCGCCAGCCCCTGCCCGGTCTTGAGATTGGAAAAGATGAACGGTCGCTCGCCACGCATCTTGCGCGAGTCGCGGTCCATGACCTCGAGCGAGGCGCCGACCAGCGGGGCAAGGTCGATCTTGTTGATCACCAGCAGATCGCTCTTGGTGATGCCCGGACCGCCCTTGCGCGGAATCTTGTCGCCGGCGGAAACATCGATCACGTAGATCGTCAGATCGGAGAGTTCGGGCGAGAAGGTGGCCGCGAGGTTGTCGCCGCCGGACTCGACGAAGATGATCTCCAGCGCGGGAAAGCGCCGGTTCAGACGATCAACCGCCTCGAGGTTGATCGAGGCGTCCTCGCGGATCGCAGTGTGCGGACAGCCGCCCGTCTCCACGCCGATGATGCGGTCGGGCGCCAGAGCCTCGTTGCGCACCAGGAACTGGGCATCCTCGGCGGTATAGATGTCGTTGGTCACCACCGCGATGTCGTAGCGGTCGCGCAGGGCCAGACACAGGGCCAGGGTCAACGCGGTCTTGCCGGAACCGACCGGGCCGCCGATACCGACGCGCAAGGGCTGGGATGCTGGAATGGACATGGTTGGGCGTTCCGCGAGATCAGCTTCTGAAAAGACGTGAATACTGCGTTTCGTGATGGCTGCTGGCAAGCGCCAGACCAGGGGTGTAGTTGCTCCAGTCGGCCTCGGCCAGCTTCATCGCGCGCGGCACCAGGTCCGGGATGCGCGCACCGAGCGCGGCGAGCAGGCGCTGGCCGGCACTCTGACCCAGCGGTACCGCCTTCACCGCAGCCATCACCTGGTTCTCGAGCCAGGCCCACAGGTAGGCGGCGAGCGCATCCTGCACCGGCACCTTCCACGCGGCGGCAGCGGCCGTCCAGGCGACCGGAAAGCTCGGAGTGTCGATACGCTGCAGGCGTTCGCGCCAGCCCGGCAGCGCAGCCCAGGCGTCCAGATCGACCAGCAGGCGGACCAGCGAGTAACCCATCTGCACGGTCTCGGCGCGCAGCTCGGAAGTCTCGCGGCTGGCAACGAAGTCATCGTTGAGCCGCATCACCGCGGCGTCATCACCCAGCATCCACGCCTCCATCAGGCAGGCGACGAGCGGTGCCTCGAAACGCGCCAGACCCCATTCGAGCACGTCGCCGATCCAGCACGAGACGTCGGCCTCGGTGCTCACCCGGCCACATTCGACCGCCCATTCCAGACCCTGCGAGTAGGTATAGGCGCCCACCGGCAAGGCCGGGCTGGCGAGCTGGAGCAGGCGCACGAGCGGCAGCAGGCTGGCGCCCGCGGCCGGCGCTGCCGTCACTGTCCGCCCATCATGTGAATGCGCGCGCCGCCGCTGTCACCCGGATGCTGGTGACCGTGGGCATAGGCGCCGGCCTCGGGCTCGAACGGCGCAGTGATCGCCACCACCTCGGCACCGAGACCGACCAGCATGCCTTCGAGCACGTGATCGGTCTGGATGCGCAGCCAGCCTTCGCCGAGCTGCACCGCCACATGGCGGTTGCCGAGGTGATAGGCCGCGCGCGCGAGCTCGAAGGCATCGGCGCAGCGGATCTCGAGCAGGTCCTCGGCCGCCGCGACCACCTCGACCATCCGGCCATCGCGCGCCTGCAGCTTCTGCCCGCCGCGCAGGATGGTGCCACGCGGCAGGAACAGGCCGACCTCCTCGCCATTACCGAGTTTGGCCCGCAGACGGCTCTTGGTGCGGTAGCCGAAGTCGAGTTCGAGGGTTTCGGTTGCAGCCCGGGGGCCGTCATACAGGGATTCGATCAACAGCATGGTGGTCGGAAGTGGCGGGGATGCGGCAGGGATGGACGAAAGTTCTGCGACAGGCATGATGTCCTTCTTCAGAACAGGAAGTACCGCTGTGCCATCGGCAGTTCGGTCGCCGGCTCGCACACCAGCAGTTCGCCGTCGGCACGGACGACGTAGGTTTCGGGATCGACCTCGATCGTGGGCATGGCGCCGTTGTGCACCATGTCGGATTTCTTCACGTTGCGGCAAGCCTTCACCGCGACCAGCGGCTTCATCAGGCCGAGTGCGGCCACTGCCGGGTTGGTCAGCGCCGCCTGCGAGACGAAGGTCACCGAGGTCTTCAGCGCCTTGCCGAAGCTGCCGAACATCGGCCGGTAATGCACCGGCTGCGGGGTCGGGATCGAGGCGTTGGGGTCGCCCATCGCGGCCGCCGCGATCATGCCGCCCTTGAGGATCAGGCTCGGCTTGACCCCGAAGAAGGCCGGCCGCCACAGCACCAGGTCGGCGAGCTTGCCTTCCTCGACCGAGCCGACCACGTGCGAGATTCCATGAGTGATCGCCGGGTTGATGGTGTATTTGGCGATATAGCGCTTCACCCGGAAGTTGTCGTTTGACCGACTCGCCTGCACTGCAGGCGACACGTCGCCCCCCTCTCCCGCTCCGGGAGAGGGGTCGGGGGTGAGGCCTGGTTCAGGAGGCGCAAGCCAGCCGCGCTGCACCTTCATCTTGTGGGCGGTCTGCCAGGTGCGGATGATCACCTCGCCGACCCGGCCCATCGCCTGCGAATCCGACGACATCATCGAGAACGCGCCGGTGTCGTGCAGGATGTCTTCAGCGGCAATGGTCTCGCGCCGGATGCGCGATTCGGCAAAGGCCACGTCCTCGGCAATCGCCGGGTCGAGGTGGTGGCACACCATCAGCATGTCGAGATGCTCGTCGATGGTATTGACCGTGAACGGCCGCGTTGGGTTGGTCGACGACGGCAGCACGTTGGGCGCACCCACGGCCTTGATGATGTCCGGCGCGTGGCCGCCACCGGCACCCTCGGTGTGGAAGGTGTGGATGGTGCGACCCTTGAACGCGGCCAGCGTCGTCTCGACGAAACCGGACTCGTTGAGGGTGTCGGTGTGGATCGCCACCTGCACGTCGTACTCGTCCGCCACCGACAGGCAGTTGTCGATGGCCGCCGGGGTGGTGCCCCAGTCCTCATGCAGCTTGAGCCCGATCGCCCCGGCCTCGACCTGCTCGCGTGCCGGCGCCGGCAGCGAGACATTGCCCTTGCCGAAGAAGCCGAGATTCATCGGAAAGGCGTCCGCGGCCTCGAGCATGCGGTGGATGTGCCACGGGCCCGGCGTACACGTGGTCGCATAGGTGCCGGTCGCCGGGCCGGTACCGCCGCCGAGCATGGTGGTGATGCCCGACATCTGCGCGTCCTCGATCTGCTGCGGACAGATCCAGTGGATGTGGCTGTCGATGCCGCCCGCGGTGAGCACCATGCCCTCGCCGGCAATGACCTCGGTGCCGGCACCGACCGGGATGGTGACCCCGGGCTGGATGTCCGGATTGCCGCCCTTGCCAATCTTCCAGATCTGCCCGTCCTTGATCCCGACGTCGGCCTTGACGATGCCGCTCACCGCATCGACGATCAGCGCGTTGGTGATGATCGTGTCCGCGACTTCGGCCGCGACCTGCTGGCCCTGGCCCATCCCGTCGCGGATGACCTTGCCGCCGCCGAACTTCACTTCCTCGCCATAGATCGTGTAGTCGTGTTCGACCTCGATGACGAGTTCGGTATCGGCCAGACGCAGCTTGTCACCGGTGGTGGGACCGAACATTTCCGCATAGGCGCGGCGGGTGACCTTTGCCATCAGAGTGCTCCCATCACATCGCCATTGAAGCCGAACACCCGGCGTGCACCGGCAAGCGCCACCAGTTCCACGGTTCGCGCCTGCCCGGGCTCGAAGCGCACCGCGGTGCCGGCCGCGATGTTGAGGCGAAAGCCGCGTGCCGCCACACGGTCGAAGGCGAGCGCGGCGTTGGTCTCGGCAAAATGGTAATGCGAACCGACCTGGATCGGGCGATCGCCGGTATTGGTCACCGGCAGCGTCAGCGTGGCGCGGGCGACGTTGAGTTCGATCTCGCCGTCGCCCGGCATCAATTCACCTGGAATCATGTTGTTCTCCCATTTGGGCGGCTTCGAGTTCTGCTTCGCCCATGCGCGTCGGTCTCGGTGGCGTTCAGACGATCGGGTTATGTACCGTGACCAGCTTGGTGCCGTCCGGAAAGGTAGCCTCGACCTGGATCTCCGGGATCATCTCGGCGATGCCGTCCATGACCTCGTCGCGGCTCAACAGGGTCGCGCCGTAGCTCATCAGTTCGGCCACGGTACGGCCGTCGCGCGCACCTTCGAGGATGGCGCAGGAAATGAACGCGACCGCCTCCGGATAGTTCAGCTTCAGGCCGCGCGCGCGGCGCCGCTCGGCGAGCAGGCCGGCAGTGAAGATCAGCAGCTTGTCCTTCTCGCGTGGACTCAATTCCATTGTTCTCTCCGTGGCGCACGCTGCGCCGTTGTTCCCGATCCCGACCACTCCGGGTCGCCATCGTCGATGCATCAAGTGTTCCAGATTCGCGGGATCTGCATCTCGCATCCGGCCACGACGGGCCGCACCGCACGCCACAGCCGTGAAAACCAATCACGCCCCGGCTCGCAGGACGGGCCCAGGTAGCGGGCCACGAGCAGACCGGGCAACAGGGTCACGCCCCCGCTCCCGAGCACCGGCGACAACGTCCGCCAGGCATCGAGCAGTTGCCGGTCCACCCGCGGCGACGCGACCAGCAGGCTGCCACTGACCGGTTCGCCCTGCAGCCCGACCGGCGAGTCGAGCAGCACACTGCCACCGCCGACCCGGCCACGCTCCAGCCACACCGGCCGCCCATCGCGGCTGATCCGGGTGTGCATCGCCAGTTCCCCGCGGGTGAAGCGCTCACCCGACCCCGTACGACCGAAACATAGCATCTCGCTGCCGATGAAGCAGGCGTCGCCCGACAAATCCACCGTGGTGACCAGATCCCCCCGCGCACCGTCGTACACGATGCTCTCCTGAGGCAGCCATTCGCACACCCCACCCGTCGCCACCACAATGCGCTGCGTCAGCCCGCCGCGCATGCCGCCACTGCGGTACCACTTGCCTGCGCCCGGCGTGGTGAGCAGCACATGGGCCCCCTCGCCAACGCCGACCTCGACACTGAGCTGGTCGCCCCCTGCGATCCCCGCCGGTGGATGCACCAGAATGGTGTGGCATACCGCATCCCCCTCGGGGTAGAGCGGGCGCTGCACCACCAGCGGGCCCACATGACTTCGTCGTGCCAGCACGGTGCGCGCCCCGCGGCGGGCATAGTCGAGATGCAAGGCTGCACGCCAGCCGCGCGTGGGTTCAGCCTCGACCAGGGATCGGGATTCGGGCGCAGTCACGGCATTCATGAAAGTGGATTAGCAAGCGGCGTTCCAGATATCAAGACTCGATTCCATTTAACTGTTTTAAATAGCATTTCATCCGCGAACCGGAGAAAACGGAGGACAAATCTCCGGTTGGCGGAGGGCCTCCTGTGTAGTCACGCACAAATTTGGTGCGGTACTCGCCCCTGAGCGCCCGAGCGGATCTTCCCGAACAACGGTCCGGAGTCGTTCCTTGGTAGAATCGCACCAGACCCCGCCTTGCCCCACCGGGCCGGCGGTTTTGTTTTTTGCGGATCCCTCATGGCCGATACTCCTTACCCTCCCGAACTGCTGCGCGACGTCGACAAGCGCCGTACCTTCGCGATCATCTCCCACCCCGACGCGGGCAAGACCACGCTCACCGAGAAACTGTTGCTGTACGGCGGCGCGATCCAGCTCGCGGGCACGGTAAAGGCCCGCAAGTCCGCGCGCCATGCTACCTCGGACTGGATGGAAGTGGAGAAGCAGCGTGGCATTTCCGTGACCAGCTCGGTGATGCAGTTCGAGTACCAGGGGCACACCATCAACCTGCTCGACACCCCGGGCCACGAGGACTTCTCCGAAGACACCTACCGCGTGCTGACCGCGGTCGATGCGGCGGTGATGGTGATCGATGCGGCCAAGGGCGTGGAGGCGCAGACGATCAAGCTGCTCGACGTGTGCCGCCTGCGCAACACGCCGATCATCACCTTCGTCAACAAGATGGACCGCGAGGTGCGCGAGCCCTTCGAGCTGCTGTCCGAGATCGAGGACGTGCTGAAGATCAGCTGCGCACCGGTGACCTGGCCGATCGGCATGGGCAAGGCCTTCCGCGGCGTCTATCACCTGTTGCAGGACCAGGTGCTGACCTTCACCGCCGGCGAGGAGCGCCGGAGCGACGCCGAGGTGATCAAGGGCCTGCGCAACGCGGAGCTCGACCAGCGCTATCCGATGGAGATCGGCAAAGTGCGCGACGACGTCGATCTGCTCAACGATGCGTCGCCCCCGTTCGAGCTCGCCGAATTCCTCGCCGGCCAGCAGAGCCCGGTGTTCTTCGGCTCCGGGATCAACAACTTCGGGGTGCAGGAAATCCTGCAGGCCCTCACCGACTGGGCGCCGCCGCCGCAGGCGCGCCTTGCCGGCGTCAATGGCACCGGCACGCGCATGGTGCAGCCGGCCGAACCCGCCTTCACCGGCTTCGTGTTCAAGATCCAGGCCAACATGGACCCGAAGCACCGCGACCGCATCGCCTTCTTCCGCATCTGCTCCGGGCGCTACAGCTCGGGCATGAAGGTCAAGCACGTGCGCGCCGGACGCGACATGAAGCTGGCCAATGCGCTCACCTTCATGGCCAACGAACGGGTGCTCAAGGAAGACGGCGTGGCCGGCGACATCATCGGCATCCACAACCACGGCCAGTTGCAGATCGGCGACACCCTGACCGAGGGCGAGAGCCTCGGCTTCAAGGGTATTCCGTACTTCTCGCCGGAAATGTTCCGTGCCGCACGATTGCGCGACCCGCTCAAATCCAAGCAGTTGCAGAAGGGTTTGCAGGAGTTGGGCGAAGAAGGCGCGATCCAGGTGTTCGAGCAGGAAGGTGGGCAGATGCTGCTCGGCGCGGTCGGCCAGCTCCAGTTCGAAGTCGTCGCCCAACGCCTGAAGGACGAATACAAGGTCGACGCGATCTTCGAACCGGCCGACATCCACACCGCGCGCTGGCTGACCTTCCCCGACGAGTTGACCCGGCGCAACTTCGAGCGCGAGCAGGGTCTGCGTCTGGGCAAGGACGTCGATGGCAACCTGGTCTATCTCGCCACTAGCCGCTACAACCTGGCGGTGACGACGGAAAAGTGGCCCAAGGTCGGCTTCCATGCCACCCGCGAGCACGGCCAGGTGCTCGAGTAAGCCCTCGGGCATGGTGACGGCGCCGCTGCCTCCTCGAGACTTTTGCCGGGCCGCATGCGCGGCGCGCGCCCTGCCTCCCGCGTGCCCGCCGCGATGAGGGCACCCGAGCACGACACCCGCCGCATCGGCCGCGTGATGACGTGGCTGGCGGCGCTGGCGCTGCTCGGTCTGCTGTGGCTGTTCTTCGACGCTCAACTGGCCGATCGGCTCAATCCGAATCGCGGCCTCGTGGTCGCCCCCGGCAGCGGTGAGCTGGTGCTCAAGCGCAACCGCATGGGGCACTACGTTGCGCCCGGTACGATCAACGGCCAGCCGGTCACCTTCCTGCTCGATACCGGGGCCACCCAGATCTCGGTTCCGGCCCACCTGGGCCGAACCCTCGGGCTCCAGCCCGGCGCCGCCGCACAGGTGCTCACCGCGAATGGTGCGGTCACCGTGCGCATGACCGTGATCGACGAACTCGCCCTCGGCCCCTTCCTCGCCCGCCAGGTCCGCGGCCACCTGAATCCCGGCATGCGCGATGACCAGATCCTGCTCGGCATGAGCGTGCTCAAGCAGCTCGAGTTCATCCAGCGCGGCGACACCCTGATCCTGCGCGCGCCGGGCTGATCGCAGATCGTGGAAGCACGCTCGGGGCAAATGCCGCCATCGCGGTCCAGGCCCTTCGGGCACGGCCGCCGTAGTACCGTTATCCAGGTCAAACACCCATTCCCGGCACTAGCTCCATAGGGCGGGCTTCAGCCCGCCGCAAGGGGCGATTCGGGCGCGAATGCCAGACCCCGGGCATCTGCGGTCGGCCGACGCCGACCCTACGAAACCCATCCGTCATCGGCCGACCCGCACGTCCCGCGGGCTAGACCATGGATACTGTTATCCGGGTCAAGTGGCATGTATAAGCTGTGGTTCAAGGACGGTCCAAAATGTGGATAACTTGGTCGCGCGCCCTTTCGGCAAATTTGATCAACAATCCATCTGCCGTTAACGAGTGCCCTGTGCACAGGGTTCTTGATGAAACAACTCATTGTTTAAAAAAGAAAAATAGACTTATCCACAGATTTCAGGCGACTATGATCTTTATAGTCTTTTAAATCTTTAAATACTGTGTACACCCAAAAGGAAAACGCTGCCGCCCGCGCAGCAGCGTTTCACCGGCCGGGTTGCCCCGGCATCCAGACTCAGAAAGGCGGGTCGCCGGCGAGTACCGCCGCCGACGCAGTGGCCTCGGATTTCAGTTCGCCGCCGAGCGCTTCGACCACCGCCGGTAGCAACTGACCCAGTTCACCGGTCATCAGGGCAAACTCGGCGTTGAAGAGCATCTCTGCATCCTCGGCCTGGCCGTCGATCTGGTCGCGCACCACATCGAGGAAGTCGATGCGCTTGATCTCGAGCTTCTCGGTCAGCACGAAACTCACCCGGTCATCGAAGGTCAGGGCCAGACGGGTCGGCAGCTTGCCGCCCTCGAGGTGGGCCTTGATCTCGTCGCCTTCCAGCGGATGGCGCACGTAACGCACCGCCGCCTTGTCTTCGGTGACCGAACGCAGCTCGCAGTCCTGGTCGATGGTGAATCCGGCCGGTGCCTCGCTGCCGGCGAGCCAGTCAGCCATCGCCGATACCGGCGAGCGTTCGGTGCGTAGCAGGGTCAGCGGGAAGCTGTCGAGGGTGTGGCGCAATTGCTCCAGCACATCCTCCGCACGCGCCTGACTGGGCGCATCCACCGCCAGCCAGCCGCCGACCGGGTCGATCCATGCGTGCAAGCGCTTGCGCCGGGTGAAGGCGCGCGGCATCAGCTCCTGGGTGATCTGCTCACGCAACTCCTTCATCTGCTTGCGACCGAGCTTGTAGCCCTGTTGCTCGGCCATTTCGGCCGCACGTTCTTCCGCTTCGTCCTTGACCACCGCAGACGGCAACAGGCGGTGCTCGAAGCCGAGCGCGACCAGCCATTGACCGCCGACCGCATGCACCAGCACTTCATTGCCCAGCGGCGACAGCCAGCCGCGGCTTTCCATGTCCTGGCTGCCGCAGGGATGGAAGGGCTTCTTCGCGAGCTGTTCCTCGAGTTTTTCGACGGTCATGTCCCACCCGACGGGCAGGCGATAGAGCTGCAGATTCTTGAACCACATGGTTGATTTCCTGAAGTGAACGAAATGGCGCCCGCCGCGCTCGCAGCGGGCGCCGGAGGGAAAGGTCCTACTGCAGACGCCCCGATTCGGCGATCATGCGGATGACCTTGAGGGTGTCGAGATCGGACTGGTGGTAGGCCGATCGCACGATACCGGCATACTGCGCATCCTCGCCGGTGGATGCGTCCGGCAGGCTGGTGGTGTAGCGGAAGCGAAGGAAGAACAGGCCCGGCTCGGGTTCCTCGATGCTGATCGTCAGACAGCCACCGGCGTGTTCGGCAGTCGCTTCCGATTCGAAGCAGATCCACTCGAGCTCGCAGAAACGCACCCGGTCACGGATCACGACCGGGCCGAAATTCAGTTCTCGCACCAGCCCGTCCGCGTTGCGTTCGATGATCGTGCAGGTTTCGAGTCCGGGCAGAAAGGGGCGCGCATCTTCGGCCCTGCACAGCAGGCCGAACCAGATTTCCTCGCGACTGAGCACGATGGCGTCGAGATTGGTGAGGTCATTGACCTCGACCAGGTGTTCGAATTTCAAGGACATGCTCCATTACCGGTCAGGCCCGCAGTTTACCCCGACCCGGGCCGCGATCGCAGCGCCGACAAGGGGTACCATGCCGACCATGCATATCGAACGACTCCTCCACTCCCAGGGTTTCGGCAGCCGCAAGGAAAGCCGTGCCCTCATCCGCGCCGGTCACGTCAGCGTTGGCGGCGTTCCCTGTGATGATCCCTTTGCCGATTTCGACGCGGGCAGCGCAGACGGCTCGCCCGGGCTCGAGTTCAGCGTCGGCAGCCAGACCTGGCATTACCGGGCGCAAGCCTACGTCGTGCTGCACAAACCGTCCGGCTACGAGTGCTCGCAGAAGCCGACCTTTCATCCTTCGGTGTTCACGCTGCTGCCACCGCAACTCCTCGCTCGCGGTGTGCAATGCATCGGCCGTCTCGATCAGGACACGACCGGGTTGCTGCTGCTGTCGGACGACGGCAAGTTCATCCACCAGTGGAGTTCGGGCAAGAAGAACACGCCCAAGGTCTATGAAGTCACCCTGAAGCATCCGGTGGGCGACGAACTGATTGCGGCCCTGCTGGCCGGCGTGCAGATGCATGACGAGCCGGCGCCGGTTGCCGCGACCGCATGTGTGCAGACCGGCAGCCACACGCTGCAACTGACGATCTGCGAAGGCAAGTATCACCAGGTCAAGCGCATGATCGGTGCCGCCGGCAATCGGGTGGAGGTCCTGCACCGCAGCCGCGTCGGCGGTCTCGAACTCGATCCGGGGCTGGCGCCGGGTCAATGGCGCTGGCTCGACGCCGACGATCTTGCGCGGCTTGCCGATTTCGCCTGATTCGCCGCTTTTCGGCGGTAGGTCCCGACGCACCGATGCCGGGACGGGGGCCGTTTGCAGATTCAGGTTTGTTTTATTGTTTTTATATTCATTAAAGAAACAAAGAAGTAAACAGTGACCCGAAATCTGTGGATAAGTCCCCTGGCTCCTGTTGCAGTGCCGCATTTCGGGTCTGATAAACAGGTTGATAAATTCTGTAGTCGTTGTGCACCGAATGTCAGTGCTTTTTGATGCTGCGGTCGTTCGGGCCTTTGTCCACAACCTTTCCCGTGTTCATCCCCGGACTTGCCCACGGCCATGACTGAATCGCCGCATCCTTCGCCGCCGGATTGGGAGGTTTTCTGCCAGGTTGTGGATAACTATGGGGATATCGGCGTGTGCTGGCGGCTGGCGCGGGCGCTGGCGACCGAGCATGGGCTGACGGTACGGCTCTGGGTCGACGAGTGGACGGCGTTTGCACGGCTCTGCCCGCAGGTGGCGGCGAGTGCGGAACGCGTGTTCGCGGACGGGGTCGAGGTGTGCCGGTGGCGCGAGCGTTTCCCGCCGGTCGAGCCTGCCGGGGTGGTGATCGAGGCCTTTGGCTGTTCGCTGCCGGCGGCGCATCTGGAGGCGATGGCGAGCGCGCCGGTGGCGCCGGTGTGGATCAATCTCGAATACCTGTCGGCGGAAGACTGGGTGGCGGGCTGCCACGGGCTGGCCTCGCCGCATCCGGGGCTGCCGCTGGTCAAGCACTTCTTCTTTCCCGGCTTCGATGCCGCAACCGGCGGTCTGCTGCGCGAACGTGGCGTGCTTGCCGAACGTGATCACTTCCGGCGCTCCGGCGGGCGCGAAGCGTGGCTGTCCGGGCACGGATTCGAGACCCTGCCCGCCGACACCCTGGTCATCTCGCTGTTCGCTTACGAGCAGGCCGCGCTCGCCGATCTCATGGGCGCCTGGGCCGGGGGCGAGCGCGCGGTGCTGGTACTGGTCCCGGAGGGCCGCGTGCTCGCCGATGTGGCGCGGGTGTTCGGCTGCGCCGCGCTGGCGGCCGGGGCGCGGTTGCGTGCGGGCAGGATGGAACTGGCCGTGCTGCCCTTTACCGATCAGCGCGCCTACGATCGTCTGCTGTGGACCTGCGACCTCAATTTCGTGCGGGGCGAGGATTCCTTCGTCCGCGCGCAATGGGCTGCCCGGCCCCTGGTGTGGCAGATCTACCGGCAGCAGGACGACGCGCACTTCGACAAGCTCGAGGCCTTTCTTGCGCGCTACTGCGTGGGCCTCGATACGGCAGCCGCGGACGCGCTGGCGGGCTTCTGGCGTGCGTGGAACGGCCGTGGCGCGATCGCACCGGCATGGGCGGATCTCCTCGCCGCCCTGCCGGCGATCGACGCCCATGCCGCAACCTGGTGCACGGGTTTGAGCATGCAAACCGATCTGGCGGAAAATTTGAAGCAATTCTGCAACCACATTCGGGCCGCGAGAGAGTAGAATCGCGCGCTTTCGTCTATGGGCTTGCGGCTTCGGTCGCGCCGCTACAGTTCAGGAATCAGCATGAAAACCGCTCAGGAACTCCGCGTCGGTAACGTCATCATGGTCGGCACCGACCCGCTGGTGGTGCAGAAAGCCGAATACAACAAATCCGGCCGCAACTCCGCGGTCGTGAAAATGAAACTCAAGAGCCTGCTCACCGGCGCGCCGTCCGAGTCGGTGTACAAGGCCGACGACAAGTTCGAAGTCGTGCAGCTCGATCGCAAGGAAGTCACCTATTCCTATTTCGCCGATCCGATGTACGTGTTCATGGATGCCGACTACGAGCAGTTCGAAGTCGAAGCCGAGAACATGACCGATGCGCTCAAGTACCTGGAGGACGGCCTCGCCTGCGAAGTCGTGTTCTACAACGGCAAGGCGATCTCGGTCGAACTGCCGAATTCGGTGGTGCGCGAGGTGATCTACACCGAACCCGCAGTCAAGGGCGACACGTCCGGCAAGGTCATGAAGCCGGCCAAGATTTCCACCGGTTTCGAGCTGCCGGTCCCGGCTTTTGTCGAAATCGGCGACAAGATCGAGATCGATACCCGTACCGACGAGTACCGCAACCGGGTCAAGTGAGTATTCTTCCGTCGTGACCCAGGGGCCCCGCGTGGGCCCCTTGTTTTTGCTGGTTCAGGAACTTTCCGGCAGCGGATGTGGGTCAGAAAGAGCAGACTTTGACCTTTTCCACCGCACGAGATGAAATCGATGAGAATCCTGCTGGCCGCGACGGCCGCTGCAAGCACCCTCTTTCTCGCCGCCTGTAGCGAGGAAGTGTCGACCGCGAACGCCGAACGTCCTGCCAGCGAGGCCGTTGCCGAGGCGAAGGAAGCGGTCGGCGAGGCTGCGCGGAAAACCGGCGAGGCGGGCAAGGCGGTCATCGAAGCGGTGACCGAAACCGCCCGCGAGCAACTCGAGACCGGCAAGGAAAAGGCCGACGAGGTGGCCGACGCCGCCAGCGGACCGGCACTCGACGCCAAGGAGGCGGCCGAGCAGGCGGCGCGGCGGATCGCCGACGCCACCCGTGAGGCCGCGAGCAGGCTCAAGGATGCGGGCCAGGACGTGGTGGACGCTGTGCGCAGCAAGCCCGAACAGGACGCCGTGCCGCAGTGATGCGCGCGCATCCCCCGGCGGTGCCGACGTTCGCTTGCGTCGCTTCCCGGCCATGAGCGCTGCCGACCGCAGCCCCCAGTCCGACGTCATCCGGATTCGCGGCGCGCGCCAGAACAATCTGCGCAACCTGTCGCTCGACCTGCCGCTGAACCGGCTCATGGTCGTCACCGGGGTGTCCGGCTCGGGCAAGTCCTCGCTGGTGTTCGACACCTTGTATGCGGAAGGCCAGCGCCGCTATGTCGAGACCTTCTCGCCCTACGCGCGGCAGTTTCTCGACCGCATGGACAAGCCCCGGGTGGACCGCATCGACGGGGTGCCGCCGGCGATCGCGATCGACCAGACCAGCCAGGTCCGCACCTCGCGCTCCACCGTCGGCACCATGACCGAGCTGGCCGACCACTTCAAGCTGCTCTACGCGCGTTCGGCCCGCCTGCATTGCCGCCGCTGCGATGTCCCGGTGCGACGCGACTCGCCCGACAGCATTGCCGCCGATCTGGCGCGACGATCCGTGGCCGCCGGGGATCCGCGGCTGGTGATCTGCTTTCCGGTGACGGTACCGAAGAATTTCACCGAAGCAGAGATCACCGGACTGCTCAATGTGCAGGGCTACACCCGGATCCATCGGCGCGACGAAGGGGCGGATGGCGACGTGCTACAGGTGGTGCAGGACCGTTTTCGGTATTCCTCGGCCGAGTCGGCGCGCGTCGCCGAAGCGGTCGAGGCCGCGTTGCGCCTCGGCCACGGCCGGCTGACCGTGTTCACCGCCGGCGAAGGGCAGGACGAAGCGGCGTGGCGCTACTCCGACGGCTTGCACTGTGCCGACTGCGACATCCATTACAGCGATCCCACGCCGGGCCTGTTCTCGTTCAATTCGGCGATCGGTGCATGCGAGACCTGTCGCGGTTTCGGCCGCGTGATCGGGGTCGATTTCGGCCTGGTCATTCCGGACGAGTCGAAAACCCTTGCCGAAGGCGCGATCAAGCCGTGGCAGACCGAGAGCTATCGCGAGTGCCAGCAGGATCTGGTGAAGATGGCGAAGAAGGCCGGGGTGGCGATGGACATCCCGTTCCGCGAGCTGCCGCCCGAGCATCGGCGCTGGGTGCTCGAGGGCGACGACAAGTGGAAGAGCTGGGACAGCTCCTGGCCGCGCTACTGGTACGGCGTGCGCCACTTCTTCGCCTGGCTCGAGACCAAGGCCTACAAGATGCACATCCGGGTGCTGCTGTCGCGCTATCGCAGCTATACCGTGTGCCCGGCCTGCCACGGCGCGCGCCTCAAGCCCGATGCGCTGCTGTGGCGGCTGCCGGTGTCGTCGGGGCCGGATTCGATGGAGAAGGCCGGAAGCAATACCGCCGACAGGGGCCTGGCGATCAACGAATTGATGGCGCTGCCGGTCGACCGCATCCGCACCGCGATCGACGCGCTCGATCTGCCCGGCACGGCCGACGAGGCCACTTCGCTGGTGCTGGGCGAGATCCGCAGCCGCTTGACCTATCTCGCCGACGTCGGCCTCGGCTACCTGACCCTGGACCGCCAGTCGCGCACCCTGTCCGGCGGCGAGGTGCAGCGCATCAATCTGACCACCGCGCTCGGCACCTCGCTGGTCAATACCCTGTTCGTGCTCGACGAGCCGTCGATCGGTCTGCATCCGCGCGACATCGGCCGCATTCTCGGGGTCATGACCCGGTTGCGCGATGCCGGCAACACCCTGGTGGTGGTCGAGCACGATCCGCAGGTGATGGTGGCGGCCGACGAGCTGCTCGAGATCGGTCCTGGCCCGGGCGAGCGCGGCGGCAACATCGTGGCCCGCGGGACGCCGGCCGAGATCGCGGCCAACCCGGATTCGGTCAGCGGGCCGTGGCTGGCGGGCAGAAAGCGTGTCGACGTCGATCGTCCGCCACGTCCGGTCGATGCCGCCACCCCGCGCCTGACCCTGGTCGGTGCGCGCGAGCACAATCTGCGCGATCTCACCGTGGACTTTCCGCTGCAGCGCATGACCTGCCTCACCGGGGTGTCCGGCTCGGGCAAGTCGACGCTGATCCAGGACGTGCTGTATCCGGCGCTGGCCAAGCACTTCGGCGAAGCGGTCGAGACTCCGGGTGCGTTCGAGCGCCTCGACGGGGTGGACCTGCTGCGCGGCGTGGTGATGGTCGACCAGTCGGCGATCGGCAAGAGTTCGCGCTCCAACCCGGTGAGCTATGTCGGCGCCTGGGATCCGATCCGCAACCTGTTCGCGGCGCTGCCGGAAGCGAAGGAACGCGGCTATTCGCCCGGCACCTTCAGCTTCAATGCCGGCCACGGACGCTGCCCGACCTGCACCGGCTCGGGGTTCGAGCATGTGGAGATGCAGTTCCTGTCCGACGTGTGGCTGCGCTGCCCGGACTGCGACGGCAAGCGGTACCGTCCCGAGGTGCTCGAGCTGCAGTGGCGCGGGGTGTCGGTGGCCGACGTGCTGGAAATGACCGTGCACGAGGCCCTGGCCTTCTTTGCCGATCAGCCCAAGGTACTGGCCGCGTTGGCGCCGCTGGCCGACGTCGGCCTCGATTACCTGCGCCTGGGTCAGCCGGTGCCGACCCTGTCGGGCGGTGAAGCCCAGCGCCTGAAGCTGGCCGGTCACCTGGCCGAAGCCGCACAGAAAAAGGGCAAGAACTCAGGAGGGCGGGCTTCACCCCGCCAACACGCGGAAGCGAAGACAGATGGCGGGCTCAAGCCCGCCGCCGCCGCCGCGCCCGGTCTGCTCTTCCTGTTCGACGAACCGACCACCGGCCTGCATTTCGAGGATGTGGCCACCCTGCTCGGGGCCTTCAACAAGCTGCTCGAGGCCGGCAACTCGTTGATCGTGATCGAGCACAACCTCGACGTGATCGCGGCTGCGGACTGGATCATCGACCTCGGCCCGGAGGGCGGCGAGGACGGCGGCGAGGTGGTCGTCCAGGGCCGTGCGGCGGACGTGCGTGCGCACCCGGCATCGCATACCGGCGCCGCGCTGCGCGACTACGCAGCGGCGCTGCTCCGCACCGGCAGTGCGCCACCGATGGTGGCCGAAGCGGGCGCGGTCTATCGTGCGCTGGCGGCGCCGGCGATCGAGATCCGTCATGCGCGCGAGCACAACCTCAAGAACATCAGCGTGTCGATTCCGCGCGACCGGTTCACGGTGATCACCGGACTCTCGGGCTCGGGCAAATCGACCCTGGCCTTCGACATCGTGTTCGGCGAAGGCCAGCGCCGCTATCTCGAGTCGCTCAACGCCTATGCGCGCCAGTTCGTGCAGCCGGCCAGTCGGCCCGACGTCGACGGCCTGTTCGGCATCCCGCCCACGGTGGCGATCGAGCAGCGCACCAGCCGCGGCGGGCGCAAGAGCACGGTGGCGACGCTGACCGAGATCCACCCCTTCCTGCGCCTGATGTACGTGAAGCTGGGCACCCAGTACTGCCCGGACTGCCAGGTGCCGGTGACACCGCAAAGCTTCGAGGCCATCGTCGGCCAGATCCAGCGCGAGCTGCGCGGGGCCTCGGTGGAGGTGCTCGCACCGCTGGTTACCAATCGCAAGGGGCTGTACACCGACCTCGCCAAGTGGGCGCGGAGCAAGGACCATCCGCAGTTGCGGGTGGATGGCGAATACCTGCCGACCACCAGGTGGCCGCGGCTCGACCGCTACAAGGAACACACCATCGAGCTGCCGGTGGGCATGCTCAAGATGCAGGCGGACAACGAGACCAGCCTGCGCGAGTTCGTGCGGGTGGCGCTGGAACACGGCAAGGGGGTGCTCAAGGTGCTCGAGCTGGGCAAGTTCGGCGCTCAGCCGGTCACCTTTTCCACCCTGCGCGCGTGCCCGAGCTGCGGTACCGGCTTTCCGGAGCCCGATCCGCGTCTGTTCTCGTACAACGCCAAGCACGGCTGGTGTCCCAAGTGCTACGGCACCGGGTTGAAGACCAGCGCGCGGGTGGACGATCCCGATGCGCTCGACCTCGGCGATGCCGAAGACACCGTCAACGCCGACGAAACCTGTCCGGCCTGCGACGGTGCGCGCCTGAACCCGGTGGCCAGGGCGGTGCGCTTCCGCGACCTCGGCCTGCATCAGCTGGCAATGCTGCCGGTAAATCGCGCAGCGGACTTCTTTGCCACCTTGGCGCTCAGCGCGCGCGAAACCGACATCGGCCGTGATCTGCTGTCCGAAATCCGCGGCCGGCTCGATTTCCTCAAGCATGTCGGGCTGGGCTATCTCGCGCTCGACCGCGCGGCGCCGACGCTGTCGGGCGGCGAGGCGCAGCGCATCCGTCTCGCCGCCCAGCTCGGCTCCAACCTGCGCGGCGTGTGCTACGTGCTCGATGAACCGACCATCGGCCTGCACCCGCGCGACAACCGCCTGCTGCTCGACACCCTGGAAGCCTTGCGCGACCGTGGCAACACCCTGCTGGTGGTGGAGCACGACGAGGACACCATCCGTCGCGCCGATCATGTGATCGATCTGGGCCCCGGCGCCGGGGTCCGTGGCGGCAGGGTGGTGGCCGAGGGCAATATCGCCGCGTTGCTGGCCGCGCCCGAGTCGGCCACCGGGGCCTGGTTGCGCAATCCGCTGCAGCATCCGATGCGGCCACGGCGGGCGGTGACGGACGCGCATCCGGCGATCCGGGTCGAGGGCGCGACCCTGCACAACCTCAAGGACATCGCGGTGCGCATTCCGCTCGCGCGCCTGACCGTGGTGACCGGGGTATCGGGCTCGGGCAAGTCCTCGCTGGCGCGCGACGTGATCCACGCCAACCTGCGCGCCCGCCTCGGCGATCCCGAATCCACCCGCGCCCGCCGCCGTGGCCAGGCCCAGCCGGACGAGGTCGACCAGCCGCTGACGGGCTGTCGCCGCCTCCTCGGCTGGCAGCAGGTCGGCCGCGTGCTCGAGGTCGACCAGACCCCGATCGGCAAGACCCCGCGCTCCTGCCCGGCGACCTACGTCGGCTTCTGGGATGCGATCCGCAAGCTGTTTGCCGACACCTTCGATGCCCGAACCCGGGGCTGGGCGGCATCGCGTTTCTCGTTCAACACCGGTGGCGGCCGCTGCCCGGTGTGTGACGGTGCCGGCCAGACCACGGTGGAGATGAACTTCCTGCCCGACGTGAAGACGCCGTGCGAGGCCTGCGGCGGCGCGCGCTTCAACCCCGAGACCCTGTCGGTACGCTGGCGCGACAAGACCGTGGCCGAAGTGCTGGCGCTGCCGGTGGACGAGGCGGTGGGCTTCTTCGCCGCCCATCCGGCCATCGCCCACCCGCTGCAGCTGCTGCAGGACGTCGGCCTCGGCTACCTGACTCTGGGCCAGCCCAGCCCGACCCTGTCCGGCGGCGAAGCGCAGCGCATCAAGCTGGTGACCGAGCTCGCCAAGGTGCGTACCCGCGTCGGCGAGCCGACTGCCGGCGGCGTACCGCTGGTGGCCGACAGGCACACCCTGTATGTACTGGACGAACCGACGGTCGGCCTGCACATGGCCGATGTGGACAAGCTGATCCACGTCCTGCACCGCCTGACCGACGCCGGACACACGGTGCTGGTGATCGAACACGACCTCGACGTGATGGCCGAGGCCGACTGGCTGATCGACCTCGGGCCGGAGGGGGGGGACGAGGGTGGCGCGGTGGTCGCGGAAGGGCCGCCGGAGCAGGCGATGGCCGTCCCGGGCTCGCACACCGGCCGGCATCTGGTCGAGTTTCTCGCCGCCCGCTGCGGCAGTGCGGAAACCAATACGGCGTGAGCGGGTCTGTGCAGGCACGCACAAATCCACAACGTCATAAGGTCATCATGAACAAGAAGCACATCCGGGTCTGGGACTTGCCGACCCGCCTCTTCCACTGGTTGCTGGTCGTCATGACGACCGGGGTTTTCGTGACCGGCCTCGTGGGCGGCAACCTGATCGTCTGGCATGGCCGGCTCGGGGTCGCGATCACCGGCTTGCTGGCTTTCCGGCTGGTGTGGGGCGTGGTTGGGTCGACCTATGCCCGCTTCACCCATTTCGTTCCCGGTCCGGGGCGCATCGCCGCGTACGTGCGCGGGCAGTGGAGTGGACTGGGCCACAACCCGCTGGGCGCGCTGTCGGTGCTCGGCCTGCTGGCGGTGCTGGTTTTCCAGGTGATCAGCGGGCTGGTGTCGAACGACGACATCGCCTTCGAGGGACCGCTTCGCGTCCTGGTGAGCAAGGATGCCAGTGACTGGCTCAGTGGCCTGCACCGACAGAACACCTGGGTCGTCGGTGCGCTGGTGACGGCGCATCTGCTGGCGATCATGTACTACGCCCGGGTGAAGAAGGACAATCTGGTGAAGCCGATGATCACCGGTCTCAAGGAGGTGAGCGATCCTTCGGCGAAGCCGGCCCAGGGCGGCGGATTGGTGTCCTTCATCATCGCGCTGGCGGTGGCCGCGGCAACGGTCTGGGTGGTGAGCGGTGGACTGTTGACGCCCCCGCCGCCACCGACCCAGGCTGCGCCAGCCTGGTAGGCGATCCGCACGAAAAAGCCGCACCCTCGGGTGCGGCTTTTTCGTGTGCTGGCCGATCGTGCTCAGTCTTCGCGGAACTGGTCGTGACAGGCCTTGCAGGTCTTGCCCAGATCGCCGAAAGCGGTCTTCACCGTGGCGGCGTCGCCGTTTGCGGCGACCTTGGCGAGGTTGTTGGCGGCCTTGTTGAAGTCGCCGGCCAGCTTGCCCACTTCCGGCATGTTCTGGAACAGCTCGGGCTTGACCCGGGTCTTGTGCTCGCCGATCGCCTTGTCGGTACCCGGACCGAACAAGGCACCCATGCCGGAGTTGGCAATGCCGGCGATGGCATTGGCGGCCGCGGTTACCTGGGCGGCATCGTAGCTGCCTTCGAGGTTGCTCTTGATCTTGCCCATGTTCCAGCTCATGAAGCTGTAGCCGGCCTTGCGGAACTTGATCTGGTCTTCGGGCTTGAACTGGGCGGAAGCCACCGTAGCCAGGGACAGTGCGACAATGCCGAGGGCGACGCGGGCGAGGGATTTCTTCATGTTTGACCTTTCCGGGTTTGTTGTTGAAGGGGAAACCGGCGATCCGACCGGCACCGTGCGCAAATGGTTCCATGCGCTTATCGGCAAAGCATGATATTCCGATTGGTTTGTATTTCAACCCGACGGCATCGACGTCGGTAACTGTCTGTTGAAAAAGGACTAAAGCTTGCGCGGGGCGGGCCGTAGTACCTGTGGACAACGGAATGGCCCGCGTTCGGGACCAAAACAAGGAGAAGAAAATCATGCGTCGTTTGTCCGACACGCCGATATGGGTTCGCTTGACCGGCGCGATCTGGCTGATGCTGGTGCTGGCATGGGGCAGCATGATCGCGTGGGAAACCCGCGTGAACCGCGATACCGCGATCGCTCAGGCGAAGGATTTTGCGAGCACGGTCAACGAGATGACCATGGCCGGACTGACCGGCATGATGATCACCGGTACGGTGGCACAGCGCGACGTGTTCCTCGACCAGATCAAGGAACTGTCGTCGGTGCGTGACCTCAAGGTGATCCGCGGCGAGGCGGTGAGCAAGGTCTATGGTCCGGGTACCGCCTCCGAACAGATGCTCGACGAGGTCGAGAAACAGGTCATGGCCGGGGGGGCGGCGGTGTTGCAGGTGGCCACCGACGAGCGCTACGGCGACCATCTGCGGGTGGTGATTTCGTCGCCGGCGTCGAAGAACTATCTCGGCAAGGACTGCACACTGTGCCATCAGGTGCCGGAGGGCACCCCGCTCGGCGCGGTGAGCATGCGCATTTCGCTCGACAAGGTGAATGCCGCGGTGAGCGATTTCCGCAACAAGAGCATCCTGTTCGCGTTGCTGGTCTCGCTGCCGCTGATCGGCTTCGTGTATCTGTTCATCCGCCGCTTCGTGACCCGGCCGTTGTCCCATCTGACCGACAGCCTGTCCGAGATTGCACAGGGCGGCGGCGACCTTACCCGCCGGCTCGATGCGCCGGGGCAGGACGAGATCGGCCGCACCGCCGACACCTTCAACCGCATGCTGGCGACGATCGGTGGCCTGGTACGCCAGGTCGGCAGTTCGGCCGAAGCGGTGACCGGGTCGGCACGCAATCTGGTGCGCGGCGCGTCGCAACTGGCGGAGGGCTCGCATCGTCAGAACGACAGTTCGATGAAGGCGGCGGAGTCCGTGGACGAGCTGAACGCAAAGATCTCGCATATCGCCGACAGTACCGAAGCCGTGCGCGAGCGTTCGCGCGAGAGCCTGTCGCGGTCGCAGGAAGGGCAGAAAAGCCTGGGGCAACTGATCGGCGAGGTCGCCCATGTCGAGACTGCGGTCCAGAACATGGCGCAATCGGTCGGGGCGTTCGTGGAATCGACGCGGGCGATCACCAGCATGACCCAGGAGGTGCGGGAAATCGCCGAGCAGACCAACCTGCTCGCCCTCAACGCAGCCATCGAAGCCGCGCGTGCCGGCGAGCAGGGCCGCGGCTTTGCGGTGGTGGCCGACGAGGTGCGCAAGCTGGCCGAGAAGTCGGCCCGGTCGGCGGGCGAGATCGACAACATCACCCGCGAGATCAGCCGTCAGTCGGCTTCGGTCCAGGATTCCATCGGGCGCGGACTGAATCACCTCGAGTCGAGCCGTCACGCGGCCGAGGTCGTCGCCGGTGTGCTGGTGGCGGCCAACGCCTCGGTCACCGAGGTGGGCGAGGGGCTCGACCTGATTGCGGCGGCGACCGGAGACCAGCGCCGGGCGAGCGAGTCGGTTACTGCCAGCATCGATGCGATCGCCGGCATGGCGCGAGAGAACAACGTCGCGATCGAGCGTACGGTGGAAGCGGCCCGCGAGATGGAACAACTCGCATCGAGTCTGCAGGAGTCGGTGTCGCGCTTCCGGGTCTGACCGGCTGCGGGCGCCTTCAGCCCCGCTTCGGTCACGGTCAGGTTGGCAGGCCGGGCGCTGCCCACGGCAACGACCGGCCCTCACCGCAGGCGGGGATATCCGCCACGCGGCGCCGGTCTGGCAAGGGCCCGCGGCCGGTCGGGAGGCTGTCCCGACCGCGGCCCGGGCTCAGTCGAGGCGCACCGGAACGAAGATCCGTGCATCCTCGCGCTGGATCAGCAGGGCGAAGCGCTTGCCTGCCGCCTCGACAAGCTGGCGGAACTGCTCGACCGAACTCACCGGTTGATTGTTGAGGGCCAGGATCACATCGCCGCGCTGCACCCCGGCGCGCGCCGCAGGGCCGGTGCTGCCCTCGACCACGAGACCGCCGGCGACTCCGAGCTGCGCCGCCTCCTGACTGGTCAGCGCGCGCGCGGCGAGGCCGAGCTTGCCACCGGTGTTCTCACCCCGACCACCCCGGGCCACCGCGGCGGGTTCCGGATTCAGCTCGTCGAGGGTGGCGGTGAGTTCCCTGCTCTTGCCGTCGCGCCACACATCGAGTCCGACCCGGGCCCCCGGGCGCTTGTCGCCGATGATGCGGGGCAGGTCGGCCGAGTCGCTGATCCGGTTGCCATCCACGCCCAGCACCACATCACCGGGTTTCAGTCCGGCCTTGTCGGCGGCGCTGCCGGGCTCCACGCTGGCGACCAGCGCGCCCCGGGCGTCGGGCAGACCGAAGGACTGCGCGAGTTCCTTGTCCACGCCCTGGATGGCGATCCCGAGACGACCACGCTGAACCCGGCCGTGGGTCACGAGCTGGTCCTTCACCTTCATCGCGACATCGATCGGAATCGCGAACGAGATGCCCATGAAGCCGCCCGAACGCGAGTAGATCTGCGAGTTGATGCCGACCACTTCACCGCCGAGATTGAACAGCGGACCGCCCGAGTTGCCTGGATTGATCGCCACATCGGTCTGGATGAAAGGCACATAGTTTTCGTCCGGCAGGCGCCGTGCCTTGGCCGAAATGATGCCGGCGGTGACAGTGTTGTCGAAGCCGAAGGGCGAGCCCACCGCCACCACCCATTCACCGACGCGTGCACGGTCGGCATCGCCGATTTTCACCGTCGGCAGGTTGCCGGCGTCGATCTTGAGCACGGCGATGTCGGTACGCTTGTCGGTGCCGACCACCTTGGCCTTGAATTCACGCTTGTCGATCAGGCGCACGGTCACCTCGGCACCGTCCTCACCGACCACGTGGGCATTGGTCAGCACATAGCCGTCGGCACTGACGATGAAACCGGAACCGATCCCGCGGCTGATGCGCGGCGGTCCGCCCGGCTGTCCGGGCATGCCCGGCGGCATCGGCACGCCGAATCGGCGCAGGAAGTCGTAGAACGGGTCATTGGCGAGCGGGTTGTCCGCGCCGCCGCTCAATTGCTGTTCCTGGACCACGCTGATATTGACCACCGCCGGCCCGACCTGTTCGACCAGGTCGCCGAAATCGGGCAGGCCATAGCGGTTGGGCGTGACCATCGACGCCGCTGGGGCGGCCGGGTTGGCATGTGACGACGAGATGATGCTGCCTGTGGGCAGGAAGGCGGTGAGGGCGACAATCAGGGTGCTGGCAACGAGGGTGTTTCGCATCGGTTTTCCTGTCTTGTGGTCAGCTTGGATGGAGCGTTGACGCCGGTGCATGCGGCGCGTTCCCGGCGCGACGCTTTCAACATGAGGGCGGAGTGGCGCCGGGTCAAGCCCCGGGGTGAGGGTAGCCGGATTCAGAACGGCGCGCGGACCGAGAGGTGGACCTGTGGCTCCAGCGGGTTCGCCGCCTTGTCGCCACGGTATTCGGGCAGGATTTCGACCGGGCGGTGGATCAGCTCCTGATGCCTGCCGAGGAGATTGATCGCGCTCAGCCGCAGCTCGAGCGGCTGGGGGCCCAGGCGGATGCTGCGCGCGACGCTCAAGTCGAGCGTGGTGTAGGCCTCCACCGTGAGCCGCTGAGCATCGGCAAAACCGGTCGCGGCGTCGGTCGGCCCCATGCGCAGGACGCTCAGCGTGGACTGCCACGGGCCCAGCCGCTGCAGCCAGGTCAGGCTGGCCACATAGGGGGCGACGCTGCCATTGACCGCAGGATCGTCCGCCCGGGCGCGGATCATGGTGTGATTGAGCAGGAGCTGGCCGCCGGCCCAGGGGTGGACGCGCAACTGGTATTCGAGGCCGGTCAGGCGGACGGTGCCATGGGCGTTCTCCCAGCGCGTACCGGTGAGGATGCGCTGAAAGAAGTCGGTCGGCAGGCCGATGCCCGGGAGCGTGTTGCCGGGCGCAAAGGGCGCGGCCCGGCGGACGATGTAATCCTGCACCCGTTCGTCGAACAGGCGAACGTCCAGACTGCCGCGACCGCCGGGCAGCAGGCCGAGAAACCCGAGTTCGAAGGCGTCGATGTGTTGGGGCCTCAGTGCGGCGTTGCCCTGGTGGCGGATCTGCAGCACGCCGTAGGCCGGATGCACGATGCGGACGTCCGCGCTGCGCTCGAATAGAGAGGGCTGGCGCCAGCCGCCGGAATATCCCGCGCGGAAGGTGCTGGAGGGGGCGGGCTGCCAGTTGAGGAACAGGCGTGGGGCAATGCGCGCCCGGTCGTCTTCGATATGCTCGACCATGGCGCCGGCATTCCATAGCCAGTGGCGGGCCATTCTCCACTCGGCATTGCCGAACACCCGCCATTCATTTTGACTGCGCCGTTTGCCGTCATGGAACAGGGCGCTGGAGTCCAGCGAGTCGTGTCGCCATTCGCTGCCCCACAGCAGCTGCAGAGTGTCGGACCGGCGCAGCCGGTGCTGGAGTTCGACGTTGTTGCGCCGGCTGGCGCGACTGTTGTTCACATCGACCAGCAGACGCGGTGCCGTCAGCAGGGTCGAGATCAGTGCCGGATATCCGCCGAGCGAGCCCTGCAGGTTGGCACGGGAATCGACCCGCCATGCATCCCGGGCATGTTCGCGATTGTGGTACCACGACAGCGACCACTCTTCGTCCGTGCTCGGGGCGCGTCGCCAGCGCAGATGCAGATGACTGTTGTCATGGGTGGCGGTGCGCGGTGCACTGGCGTCGAAGAGCACGCCGCGAAAGCCCTGTTCCCGGCTACCCTGGCTATGACCGGCGACGATACCCAGTTCGTCGATGTCGCTCAGCCGCAGGTCGCCGCGGAGGTTGACGATGTCGATCCGGCGTCCGTCGTCGAGCCGTTCGGTGCCGTCGTCCTGCTGGTGTTGGGCGGTGATGCGCAGACCGAGGGGACCCCCGGTCGTCACCAGCCGGGCGGTGGCATCGGCAATGCCATCGGTGCCGAAGTCGACGGTGGCCGAACTGCCTGGTTCCGCAGCCGTGTGGCGGGTCAGGATGTTGATCACGCCGAGGAAGGCATTCGAGCCGTAGGCAGCGGAATCCGATCCACGCACGATCTCGATCCGGTCGATATCCTCGGTGCTCAGCGCCAGCGCACCCCAATCCGCACCGCCAAAAAAATACGGCGTGTAGACCGAGCGGCCGTCGACCAGAACCTGCATCTGGTTCGGAAAATCGGCGCCGAGGCCGTGATAGGTCACCCACTGGTCGTTGCCCCGCTCCTGCGCAACCTGCATGCCGGGCACCAGGCGGAACACGCGCGCAAGATCGCGGTATCCGGTCGCAGCGATCAGATCGGCGTCGATCACGCTGACCGCGGCCGGCGTGTCCTGCTGCGGCTGCGGCAGGCGCGAGACGGTGAGCACGACCGGAAGCGACTCGAAAAACGATGTTTCGCCTGCGGCGGGTGCCGCCGCGACGGTTGCAGCGAAGCCGGCGAGCAGGCATCCTGCAACTCGGCAGACGAAGAATCTGACAGCCATCTTTATATTGTTCGGGTTTTTCCGTTTTGCGCCGAAGTATATCCTTTAGCCGATTTCCTATGCCGGATCGCTGAGCGCGGACCCCCGCCTTCCGCATGGATCGGAGATCAGAACCGCGCTTTCCAAGCTCACCCATCGCCATGACCCTGACCGACCTTCGCTACCTCGTCGCGCTTGCCCACGAACGCCATTTCGGCCGGGCGGCCGAGAAGTGCCACGTCTCGCAGCCGACGCTGTCGGTCGCGGTCAAGAAGGTCGAGGAGGAACTTGGCATCCAGCTGTTCGAGCGCAGTGCATCCGAGGTCAAGATTACCGAGACCGGCCGCCGCATCGTCGCCCAGGCCGAGAAGGTGCTGGTCGAAGCGACCCAGATCCACGAGATCGCCTCGGCCGGCAAGGACCCGCTGGCCGGACCCCTGCGGGTGGGCGTGATCTACACGATCGGCCCCTATCTGCTGCCGCGCCTGATCCCGCGTGTCCATCAGCTGGCCCCGCGGATGCCCCTGATCATCCAGGAGAACTACACCACCCGGTTGGCCGAGGCGCTCAAGCGCGGCGAGCTCGACGTGATCATCATCAGCCTGCCGTTCGAAGAGGCCGGGGTCGTGACCCAACCGGTGTACGACGAGCCGTTCCGGGTGCTGCTGCCGGCCGCACACCCGTGGACGGCCGAAACGAGCATCGATCCCGAGCACCTCGCCGACGACCAGTTGCTGCTGCTCGGTGCCGGCAACTGCTTCCGTGACCAGGTGCTGGAGGTGTGTCCGCACTGCCGCAACGTCGGTGGACTGCAGCGCACACTCGAGGGCAGTTCGCTCGAGACCATCCGCCACATGGTCGCCACCGGCCTCGGCGTCACCGTATTGCCCAGCTCCGCCGCCGACGAGCTGGGCGTGCATAACCCGCTGGTCGCGGTGCGCCCGTTCACCGAGCCCGAGCCGACCCGGCGGGTGGCGCTGGCGTGGCGGGTGACCTATCCGCGCAGCGGCGCGATCGACATCCTGCGCACGGCGATCTTCGAGAGCCAGCTGCCGGGTGTGCGACCGGTCGGGCGCTTGCCCTCGTTCGAGCCATCGTGAGCGTTCGTTACCACGATCGGAATAGGCTCCGCTGATCCCGCGGATATGGCGAGTCAATTGGATCAATGCAATCGAAGGGCTTAGGATTCGACCATGGCGATCGCATCGCGATTCGTCCCGACAACCAGACTCCGAGGAGCCAAGCATGGAAATCGATATCGGTATCAACAAGACTGACCGCGCCCAGATTGCCGACGGTCTGTCCCGTCTGCTGGCAGACAGCTACACCCTGTATCTCACCACGCACAACTTCCACTGGAACGTCACCGGGCCGATGTTCAACACCCTGCACCTGATGTTCGAGGGGCAGTACAACGAACTCGCGCTGGCCGTCGACCTGATCGCCGAGCGCATCCGCGCGCTGGGCTTCCCGGCGCCGGGCACCTACCGCGAGTTCCAGAAGCTCACCAGCATGAGCGAACCGGAGGGCGTGCCCAATGCGCAGGAGATGATCCGCCTGCTGGTGCAGGGCCAGGAGGCGGTGGTGCGGACGGCGCGCAGCGTCGCCCCGTTGGCCGACAAGGTCAGCGACGAGCCGACGCTGGACCTGCTGACCCAGCGCATGCAGGTGCATGAGAAGAATGCGTGGATGCTGCGCAGCCTGCTCGAAGGCTGATTCTTCGTCCGCCGCTGCAAATGGAAACGGGCCCGCGTGGGCCCGTTTCCGGTGCACGCTTCAGCCGATCATCTTCCCCGGAAGCCAGGTGACCAGGCCCGGGAACAGGTAGAGCAGCACCACGGCGAGCGCCATCAACAGGAAGTAGGGCAGCGCGTAGCGGGCAATGGTGGTGATCTGGCGTCCGCTCAGGCCCTGCAGCACGAACAGATTGAAGCCCACCGGCGGCGTGACCTGGGCCATCTCGACCACGACCACGACGAACACGCCGAACCACAGCGGATCGATGCCGGCCGTGTGGATGGTCGGCAGCAGCACCGCCATGGTCAGCACCACGATCGAGATGCCGTCGAGAAAGCAGCCGAGCAGGATGTAGAACAGGGCCAGCACCAGCAGCAACATGCCCGGGCTCAGGCCGAGCGAGCCGATCCACTCGGCCAGGTGGCGCGGCAGGCCGATATAGCCCATGGCCAGGGTGAGGAAGGCCGAGCCGGCGAGAATCAACGCGATCATGCAATACAGCCGGGTGGCACCCATCAGCGCGGCGATGAAGCTCGTGCGGGTGAGCGATTTCTGGCTGGCGGCGATGATCAGGCTGCCGATCACGCCGATCGCCGCCGCTTCGGTGGCGGTGGCGACCCCGCTGTAGATCGAGCCCAGCACGCCGCCGATCAGCACGATCACCGGGATCAGGTTGCGTGACGCGCGGATCTTGGCGATGAAGGTGGTTTTCAGGTCGGCCGGCGGAATACGGTCGGGATGCACCAGCGACCAGCCGATCACCCAGCCCATGAACAGCGACGCGAGCAGGATGCCCGGCAACACGCCCCCGATGAAGAGCTTGGAGATCGACACGTCGGCCGCCACCCCGTACACGATCATGATGATCGACGGCGGAATCAGCAAGCCGAGCGTGCCGGCACCGGCCAGGGTGCCAAGCACCATCGATTCGGGGTAGCCGCGGCGGCTGAGCTCGGGCATCGCGATCTTGCCGATGGTGGCGCAGGTCGCCGCCGACGAGCCCGACACCGCGGCGAACAGCGTGCAGCCGATGATGTTGGTGTGGAGCAGGCGCCCCGGCAGGCGCTCGAGCCACGGCGCGAGGCCCTTGAACATGTCTTCCGACAGCTTGGTGCGGAACAGGATCTCGCCCATCCACAGGAACAGCGGCAGCGCGGTCAGGGTCCAGCTCGAGCCGATGCCCCAGATCGCCACCGCCATGCCGTCGCCGGGCGCGCGGGTGGTGAAGCCGAGCATGCCGAGGATGCCGATCGCCATCAGGGCGAGGCCGATCCACACCCCACCGGCTAGCAGGACGAGCATCAGCCCGATGAGGAGTGCTGCAATGGTCAGGTCCATGATCTGTCCTTCATTCCATGCGCGCGGCTTCGCCACCGGCGCCGGCCAGCCGCCTGGGGCTGCGGCCGAGGGTGGTGAGTACGAGGGTGGTGAGTACGAGGTCGTCGACCAGCGCGATCAGCAGCACGACGGCGCCGATCGCCATCGACAGCTGGGGAATCCACAGCGGCGTGGCATCGACGCCCTGCGAGATCTCGTCGAATTCGTGGGATTGCCAGGCCAGCCGTACCGCATACCAGGCGAAGGTCGCCGCAACCGTGGTCCCGGCGGCGAGCGCGAACCATTCGAGTGCGGCGCGCAGACGCGGGCCGACGCGCTCGAGCACCAGGCTCACGCGAATGTGCTCGCCGTGCTTGAAGGTGTAGGCGAGGGCGAGGAAGCCGCAGGCGGCCATGGAGTAGCCGGCGTAGTCGTCGGTGCCGCGCAGGTAGATGCCGAGCGGGCGGCTGACGATACCGGCCGACACCATCACCAGGGTGGCCACCATGCCGACTGCGGCAAGGGCGCCGGCCAGGCGGTAGAGTGAATCGAGCAAGACTCTCATGGCGGACTCCGGACAAAAAAAGGGCCCGGCATGGCGGGCCCGTTCGGGATCATCTGCTGTTGCGGTAGGTGTCGAGAATCTTGCGGCCGTCGGCACCGGCCTTGTCGGCCCATTCGGCGGTCATCTTGTCGCCGACCTTGAGCAGATCCGCGCGCAGCGCGTCCGAGGCCGGCAGCACCTTCATGCCGTTGGTCTTGAGCTGGTCGACGTACCACGCGGTCTTTTCCTCGGACATCTTCCAGCCCCGGGTTTCGGCCGTGGCGGCGGCCTTCAGCACGGCCTGACGGGTGGCCGGGTCGAGCGCGTCGAACGCCTTCTGCGCCACGAACACGATGTTCTTCGGCAGCCAGGCCTGGACGTCGAAGAAGTAGTCGAGCTGTTCCCAGCTCTTGGAGTCGTAGCCGGTGGCCGACGAGGTCAGGTTGGCCGAGACCACGCCGGTGGAGATCGCCTGGGTCAGATCGGCGGCCTGCACGGTGACCGGTTGCGCGCCCATCAGTTCGATCATGCGCGCCACGGTCGGGCTGTAGGAGCGGATCTTGATGCCCTTGAGGTCGGCCATCGAGGTCAGCGCGGTCTTCGAGTAGAGGCCCTGCGGCGGCCACGCCACCGCATACAGCAGCTTGAGGCCGTTCTTCGCCAGCCGCGCCTCGACCGCGGTGCGCGAGGCCTGCCACAACTTCTGCGACTCGGCGTAGCTGGTGGCGAGGAAGGGCACGGTGTCGAGCGCGTACAGCGGGTCCTCGTTGGCCAGGCTGGACAGCAGGACCTCGCCGATCTGCGCCTGGCCGCCCTGCACCGCGCGCTTGATCTCGTTGGCCTTGAACAGCGCACCGTTGGGATGCACGGTGATCTTGAGCTTGCCGCCGCTGGCCTGCGCGATCTCGGTGGCGAACTGGTTGACGTTCTCGGTGTGGAAGTTGTTGATCGGGTAGGGAGTGGGCATGTCCCAGGTGGTCTGGGCGTGGGCGACGCCGGCGATGGCAAGGACGGCGAGGGGGCCGACGAGTGCGTTCAGGATGCGGTGTTTCACGGTCATCTTGATGGTCTCCGGTGAGGGGGCGGAACGATCGGGTGCTGAGGCGCAAGCGAACGACGGCAGCTGGTGAGGAAACGTCGTTGTTGAAAGACTGAGATTTTATCTATAAATTGTCAACAAATCGTAGATGACTTTATAGGAAAAGATGATGAAAAGGTCGACAGCTGGCTCGGGTCGGAACAGCGGGCGCATCGTTTCGTCCGAACATCTGGTATCGCCGAAGTCCCCCGAGCTGTCGGAGTTCGAGTTCGGGATGATCATTGCCTGGCATGCGTTTGCGCGCTGGATGATGCGCTGCATGACCGCGGTCGGGGTCAAGGACATGACCTCGATCGATGCACTGGTGCTGCATCACGTCGCCCATCGAGACACCGAGAAGCGCCTCGCCGACATCTGCTTCGTGCTCAATGTCGAGGACACCCACGTGGTGTCGTATTCCTTGCGCAAGCTGGCGAGCCTGGGCCTGGTGCAGAGCCGCAAGCAGGGCAAGGAGGCGTTCTTTTCGGTCACCGAGCACGGGCGCGAGGTCTGCCTGGCCTACCGTGACGTGCGTGAGTCCTGCCTGATGCCGGGCTTTACCGGCAGCGCCGAGGACAACGAACAGATCGGCGAACTGGCGCGCCTGCTGCGCACCCTGTCGGGGCGCTACGACCAGGCGGCAAGGGCTGCATCGACGTCCGTGCTTTGATACAGCAAGGAGCAAGCCAGTGAGCATTCGCATACTCGATGCGGGAGACGCGGCGTTCACCATCGAATTCGGGAATGTGATCGACCCGCAGCTGCTGGCCGCGGTGAACGCGCTCGATGCCGCGATCGCCCGCCTGCAGGCCGCCGGCGGACTCCCCGGCGTGCTCGAGACCATGCCCACCTTCCGCTCGTTGACGGTGTTCTTCGACCCGCTGGCGACCGGACGCGAGGCCCTGCTCACCGCCCTGCAGCCGCTGTTTGCGGCTGTCGGGCAGGGCGCCGCCGTGGATGGCCGGCACTGGCGCCTGCCGGTGTGCTACGAGGGCGAAGCTGCGCCCGATCTGGCCGCGACCGCACGCGCGATCGGGGTCGACGAGGCGGAGGTGGTCGCGCTCCACAGCGGCACCGAATACCTCGTCTACATGCTCGGCTTCCTGCCCGGCTTTCCGTTCATGGGCGACCTGCCGCAAGCCCTGCGCCTGCCGCGCCGGGCCGAGCCGCGCGTGCGGGTGGCGGCCGGCAGCGTGGCGATCGCCACCGGCTTGACCGCGATCTATCCGTGGGAAAGCCCGGGCGGCTGGCACCTGCTCGGGCGCTGCCCGGTGCCGCTGTTCGATTCCGCGCGGGCCTCGCCGTCCTTGCTCGCGGCCGGCGACCGGGTGCGTTTCGAGCCGGTGTCGATGGCCGAGTTCCAGCGTCTGGAGCGTGTGCTGCGCGCGGGCGAGTTCGACCCTACGCAATGGCTCGATGCCGCCACGGCGGGTGCGGAGAGCACCCGATGAGCACCCCGGCCGAACTCGAGATCCTCTCCCCCGGCGCCTATGCGTCGCTGCAGGACGGCGGGCGGCGCGGCTATCGGCGCATCGGCGTGCCCTGGGCCGGCGTGCTCGATGCGCGCCTGATGCGCATTGCCAACGCCCTGGTGGGCAATGCCGAGGGGGTGGCGGTGATCGAATGCTTCGACGGCGGCCTGCAGCTCGCCGCACGGGGTGCCCCGGTGCGGGTGGCGGTGGCGGGCGACGCGGTGATCGAGATCGAGACCGACGGTGGGCACCGACCCTTGCCCGCGTGGCGCTCGGTGACCCTGGCCGAGGGCGGGATCCTCCGCATCCGGCGGCTGGGCAGCGGTCGCATCGCGATGGTCGCGGTCGCCGGACTGGTGTTGCCGGCGGTGATGGGCAGCGCGTCGACGTATGCGCGCGCCGCGCTCGGCGGGCTCGACGGGTGCGCACTGGCGAGCGCCATGCGCGTGCCAGCCGCGCCCGTCGGTCCGGATCCCGAGCGCGTGCTGGCACGACCGCCAGCGGCCGATGGGGGCCCGATCCGCGTGGTGCCCGGTCCCCAGGCCGACCATTTTCCGGCCGCCGCGATGGAAGCCTTGCTCGGCAGCGAATACCGGGTGACGCCCGCGGCCGACCGCATGGGCATACGCCTCGACGGCCCGCAGCTGGCGCACCTCGGCGCGGCCGAGATCGTGTCCGACGCCACCGTGCCGGGCTCGATCCAGGTCCCTGGCAACGGCCAGCCGATCGTGCTGCTCGCCGATGCCCAGACCGCTGGCGGCTATCCCAAGATCGCCACCGTGATCGGTGCCGACCTCGCGCGCCTGGCCGCCTGCCGGCCGGGGCAGATGCTGCGCTTCGCTGCGGTCAGCGCCACCGACGGCGAGCGCATCGCGCGCGTGGCGGAAGTCGAGACCCGCGCCCTGCTCGCGGCCATCTGTCCGCTGGCGGGCGAAGGCGTGGACGTGGCGGCGCTCTATTCGGCCAACCTGGTGGGCGGCGTGGTGCATGCCATGGCGCCCGAATATCGCCCGCTGACCGGGGCGGATGACTGAGAGGGTGTGAAAATCCCGTACCTGCTGCGAGCGTGCCTGGCCGCCCCGTGCGGCGTTGCGGGGACCCCCGACATCGGGTTTCGTAGCCCGCTACGCGCCCCGGTTTCGTGCGCCCCGCGCCTTGCCGGGAACGGCCAGGCACGCTCTCGCCACGGCCCGGCATTTTTGAACCCTCTGAACCGATCGGAGACCCCGTCATGAAACAGATCAACCTGAATGCCGACCTCGGCGAATCCTTCGGCGCGTGGACGATGGGCGAGGACGAAGCGCTGCTGCAGGTGGTGCGCTCGGCCAATATCGCCTGCGGCTTCCACGCCGGCGATCCGCTGGTGATGCGCCACACCGTGCGCACCGCGCTCGCGGCCGGGGTCAGCCTCGGCGCCCATCCGGCCTACCCGGACCTCCAGGGCTTCGGCCGCCGCCAGATGAAGATGGCGCCGGCCGAGCTGGAGGCGATGGTGATCTATCAGGTCGGCGCGCTCGCCGGCATCGCCGCGGCCGAAGGCGGGCGGGTCACCCACGTCAAGCCGCACGGCGCGCTCAACAACCAGGCCTGCGAGGACGGGGCGCTGGCCGGGGCGATTGCACGTGCGGTGCGCGCGTTCGACCGCGAGCTGATCCTGCTCGCGCCGGTGCTGTCGGAACTGTACTCGGCCGGCCAGCGCGCCGGTCTGCGGGTGGCGGCGGAGATCTTCGCCGACCGCGCCTACACCGATGCCGGCACGCTGGTGCCGCGTGGCCAGCCCGGAGCGGTGATCCACGACCACCACCAGCTCGTCGCCCACGTGCAGCGCATGCTCGAAGCCGGCGGCGTGGTGGCGCAGAGCGGCAAGGTGTTGCCGACCGCGATGGACAGCATCTGCGTGCATGGCGACACCGTGGGCGCGGTGGCCAGCGCCCGCCAGCTGCGCACCGCGCTCGAGGACGCCGGCTGGCAACTGGTCACCCTGCCCGAACTGCTCGCCGACTGAGGCCGGCGCCGGCCGGTTTCAGGCGCAGCGTCGGGCCCACCTACCGGCTCCGGCGTGCCCCTGGCAGCGACCGCAGGTGCCGGCAGGGGCGTCGGAAGCGCCCGCGTCAGGCCCTTTCGGACGCGGCGTCCTTGTCCACGACATAGGGTTCGTGCAGGTTGACCGGCTTCGCTGCAGCCTTGCGCAGGCGGATGTTGAGCATTTCGACCAGCACCGAAAAGGCCATCGCGAAGTAGATATAGCCCTTGGGCACGTGATGGCCGAAGCCTTCGGCGATCAGCACCACGCCGACCACCATCAGGAAGGACAGCGCGAGCATCTTCACCGTGGGATGGGCGGAGACGAATTCGCCGATCGGCGCCGACGCCACCATCATCAGCGCGACCGAGGCCACGACCGCGGCGACCATCACCGGCAGGTTGTTCACCATGCCGATCGCGGTGACGATGGAGTCGAGCGAGAACACCAGGTCGATGACGATGATCTGCAGGATGACCGCGGTGAACGTGGCCTTGACCGCGCTCGAGGCTTCGCCCTCCTCGCCTTCGAGCAACTGGTGGATCTCGCCGGTACTCTTCCAAACCAGGAACAGGCCGCCGCTGATCAGGATCAGGTCGCGGCCGGAGACGCCATGGCCGAAGAGTTCGAACAGCGGCCGGGTGAGCCCGGCCAGCCAGGCGAGGACGGCGAGCAGGCCGATGCGCATGAACATCGCCAGGAACAGGCCGAGGCGGCGCGCGAAGGCGCGCTTCTCCGGCGGCAGCTTGTCCACCAGGATGGAGATGAAGATGATGTTGTCGATCCCCAGCACCAGTTCGAGCACGGTGAGGGTGAGGAAGGCGACGAGCAGCTGCGGGTCGGTGAGGAAGTCGATCATGGGGGCCTGGGCGAAGTGCACCACGGTGGGTGCGGGATACCATCAACGCGCCAGTGTAGCGTAGGGTTGAATTTCACGGATGGGCAGACTGACATGAAGCCGCGACGCTGCGCCCGCCTGTTCCAGCCCTCAAAGCCTGCCCCGAGATCACCATGATGCTGCAGCTCGATTCGCCGCTTGCCCAGTCCATTGTCGATCGCGCGATGCCGATCATCCACGGCAACGTAAACGTGATGGATCACCGCGGAATCATCATCGCCAGCGGCGACCCGGCGCGGATCGGCTCGCATCACGAAGGCGCGCTGCTGGTGCTCGCCCAGGGGCGGACCGTGGAGATCGACGACAGCCTGGCGAGCCGGCTCCGTGATGCGCGGCCGGGCATCAACCTGCCGCTGTATGCCGAGGGCAGGATCGTCGGTGTGGTGGGACTGAGCGGCGATCCGGACGCCATCCGCCAGTATGCCGAACTGCTGCGCATGGCCGCCGAGACCATGCTCGAACAGGCGCGGCTGATGCAGTTGCTGGCGCGCGACGTGCGTTTGCGCGAGGAGCTGGTGTTGCAGCTGATCGGCGCCGCGGCGGCGACGCCGGCGCCCGACGGTTGGGCACGCCGACTGGGGGTGGATCTCGCCCTGCCGCGCCTGGCGGTGGTGCTCGAGATCGGTGGTGGCACACTCGAGGTGGACGCGGCGCTGGCCGAGCAGCAGCGTCTGCAGACCCTGCTTGCGGCGATCGAGTGCGACCATCTGGCGGCCAGCGTCTCGCCCCGCGAACTCGTCCTGCTCATGCCCGCGTCCGATTCGCACGGCGTGTGCGCACTCGAGGTGCAGCGCAGGAAAGCCCACGCCCTGCATGCGCGTCTGCACGCAGGCAGCGAGATCGGCCTTCGCCTCGCCCTCGGCGCTTACTTCGCCGGGGCGCAGGGCATGGTGCAATCGTATCGCTCGGCGCGTACCACGCTGGATGTGGGCAGGGAGCACCAGCCGGAGGCGTCGGTGCATTGTTACGCCGATCTCACCTTGCCGGTGTTGCTTGCCGGACTGGGCGAGGGGTGGCAGGCCGACGAGCTGCGGCGTCCGCTCGAACGCCTGGCCGGGCACGATCGAGGCGGCCTGCTGCGCCACACTCTCGTCACCTGGTTTGCGCATGACATGAAGAGCACGGCCACCGCCCGGGCGCTGCACCTGCACCGCAATACCCTCGATTACCGGCTCGGCCGTGTCGCCGCAGCGACCGGTCTCGACCTCGATCGCCTCGACGACCGTCTGTTGCTGTATATCGCGCTGCAATTGCGCCATCCATCGGGCGATCTGTAGTTGCACAGTAAATCGACAGATTTTTCGAGGATGTTTGGTCAGGTGCACGAAGACTGATCCCTGTCCGGCGCCCTATGCTGCGGTCTCGCGCTGCCTTGCCGGCGTGAGAAAGGGGGA
Organism: Azoarcus sp. Soil_N_20; assembly: GCF_057656155.1. NCBI lineage: Bacteria > Pseudomonadati > Pseudomonadota > Betaproteobacteria > Rhodocyclales > Zoogloeaceae > Azoarcus > Azoarcus sp. Soil_N_20. The sequence continues at coordinate 258,218 of NZ_JBDGKX010000005.1, read as the reverse complement.
GACCGAGCGGGCAGCGGTGTCGCGCGCTGATCGGCAATCGGCCTGTGGTGTCTCCCCGTGTTCGTCTGAACAGTTACGAGGATATCCGCATGAAAATCGTGATTGCCCCTGATTCCTACAAGGAAAGCCTGTCGGCTGCGGAAGTGGCGACCGCGATCGAAACCGGCTTCCGCGCCGTTTTCCCGGATGCCGAGTATTGCAGCGTGCCGGTCGCAGACGGCGGCGAAGGGACGGTCGATGCGCTGGTCGCGGCCACCGGTGGACGCCGGATCGCGGCGACCGTGACCGGTCCGCTCGGTGATCCGGTGGCCGCGTTCTACGGACTCAGCGGGGACGGCACGACCGCGGTGATCGAAATGGCCGCCGCCAGCGGTCTGGCGCTGGTCCCGAGCGCCGCGCGCAACCCATTGCGGGCCACTTCGCGCGGTACCGGCGAACTGATCCTGGCAGCGCTCGAAGCCGGCGCCCGTCGCTTCGTCCTCGGCATCGGCGGGAGCGCCACCAACGACGGCGGCGCGGGCATGCTGCAGGCCCTCGGGGTGCGCCTGTTCGATACCTCGGGTGACGAGCTCGGTGCGGGCGGGGGCGCATTGGCCGAACTCGCCCGCATCGGCCTCGACGGACTCGACCCACGCCTCGCCCGGTGCGTGCTCGAAGTGGCCTGCGATGTCGACAATCCGCTGGTCGGCCCGCGTGGGGCATCCGCGGTGTTCGGCCCGCAGAAGGGTGCGACGCCCGCCATGGTGCGGGAACTCGACGCCAATCTCGCCCATTTTGCCGTGCTGATGGAGCGTGCTACCGGGGTCGCGGCGGCCGATGTGCCCGGTAGCGGTGCGGCCGGTGGCATGGGGGCGGCGATGCTGGCCGTACTCGGCGCGCGCCTGCGGCCCGGCATCGACATCGTGATGGAGGCGGTCGGACTCGAGCGCGAGGTGGCCGATGCCGACCTCGTGATCACCGGCGAAGGCCGCATCGACAGCCAGACCATCCACGGCAAGACCCCGATCGGGGTGGCGCGCCTGGCCGGGCGCCATGGCAAGCCGGTGATCGGTATCGCCGGCTGCCTCGCCGCCGACGCCACGGTGGTGCACGCGCACGGCATCGACGCGGTGTTCAGCGTGCTGTATCGGCCGTGCACAGTCGAGGAGGCCTTGCGCGATGCGGCGGCCAACGTCGAGATGGCTGCCCGCAATATCGCCGCCACGCTCAAGGTCGGCGGGCGGTTCGGTCCCGCCCCGGGGCAAGGACCTTGCCCGGATTCATCCGCCCTGCGGAATCGATGGCATGCTTGAGCGCACGGCGGCGACCGGTCGCGGCGGGTGTCGACGCTTTTCGTGCTTTGTCCGGGCGCCGTTCCTTTCGGCCGCGGCTCGTACGGGGACCTGTTGCGGCGGGTCGTGCACGAGCCGCGTGCGCAGCCGGTTTCAGACCGCGCCGTGTGCCTCCACATGCAGCGCATACAGCGAATGGCAGCTGGCCATGTAGACGCGATTGTTCTTGGGCCCGCCGAAGCACAGGTTGGCGCAGCGCTCGGGCAGCCTGATATGGGCGATCGCCTTGCCCTGCGGGTTGAACACCATGACACCGTCGAGGTCCTCGGGCTGGCCCTTGAGTTCGAACACCTTGAGCCCGCGCCTGTCGGTCGGCTCCGGTTGCAGCGCACCGTTGCTGCCCCAGCCGCACCACAGGTTGCCGTCGCGGTCGACCTTGAAGCCGTCGAGTGCACCGAAGTCGGCCGCATCGATCAGCTTGGTCTTGTTCGATACGGTGCCGTCGGCATTGACGTCGAAGCTCCAGACGCTGCGGTTGGGGGTGCCCTTCCATTCGACCACGTAGAGCTTTCTTTCGTCGGGTGAGAAGGCCAGGCCGTTGGGGTTGACGAGGTCGGTGATGACCGCGGTGAGGCGTCCGTCGCTACCGATGCGATAGACGTTGGTGGTCGCCTGCTCGGGCTTGGCCTTGTAGCCTTCCCATTCACCGTTGATGCCGAACAGCGGATCGGTGAACCAGACGCTGTCGTCGGCCTTGACCACGACATCGTTGGGGGCGTTGAGCTTGTTGCCCTCGAAGCGGTCGGCCAGCACGGTGCGCCTGCCGTCCTGTTCGGTGCGCACCACGCGCCGGGTGTCGGAATGCTCGCAGGTGATCAGGCGGCCCTGGCGGTCGCGGGTGTTGCCGTTGGACCAGTTCGAGGGACTGCGAAAGACGGTGAAGCTGCCGTCCTTCTCGCTGTACTTCATGATCCGGTTGTTGGGAATGTCGCTGACCAGGACGTAGCCGCCGTCGTCGGGAAACCAGGCTGGCCCTTCGGCCCAGCGCATGCCGGTAGCGAGCTGCTCGAGCGTGCTGCTGTAGATGCGGTACTTGGCGAAGCTCGGGTCGAGAATCCGCACTGCCGGGTCCGGATAGCGCTGGTTGGGCCGGAAATCGAAAACCTGCGCCAGGGCGGTGCCGCCGAGCATGGCCAGGCCGGTGCCCGCCGCGGCCTTGAGGATTCGGCGGCGGAGCCGGGGGGTGTCGTCTCGCATGTCATTTCTCCTTGATTATTGTGGTCCTGCGGGGTGAAGCCGGGGCTGCCGGTCGATAGCGGACCGGCGCCAGGGCGGCGGGCTCAGGGGCAGGCGGTATCGATTTCTCCGGACTCGAGGGTGTTGTTCGGTTTCCCTGCGTCGTCATGGCGCTGCATCCCGCCGAAGCGCCGCCCTGCCCTGCGTGTTCCCCCGCCATGCGATGTCGCCGGAGTCCTCGCTCTGCGTTGCGTCGTGACCGGAACGCTCAGGTCACCGGTGCCGGGTTGAACAGCACCAGTGCGTTGTGCAGCTTCCAGTGTTCGGCCCAGGTCTGCTTGCGGCCGCTGGCGACGTCGAGCATCAGCTGGAAGAGTTCGCGGCCGACCTCCTCGATGCTGGCCGCGCCGGTGGCGATGCGCCCGGCATCGACATCCATCAGGTCGTGCCAGCGGCGGGCGAGATCGCTGCGGGTGGCGACCTTGATCACCGGGACGGCGGCCAGGCCGTAGGGGGTGCCGCGGCCGGTGGTGAAGACGTGCAAGTTCATGCCGGCGGCCAGTTGCAGCGTGCCGCAGATGAAATCGCTGGCCGGCGTGGCGGCGTAGATCAGGCCCTTCTGGCGCAGCTTTTCGCCGGGTGCGAGCACGCCGGAGATGGGCGCGGTGCCCGACTTGACGATCGAACCCATGGCCTTTTCGACGATGTTCGACAGCCCGCCCTGCTTGTTGCCGGGGGTGGTGTTGGCGCTACGGTCGACGCGCCCGCGGGCGAGGTAGGCGTCGTACCAGGCCATCTCGCGGATCATCGCCGCGGCCACGTCGGCATTGAGCGCGCGCGCGGTGAGCTGGTCGATGCCGTCACGCACTTCGGTGACCTCGGAGAACATCACGCTGGCGCCGGCCCGCACCAGCAGATCGGTGGCATGGCCGACCGCCGGGTTGGCGGTGACCCCGGAAAACGCGTCGCTGCCGCCGCACTGCACGCCCACCACCAGTTCCGACGCAGGGCAGGTTTCGCGGCGGCGGGCATTGAGCCGCTCCAGGTGCGCCTCGGCGGTGGTCATGATCGAGTCGATCATGCTCATGAAGCCGACGTGGTGCGCGTCCTGCAGGCAGACGACGTCGAGCGCGGCGTCGGCACTGGTGCCGACGTCGGCCACGTTGCGCTCGTCGACGATGGGGATCGTGCCCGGCGGCAGCAAACGCTCGGGCTGCAGCTTTTCGCAGCCCAGGCTGACCACCATCACCTCGCCGCCGAAATTTGGGTTGAGGCTGATGTTGCGCAGGGTGCGGATCGGCACCACGGCGTCCGGCGCGTCGATGGCGACGCCGCAGCCATAACTGTGTTCGAGGCCGACGACATCGTCGACGTTGGAATAGCGCGGCAGCAGTTCGGTCTTGATCCGGCGCACGGCAAAATCCACCACGCCGGCCACGCACTGCACCGTGGTGGTGATTGCCAGGATGTTGCGCGTGCCCACCGATCCATCGGGGTTGCGGTAGCCCTCGAAGGTGTAAGCCTCCAGTGGCGGCAGGGGGTCGGGCTTGACCGTGGCGATCGGCAGGTGATCGAGCGCGCGCGCCGCAGGCATCTTCAGCAGCCGTTCGTGCACCCAGCTGCCGGCAGGCACCGCCTGCACCGCGTGGCCGATGACCACGTTGTAGCGCAGCACCGGCGCACCGGCCTCGAGCGCGACCAGTGCGACCTTGTGGCCCTGCGGCACATGCTCGCGCAGGGTCAGTCCGCACGGGAAGACGGTGCCCTCGGGCAGGCCCCCGTCATTGGCGACGATGGCGACGTTGTCGCTGGCATGCATGCGGATGTAGAGCGCGCCGCTCGAGTGCGTGTTCGACATGGTGCGAGTCCTGGGTCGGAAACGGTCCGGTGGGTTGGTGACGGGGGGGCGATTGCCGCGCTCAGGCACGCAGGACGGCTGCGGCCGCGCTGCTGCCCTTGCCGCGAATCGCGCCATACACGTGCCACAGCACGACGGCGAGGGCCAATGCCAGGAACACGCCCGAGATCGGCGAGGTCAGGAAGCCCATGAAACTGTCGTCCGACAGCATCAGGCCGCGGCGCAGGTTGGTCTCCGCCATCGGGCCGAGGATGAAGCCGATGATGAAGGGCGCCGGCGGGATGCCGCCCTTGACGAAGCCATAGCCGAGCAGGCCGAACAGCACGATGGTCCAGATGTCGAAGATCCGGCTGGAGAGACCGAAGGCCCCGACCACGCACAACACCAGGATGATCGGCAGCAGGATGTGCTTGGGTACCGCGAGCAGCTTGATGAAGATGCGCAGGCCGTAGAACTCGAGCACCAGCATCATCACCGAGGCCAGGATCAGCGCGGCGAAAATGGTGTAGACCAGGCCGCCCTGGGTGACGAACAGCATGGGCCCGGGCTGGATGCCGTGGATCATGAAGCCACCGAGCAGGATCGCGGTCACCGCGTCGCCCGGGATGCCCAGCGTCAGCAACGGGATCATGGCGCCGCCGATGCCGGCATTGTTGGCCGTTTCGGGCGCGACGATGCCATCGATGCAACCCTTGCCGAATTGCTCCGGATGCTTCGAGCGCTTCTTGGCGGCGATATAGGCCACGATGTTCGAGGTGCCGGCGCCGATGCCGGGCAGTATGCCGATACCGAGGCCGAGGAAGGCCGAGCGGACCGCGTTCGGAATCTGGCCGAAGAACTCCTTCAGCGAGAAGCCGAACCCCTTGAGCTGCTTCATGCTCACCTGGCCGACCTGGGTCTTGTGTTCGCCGCGTGCACTTTCCGCGACCTTGATGATCTCGGCGATCGCGAACACCCCCACCAGCACGGTCAGCAGCGCGAAGCCGCTGTTCAGATTGGGCTGATCGAAGGTAAAGCGGCGAATCGCATCGACCGGGGCGATGCCCACCGTGGACAGGACGAAGCCGACCACGCCTGCGAACAGGCCCTTGACCATCGACCCGGCAGACAGCGTGGCGATCAGGGTCAGCGAAAAGATGGCGATGCCGAAATACTCGTGCGGTCCGAAACTCAAGGCCACGGTGGCGAGCCACGGCGCGATGAAGATCAGCGCCACGATGCTGAAGATGGTGCCGAGAAAGGAGAACACCACGCCGACCCCGAGCGCCTTCACCCCTTCGCCCTTCTCCATCATCGGTCCGCCGTCGAAGGTGGTCGCGATCGATGACGGGGTGCCGGGAATCTTCAGCAGGATGGCCGAGATCAGGCCACCCGAGGTCGCCCCGATGTAGAGCGCGACCAGCAGCGACAGGCCGGCGGCAGGGCCCATGGTATAGGTCAGCGGCAGGCACAGCGCGATGGCCATGACCGCGGTGAGCCCGGGAACCGCGCCGAACACGATCCCCACGGCCACCCCCAGGGTGATCAGGATGAAAATCTGCAGCGAGAACACGGCGGTGAAGCCTTGGTACAGGAGTTCGAGCATTGCCGTCTCCGTCTAGCCGATGAAGTCGAGGAATCCGGCCGGCAGCATCAGATCGAAGCCGTGGCGGAAGGTGACGAAGATCAGTGCCGATGCGACCACCGCGATCGCGCCGTAACGCAGATGCGCCACGTTCTGCTCGATCGGGGTGAGCACGATGAACTGGGCGTAAAGGTAGAGCACGGTCATGATCGGAAAGCCGACGGTGTCGAGCAAAGCGATATAGGCGACGATCAGTCCCAGGGTCTTGAGTACCGTCAGGTAATCAGGATGGGCGGTCGTGCCGCCCTCGGGCGTCGCAACCGGCGCGCCGGATTTCAGATTCCAGCCCGTGCTCAGTTGCACCACCCCGAGCAGGCACATGATTGCGGCGAGCACGTAGGGCACGAAGGCGGCGTCGATCAGCCCCTTGCGCGGCAGGTTCATGGTGAGGAGGAGGTAGATCAGTCCGGCACCGAGCATGACGATGCCGATCAGCAGTTCCTTCTTCTTGACTCGATCCATGATGAGCTCTCGGGAGGGAAGTGGTAAGGATGAAGGACCGGCCCCGCTGGGCCGATCCCGGCAGGGGTGGAATCAGTTCCTGGCCTGACGCAACACGTCCTTGTATTGCATGAAGTTCTCGCGGGTCTGCTTGAGGATGCCGAGGGCCTCCTCGGTGCCGTGGTAGCTGACCGGCTGTTTGTAGGTCTTGGCAAGTTCCTGCGCGTACTCCGGCTTCTCGCTGATCTGCTTCATCAGTCCGGACATCTTGTTGATGATCGCGGGATCGGTGCCTTTCGGGAAGGCGATCACGTACGGCTTGTCCATCACCATGTCGATACCTTGTTCGCGGAAGGTCTTGATGTCGCCGAGCAGGGCGTTGCGTTCCGCGTTGGGCTGAGCGATGGCGTGCATGTCGCCCTTGACCACGTAATCATGGACGACGCCGTAGCTGATGGCGCCGATTCCGATTCGTCCACCCAGCAGGGCGGTCACTTTTTCCGATGCGGTGCCGGAGTCGACCATCTTCAGTTTGACCCCTGCCAGCTTCTCGAACACCAGCCCCTGCAGGTGGGAGAAACCGCCCATTTCGGTGCCGTAGATCACCGAACCCGGGTTGGCTTTCGCCTTGGCGATCAGATCATCGACGTCCTTGATGCCGGAGGCCTTGCCGGTCACGAACACCGCGCCCTTGTCCACCCCCGCGATGCAGGCCACGTCCAGTGCCTCGTAGCTGTAGTCGGCCAGCCCGGCCACCTCGTTGACAATCAGTTGTCCGGTGTGACCGAAGAAGATCGTGTTGCCGTCGGGCTGGCTGCCCTGGACGTGCGACACCGCGACCGTGCCGCCACCGCCGGCCATATTGGTGATGACCATTGATTTACCGGTGACCTGGGTGAAGTGTTTGGCCATGACCCGGGCGTTGAAGTCGGTGTCGCCGCCGGCGTTCGCCGGCACGATCACCTGTACTGCGCGGGTCGGCCATGCGCTGGCATCCGCGGCGAAGGCGCTGCCTGCGGTGGCGGCCACGAATGCGGCAACGAGGGATGCGCAGAGTGTCTTTTTCATGATGAGTCTCCTTCCTGGGATGGTGTGACGGTTGGGCTTGCCGTTGTGTTGTTCAGTGCTGCTTGCGACCGAGGCTCGGCTGCTTGGGGTCGTACTGCCAGCCCGGCACCAGGTAGCACATCGCCATGGTGTCGTCGCGGGCCCCGCTGGCGACCTTCTTGTAGACTTCGTGGGCCTGCATGATCCGCTCCATGTCGGGTTCGATGCCGAGCCCCGGCCGTTGCGGCACAGCCACCTCGCCGCCGACGATCCGCAGCGGCTCACGGGTCAGGCGCTCCTGCCCTTCCTGCCAGATCCAGTGGGTGTCGATCGCGGTGATGCGCCCCGGGGCCGCAGCGGCGGCATGGGTGAACATCGCCAGCGAGATGTCGAAATGGTTGTTCGAATGCGAGCCCCAGGTCAGCCCCCACTCTTCGCACATCTGGGCGAGACGGACCGAACCCTGCATGGTCCAGAAGTGCGGATCGGCGAGCGGGATGTCGACCGCGTCGAGGCGGAACGCGTGCCCCATCTGGCGCCAGTCGGTGGCGACCATGTTGGTCGCGGTGGGGATGCCGGTGGCACGCCTGAACTCGGCCATGATCTCGCGTCCCGAGAAGCCGTGTTCCGGTCCGCAGGGGTCTTCGGCGTAGGCGAGCAGGTGAGCCTGGCCGGTGCACAGCGCGATGGCTTCGGCCAGCGACCACGCACCGTTCGGATCGAGCGTGACCCGGGCATCGGGAAAGCGGCCCTTGATCGCGGCAATCGCCTCCATCTCCTCGCTGCCGTGCATGACCCCGCCCTTGAGCTTGAAGTCGCGGAAGCCGTAGCGTGCGGCGGCGGCTTCGGCCTGGCGCGCGATCGCCGCCGGGTCGAGGGCTTCGAGATGACGGATGCGGTACCACCCGTCGCCCTCGCCTGCGAGATAGGGAAGGTCGGTGCGGGCGCGATCTCCGATGTAGAACAGATAGGCCAGCATCGGCACGTGGTCGCGCCGCTGTCCGCTGCCGAGCAGCTCGGCCACCGGAACCTCCAGATGCTGGCCGAGGAGATCGAGCAGCGCGGCCTCGACCGCGGTGATGACATTGTCCAGGCGCAGGTTGATCTCGTGCGGTTGTTTGAGCACGGCGGCCTCGGCGGCCGAGCTGACCTGGTGCACGGTGGACTGCGGCCCGCCGCGCTCGTCTCCGGCAATGGCCCGGCGCATGGCGTTGAGGATGCGGTTGTAGCGGCCGACCGGTTGCCCAACTACGAGCGCGGCGACGCGTTCGAGGGCCAGACGGATGCCCTCGCCGCCAGGCACCTCGCCGACGCCGGTGCGACCGGCGTTGTCCTTGAGGATGACGAGGTTGCGGGTGAAGTGGGGGGCGTGCGCACCACACAGGTTGAGCAGCATGCTGTCACGGCCGGCAACCGGGATGACCTGCATGTCCACCACGACCGGGGTTGCCGCACTGCTGTGTTCAATCATTTTCGTCTCGCTCCTGACCTCGTGCGGCCATCTGATCGCGGGTGCTGCAGCGTTCAGTCCTTGAACCGGCGCAGCAGGGCTTCGGCGCCATTGCGCAGCACGTTCTGGTCGGCGCCGACGGCGACGAACAGGCAGCCGAGCTCGACGTAGCGCCGGGCCAGTTCCTCGTCCGCGGTGAGAATGCCGGCGGGCTTGCCGCAGGCACGGATGCGGGCAATGGCGTCCTCGACCGCCGCCTGTACCTCGGGATGCTTGGGGTTCGCGAGGTGGCCGAGGGCCGCGGCGAGATCGCCCGGACCGACAAACACGCCGTCGATGCCGTCGACCCTGGCGATCGCCTCCAGATTCTGCAGGCCCTGCACGGTCTCGACCTGCACCAGCACACACAGTTCGTCGTTGCAGCGGTGGGCGTAGTCCTTCACCCGTCCGTACCCCGAAGCCCGCGGCGCCCCGGCAAAACCGCGCACGCCGTGCGGCGGATAGCGGGTGAAGGCGACCGCATCGCGTGCCTCTTGCTCGCTCTGCACGTAGGGGATCAACACCGTCTGCACGCCGATGTCGAGCAGGCGCTTGAGGGTGACCATGTCGTTCCACGGCGGACGGACGATGGGCGTCGCGCTGCCGCCGCTCATCGCCTGGAGCTGGCCAAGGATGGCGGGCAGTTCGTTGGGCGAGTGCTCCATGTCGAGCAACAGCCAGTCGTAGCCGCAGCCGGCGAGGATCTCGGTGCTGATGTTGCTGCACAGGTGCGACCACAGCCCGATCTGCCTGTGGCCGGACTGGATGGCGTGCTTGAAGTGGTTGATGGGCAGAGTCATGGTCGTCCTCGGATGAGTCAGGGAAGCACTGGCTTGTTCGCTCGGGGCCCGCGCACGCGGGAAGGGTCCGATGGATTCAGTGCCCGGCGATGGTCCAGTTGCTGGAGATCTCGAGTGCGCGTACCAGGGCCGAGTGGTCCCAGGCTGCGCCGCCGTTGGCCACGCAGGTATTCATCAGCTGCTGCGCGCTGGCGGTATGCGGCAGCGCAAGTCCGAGCGCGCGCGCGCCTTCGAGGGCGAGGTTGAGATCCTTCTGATGGAGCTCGATGCGAAAGCCCGGATCGAAGGTGCGCTTGATCATGCGCTCGCCATGGACTTCGAGAATGCGCGACGCGGCGAAGCCGCCCATCAGCGCCTGGCGCACGCGGGCCGGATCGGCGCCCGCCCTGGAGGCGAACAGCAACGCTTCGCCGACCGCCTCGATGTTGAGCGCGACGATGATCTGATTGGCCACCTTGCAGGTCTGGCCGTCGCCATTGCCGCCGACCAGGGTGACGTTCTTGCCCATCAGCTCGAACAGCGGTTTGACCTGGGCGAAAGTCGCCTCGCTGCCGCCCACCATGATGGTCAGACTGGCGGCCCTGGCCCCGACTTCGCCACCGGAAACCGGCGCATCGAGGTAGTCGCAGCCGAGCGCATTGATGCGGGCGGCGAAGTCCTTGGTGGCGATGGGCGAGATCGAGCTCATGTCGACCACCGTCTTGCCCTTGCTCAGGCCCTCGGCGACACCGGTGTCGCCGAACAGGACGTCGGCGACATGCGGGGTGTCGGGCACCATGATGAAGATGATGTCGGCCTGTGCGGCGACGGCGCTGGCACTGGCGTACGCGGTGGCTCCCTGCTCGAGCAGCTGCGCCGGCACGCCGCTGCGGGAAAAGGCGTACAGGGAGTGGCCGGCGGCGAGCAGGTGGCCGGCCATCGGGGCGCCCATGATGCCAAGTCCAATGAATCCGAGTCTCATGTTGGTTTCTCCGCAGGGTTGAGAGGGGTTGGTCCGGTGGGAGCGGCACTGTCGTCTTTGCCAAAGAGGTACGACATCCTATAACTGCAAAAACGACCCGGCAAGCAGTTTTTTGATCGATGGAACAGATTCACTTATCGCGGTGCACGATCGAATCACGCCTGAATGCTTTAATCGCCCTTGCAGGCTGATATGCATCGGATGGTGCTACGCAGCATCGCCGGGATGGGAGCTGCGTTGGACGCGCGGGTCGGGGCGGATCGTCCATACCGCTCGCCGGCTGTGTGCCCCCGCTCGGACACGGCAGAGTCTGTCCGCGCACGAGTCGACGTGCCTCAGAGGTAAGACAACATACGGCGCCTCCCCTACGCCCACAGGCGCCTGGCGACGCGCCGCTCCATCGCCTGCAGCGTGTGATTCAGCGCACCATGCACGGGCGCTTGTTGTCGAAGGTCCAGCCCGGGATCAGGTACTGCATCGCGGCGGCGTCGTCGCGTGCACCCAGGCCGTTGGCGAGGTAACAGTGATGGGCCTGTGCCACCCTGTCCATGTCGAGTTCGATGCCGAGGCCGCCGCGGGTCGGTACGGCGACCTTGCCGGCGACGATCTGCAGCGGCTCGCGGGTGAGGCGCTCGCTGCCTTCCTGCCAGATCCAGTGGGTGTCGATTGCGGTGATCCGTCCGGGCGCGGCCGCGGCCACATGGGTGAACATCGCCAGCGAGATGTCGAAGTGGTTGTTCGAATGCGAGCCCCAGGTCAGGCCCCATTCGTGACACAGCTGCGCCACCCGCACCGAGCCCTGCATGGTCCAGAAGTGGGGATCCGCGAGCGGGATGTCGACGGCCTGGAGCTGGATCGAGTGGATCATCTGGCGCCAGTCGGTGGCGACCATGTTGGTTGCGGTCGGCAGCCCGGTGGCGCGGCGGAACTCGGCCATCACCTCGCGCCCGGAGAAGCCGTTCTCGGCGCCGCACGGGTCTTCGGCATAGGCGAGTACGCCGTGCAGGTCGCGACACAGCCGGATCGCGTCGTTCAGCCGCCAGCCGCCGTTGGGGTCGAGGGTGATGCGGGCGTCGGGAAAGCGCTCGTGCAGCGCGCGCACGGCCTCGACTTCCTGTTCGCCGCGCAGCACCCCGCCCTTGAGCTTGAAATCGTTGAAGCCATAGCGGGCATAGGCCGCCTCGGCCAGGTGAACGACGGCCTCCGCCGTCAGCGCCGCTTCGTTGCGCAGGCGGAACCAGTCGTCGGCGCCTTCGCGTTCGCTGCGATAGGGCAGATCGGTCTGCGTGCGATCGCCGACGAAGAACAGATAGCCGAGCATCTCCACTTCGGTGCGTTGCTGACCCTCGCCGAGCAGGGCCGCGACCGGAACGCCGAGGAACTGGCCGAGCAGGTCGAGCAGCGCGGCTTCGAGTGCGGTGACGGCGTGGATGGCGATGCGCAGATCGAAGGTTTGCAGGCCGCGCCCTCCGGCGTCGCGATCGGCGAAGCGCGTGCGCATCGTATTGAGGATGGCATTCCAGTTACCGATCGGCTGGCCGATCACGAGTTCGCGCGCGTCTTCGAGGGTCTGGCGGATCTTCTCGCCGCCCGGTACCTCGCCCACCCCGGTGTTGCCGGCGTTGTCTTCGAGGATGACGATGTTGCGCGTGAAATAGGGGGCGTGCGCACCGCTCAGATTCAGCAGCATGCAATCCTGGCCGGCGACCGGAACGACACGCATCGTGGTAACGATCGGGGCGTGGCCGGCGGGTAGGGGGTGGGTCATGGGCAGGGTACTCCGGGATGGATCGTATAGAGGTATGACATCCTATAACTGGAAAATCGGCCTCGCAAGTGGAATCTTGATGAGCCAAGAAGTGATTTTTATCGCCGCGCAGCCGTTCGAGCGCGCGCGGTCAGGCCTTACGGAGGATGGGGGGAAGATCTGCAGTGCACTGTGGCTATCCCTTTCGAGGCTGCCGGTGTCCGCCGTTCCATGCCGGCTGATCGAGTGTCGGGATGGCGGTTCGTATGCATCGGCGCCGGCGGCGGAGGGCTCATGCGCGTGATGCTTGGTTTAAGATGTCCGACAACATACAATACGAGCCGACAGGCTTGCGGGATACGCCGATCCGGAAATGAGGGCGCAATGCGCGACACCAAATGAACACCCAAACAGGCTCGATGGCGGATGCGCCACCTCCGAGGCGGTCTCGTGGCCTGGCTCATGAGCTGGTTGCCGAGCTGACCCAACGTATCCAGTCCGGGGCGCTGTGCCCGGGCGAAAAGCTGCCGACCGAATCCGAGATCGTGCGCGAGCGCGGCGTCAGCCGCACCGTGGTGCGCGAAGCGATCTCGCGCCTGCAGGCGGCGGGGCTGGTGGATACCCGGCATGGCATCGGGTCCTTCGTGCTGGCGCGCGCACCGGCAGCGCCGGGCGGATTGCGCATCGATCCCGGCACCCTGATGACGGTGAAGGACATCATCGCCATCCTCGAACTGCGCATCAGCCTCGAGACCGAAGCCGCCTCGCTCGCCGCGGTGCGACGTACCGATGCCCACTTGGCGGCCATGCGTGCCGCACTCGACGATTTCGAGGCGGCGGTGAACGATAACGCCAGCTGCGTCGGCGCCGATATCCGCTTCCATCTATCGATCGCGGAGGCGACTGGCAATCCGCATTTTTCCGACTTCATGAAGCAGCTCGGCGAGACCATCATTCCGCGTGCCAGGGTCAACACTGCCAAACTGGTGGGCGATGATTTCGCCCAATACCTCTACCGCGTCAATCGCGAGCATGAGGATATCTTCAATGCGATCCGCCGTCAGGATCCGGAGTCAGCACGGGCGGCGATGCGCACCCACCTGTCGAACAGCCGTGAACGGCTGGTGAGGGTCCGGGAAGAGGCCGAGCGCGGCGCGTCTGCATGAGCGCGCGCGTGGCGCCGGCGATCGTTGCAGCCTAGGCTGCCGGAAGGGCGTTCGTGGACATCATCTTCGGCATCATCCTGCCGGTGTTCGGCACCCTGGGGCTCGGCTATGCCGCCGCCCGCGCTGGCGTGTTCGACGAGGCCGCCAACCGTGGCCTGTCGGTCTTCGTATTCAATTTTGCACTGCCGCTGATGCTGTTCCGCGCCATCGCGCAGGCCGATCTGCCCGCCGCACTGCCGTGGGGCTACCTGTTGTCGTACTACCTAGGCGCCTTTGCCGTGTTCGGTCTGGCCATGCTTGCGGGGCGCGTGCTGTTTGCGCGCCGGCTCGACGAACAGGGCGTGCTCGGCCTCGGGGCAAGCTTTTCGAACACCGGGATGCTCGGCATTCCGCTGGTCATGACCGCCTACGGTCCGTCGGCCGCGCTACCCCTGTTCGTGATGATCGCCTGCCACAGCCTGCTGATGCTGCCGCCCACCACGGCATTGATCGAGGCCGCGCTCGGAGGCAAGCAGTCCACCGCTGCCCTGCTGCTGAGTCTGGTGAAGAGCATCGGCAGCACGCCGATCATCTGGGGCCTGTCGGCGGGCCTGCTGGTGGCGCTGACCGGCGTCGCCATTCCGGGGCCGGTGGATACGGTGGCCAAGAGTCTGGGCGCCGCGGCGACGCCCTGCGCCCTGTTCGCCCTGGGGGCCTCATTGACGCGCTACAACATCGGCGGCAACCTCGGGGAGCCGGCCGTGCTGGTGGCGCTCAAGGCGGTGGTGCATCCGCTGCTGGTGTGGCTGCTGGCGACCCAGGTGTTCGACGTGCCGCAGTTGTGGGTCGTGACCGGTGTTACCCTCGCGGCGCTGCCGGCCGGGATCACGCCCTACCTGTTCGCCCAGCGTTACAACGTCTGTCAGTCCACGGTCGCCTCGGCCGTGTTCCTGTCGACGGCGTTGTCGGTGGTGAGTCTTTCCGTGCTGCTGTTCCTGCTGCGGCCCTGACCCGACCGGCGACGCACGCGTCATTGCGCGCGCGGCTCGCGTCGCCCGCAATCCGATCTTCTGCCGTAGTGTGCCAAGGTGCTTGATGTCCGAATTCCTCGAGGTCCTCGAGTTCTCGTTCGCGGTCACCGGACCGATCTTCGTCATCCTCGCGCTCGGGGTGTTCCTACGTCGCATCGGCATGCTGACCGACGGCTTCATCGAGGGCGGATCGAAGCTCGTATTCACCGTCGCCCTGCCCGCCCTGCTCTTTCTCAGCATCAGCAAGACGCGGATCTCCGACGCGGCCAACCTGGGCATGATCGGCTACGGGTTGCTCGCCACCGCACTGATCTACCTGGCGCTGGAGCGGCTCGCGAAGCGCATCGTGCACCCCGAGCGCGACCGGGGCGTGGTGGTGCAGGGCGCGTTTCGCTCGAACTTCGGGGTCATCGGCCTGGCGTACTGCGTGAATGCCTACGGCGACGCCGGCCTTGCCACCGCCTCGCTGTACCTCGGGCTGGTTACCATCCTGGTCAATGTACTGGGGGTGGTCACGCTGAGCCGCTCGCTGGACAAGCACCAGGGCGCGGGGCGGATCGCCAGGGGCATCGCCACCAATCCGTTGATCATCGGCATCCTGCTGGCGGTTCCGGTTTCGTGGCTGGAGATTTCCCTGCCCGGGCTGGTGTTGCAGTCGGGGCGCTATTTTGCCGACATGACCCTGCCACTTGCGCTGCTGTGCACGGGCGCTTCACTGAATTTCCGCAGCCTGCGGCTGGAGATGGCCAATACCCTGCTCGCGGCCGCCGGCAAACTGCTCGTGGTGCCGCTCGTACTTACGCTGGGCGCCGTGTTCGTGGGCTTTCGCGGCATCGAACTCGGCATCCTGATGCTGATGGCTTCGGCGCCGTCGGCGGCGGCAGGCTATGTCATGGTTCGCGCCATGGGCGGCAACGCTCCGCTGGCGGCCAACATCATCGCGCTGACCACGCTCGGGTCGATCATGACCACCAGCGCGGGCATCATGGCCTTGCGCGGACTGCAGCTGATCTGACCGTGTCCGGTTCCCCGGTGCGGGCACGGCCATAGGGTTGGGGGGAACGCAAACGCCCCCGGCCCCGGTCCGGGTCGATGTCTCCGTCCTGCGGCCGGGAGCGCGCGATGGCCGGATTGGCGCCGGCTCAGGGCAGGTCGAACAGCAGTGCTTCCCCCTTGCCGTCCGCGGCGATCGCAATCTCCGCTTCGTCGGTGAGGGTCAGGCCATCGCCGGTGATCAGTCGCGTACCGTTGACGCTCAGCGGTCCGTGCACCACGTGCAGGTAGTGGGTGCGGCCCCGGGCCAGGCGGTGTTGCAGCGACTGGCCGTCGATGCGTAGCGCGTGGATGAAGGCGTCCTGATGCAGCGCCAGCGAGTCATCGCGGCCATCGGGTGACACCAGCAGGCTGAGTCCGGCCTGTTGCGGCACGTCCTGCTGCGCATAGCGTGGCTGCACGCCGCGGCGCGCCGGTTCGATCCAGATCTGCAGGAAATGCAGCGGCTGTTCGGGATCCGGGTTGTATTCGCTATGCACGATGCCGGTGCCGGCGCTCATCACCTGGATCTGGCCGGCGCCGAGGCGCGAGTGGGTGCCGGTGCTGTCCTTGTGCTCGATGCTGCCGTCGAGCACGTAGCTGATGATCTCCATGTCGCGGTGCGGATGGGCGCCGAAGCCGGCACCCGGGGCGACGTGGTCGTCGTTGATCACGCGCAGCACCGACACGCCCATGTGCGCCGGGTCGTGATAGCTGCCGAAGGAAAACGTGTGGTGGCTGTCGAGCCAGCCGAAATTGGCGTGGCCGCGGTCGGCGGCGTGGCGCAGGGTCATCATCGTGCATGCTCCGTGGGGGCGGGGGCACCGTGATTCGGGCGCACCCCTTGTGGCGTGGGTCAGCGCTGGGGTGCGGCGGCGGTGGAGGCGAGCATGCGATCGAGTGCGACCCGACCGCTGCCGGTGATCGCCAGCGAGACCGAGATCGCCAGCAGGGCGAGGCCGAACTCGTAGCCGTTGTTGCTCATGAACAGGCCATTGCCGATATGCACGCTGAAGATGGCGACCAGCATCGCGAACGCCAGCGCCACCGCGGCCGGGCGGACCAGCAGTCCGACGAGCAGGGCGAGACCGCCGAAGAACTCGGTACTGCCGGCGAGCAGCGCCATCAGGTAGCCCGGTTCGAGGCCGATCGAGGCCATCCACTGGCCGGTGCCCTCGAGGCCGTGTCCGCCGAACCAGCCGAACAGCTTCTGCGCGCCGTGGGCGGCAAAGATGATGCCGGCGGGGATGCGCAGGGCCAGCGGGCCGAAGCCGGCGCTGGAAGAAAGTATGCGGGTGATCGGTTGGGTGTTCATCTCTTTTCTCCTTGTCTGATCAGTGTCGATGACTGATGGAGTTATAGTAGATAAAGGAGGCCGGAAGAAAAAGCGGTCAGTATTGAACTGAATATTCAATCAAATTGAACGATGCCCTCGCCGATCACCCTCGACGCCTTGCGCGTACTCGACGCCATCGACCGCAAGCAGAGTTTTGCCGCCGCCGCCGAGGCGCTGTTCCGCGTGCCTTCGGCCCTGTCCTACACCGTCGCCAAGCTGGAGGAGGACCTCGGCGTCGCGCTCTTCGACCGCAGCCGGCGCAAGGCCGTGCTGACCCCGGCGGGCCGGCTGGTGCTGGAGCAGGGGCGGCAGGTGCTCGATGCGGTCGAGGCCCTGACCCGGATGGTGCAGTCGGTTGCCGACGGCTGGGAGGCTGAATTGCGCATCGGCGTGGACAGCGTGCTCGATTTCGCCCCGGTGTACGCGCTGATCGCCGAGTTTCAGCTGTCGCACCCGCAGACCGAGATCCGCCTGGTCGAGGAGGTGCTCGGCGGTACCTGGGATGCGCTCAATGCCGGCCGCTGCGACCTGGTGATCGGCGCCGCGGGCGAGACTCCGGTCGGCGGGCTTGCCACCCATCGCCTCGGCGAAGTCGAGTTCGTGTTCGCAGTTGCCGCCGGCCATCCGCTGTGTGACGCGCCGCTCCCGCTGGCTGCCGCGGCCATACGCGCCTGGCCCACGGTGGTGGTGGCAGACAGCTCGCGCTATCTGCCGGTGCGTTCGAGCGGCCTGCTCGACGGCCGCTCGCGTATCGTGGTGCCATCCTTCGACCGCAAGGTCGAGGCCCAGCGCCAGGGCGTGGGGGTGGGCTATCTGCCGCTGCACCGGATTGGCGGCGATGTGGCGAAAGGCGCGCTGCGCATCCTGCCGCTGGCCGAGCCGCGGCCTCCGCAGCCGATCTCGGTGGCCTGGCATGGCGCCAACAAGGGCAAGGCGCTGGGGTGGTTCGTCGACGCGCTCAGGGCAATGCGCTTCGATCGCGAAGCAGGGCTGGTGTGAGTCGGGGCGGCCTGCGGATCGGCCCCCGTTGCGGGCGGATTCGCCCGCAAGCGGACTTGATCGCGGTGTGCGTGTCAGCTCCGATCACGGCCCGCCACGGAACTCTTTTGCCCGCCGATGCACTCAGGGAGTAGCGCAATCCCTTCCGAGCACCTGACATGATCCGAACCCTGAAAGAACTCTTCAACAGCCTCACCGTCCCACCCGCTGTGGTGGCCCGCCAGGACCCGGGCGGTCGCGAGCATACGCTGCGGCTTGCCACCGCGGTGCTGCTGGTCGAGATGATGCGCGCCGATGCCGAGTGCAGCGAACAGGAGCAGCAGGCGATCATCGGTGCACTGCGCGAGAAGTTCGCGCTCGCCGACGACGAGGTTGATCGACTGTTCGAGTTGGGGCGAACCACCTCGCGCGATGCGCCCGATCTGTTCACCTTCACGTCGCAGCTCAACCGCGGTTTCACCCTCGAGCAGAAGGTGCGGATGGTCGAATACCTGTGGCAGGTCGCCTTCGCCGACGGCATCCTCAGTCATCACGAAAACCAGCTGATGCTCAAGCTCGGGGATCTGCTTTACATTCCGCGGGCCGAATTCGTCGCCGCCAAGCAGCGCGCCCGCGACGGCGCGGGGCTGGCGGCGCCGGGGCCGGTGCAGTGAATGTGCGGCCACGTCCTGGTGCGTGAGGGCCGACGCCGAAACGATTCCTTTCCGCTCCCGACCCGCTCCCGTGATTGAATACCCTACCGGATCGCGGCCCCCTTCTGGCCGCAAGGAACCCCATGCATACCGACAAGAGGCGAAAGAATTTCTTCCAGCAGTTTTCCGGCACTCCGGACGGGCCCCGCAGCCTGCTGCAGCGCATCGTCACCGTTACCGTCGCGGTGGCGGTGTTTGCCCTGGCCCTGATGTTCTCGGTGGTGCTGTTTGCCGTCGTACTGACCCTGGGCGTGGTGGCGTGGGGCTACCTGTGGTGGAAATCGCGCCATCTGCGCCGGCAGATGCGCGAGAACCCGCCGGGTGGCCTGGTCATCGAGGGTGAAGTGATCCGCGAGGTGGACACCCGCGACGAGCGCGAGCGCTGATCGCAGCCGGCGCCGACCGCACCGCGGCCCGAGGTCGGACGCGGCCGCTGCCGTTTTCCCGCTGTGCGGCCGGGAGGCGTATATTCCGCCCTCGGCCAATGGCCCTGCCCGTACGATTCGTCCCGGAGCGGCCTCAACACCCACGGACCCCATGCCCCTACCCGTTTTCGATCCCGCCACCTATGCGTCGCAACTGGCGGACAAAGTGTCGCAGTTCAAGCGTGATTTTGCCCCCTTCGGCATCCCCGAGCCCGCGGTCTTTGCGTCGGCACCGCTGCACTACCGGCTGCGCGCCGAGTTCCGCATGTGGCATCAGGGCGACCGGGTGGACTACGCGATGTTCGACCCCGCCGAACCCAAACAGCCGATCGTGATCGACGGTTTTCCGCCCGCGGCGGAGGCCATCTGCGCCGTCATGCCACGCCTGCGCGAGCATTTGCAACGTAACGAGATACTCAAGCGCCGGCTGTTTCAGGTCGAGTTCCTGGCCACCCTCAGCGGCGAGCTGATGATCGTGCTGATCTACCACCGTCCGCTCGACGAGGCCTGGGAAGCCGCCGCGCAGGGCCTCGCGACCGAGCTCGACGTGCACCTGATCGGGCGCAGCCGCAAACAGAAGATCGTGATCGGGCGGGACTGGCTGCTCGAGCAGTTCGAACTCGACGGTCGCGACCTGAGCTACCAGCAGGTCGAAGGCAGCTTCACCCAGCCCAATGGCGGGGTGAACCGGCAGATGCTCGGCTGGGCGCGCGCCCAGGCCGCGGGCTTCGGCGGCGATCTGCTCGAGCTGTATTGCGGTAACGGCAATTTCACCGTCGCCCTGGCCCCGCTCTTCGACCGCGTGCTCGCCACCGAGGTCAGCAAGTCGTCGGTGCAGGCCGCGCACTACAACCTGGCGGTCAACAAAGTCGACAACGTGGTGATGGTGCGGATGTCGAGCGACGAGATCAGCGGCGCGCTCGCACGCGAGCGGGAATACAACCGCATGAAGGGGATCGACCTCGACAGCTACCGGTTTACCACCCTGTTCGTCGATCCGCCGCGCAGCGGGCTGGATGCGCCGACCCTTGCCCTGGCGGCCGGCTTCGACCACATCCTGTACATTTCCTGCAGCCCGCAGACCCTGCGGGACAACGTCGCTGCACTGCAGGCCACCCACGCCGTTGCGGCGGCGGCCGTGTTCGACCAGTTTCCCTATACCCATCACCTGGAATGCGGCTTGGTGCTCAGGCGGCGCTGAGTACGGCCGCTGCCGGGGGCGCGAACGGCGTCTGCGGGTTCAGTCGGTGCGCGCGACCAGCACACGCAGCTCGGCTTCGAGCCGCTTGGCGCGGCTGATCTCGTTGAAGGTGATCACCACGCCGTCGATGACGTTGTCCTGGGTGCGGTAGGGCATGACCTTGACCTGAAACCAGCGCCCGTCCGTGGTGCTCACCTCCCGGTCCGAGAACGCAAGCGTGTTCATGACCTGGCGGATGTCGTCGATGAACTCGGGGTAGACGAGTGCGCAGGTGACGTCGGACAGCGGGCGTCCGATGTCACCCGGAATGAGCTTGAACAGTTGGGTCGCGTGACTGGTGAAGCGCCGCACGCGCATCGTGTTGTCGAGGAAAATGGTGGCGAGGTCGGTGCTGTTGAGCAGGTTCTTCAAGTCGTTGTTGGCGGTCGACAGTTCGTCCACCTTGGCTTGAAGCTCGGCGTTGACCGATTGCAGCTCTTCGTTCAACGACTGCATCTCTTCCTTGGAGGTGGTGAGTTCCTCGTTGGTCGACTGCAGTTCTTCATTGGTCGATTGCATCTCCTCGTTTGCCGATTTGAGCTCCTCCTGCGAGCTCTGCATCTCCTCGCGCAGGGCCTGCTGTTCATGCCGGGCAAGCGTCAGTGCCTGTTCATACTCCGCCAGCAGCGGGTTGCGCCGCGACTTGCCTGTGCGCCTCGGCTCCGCTTCCTGCGGGCTGGTCGCAACGTCGACAAACGTCAGCAACGCCATGCCGCGCAGGGCAGGCGGCTCTGCAATCGGGTGTATGGTCAGGTCGATTACCTGCGTTCCGCCGTTGGTGCCGACCCTCAGATTGCGGCAGATCACGCTCTCCCCGCTTTTCAGGGCCTTGGGCAGGGCAAAGGTGAGATCGATTCGCAGCCCCTCCCGAGCCATCGCATGGATGTTCCAGTTTGCCTTGCCGGCGGCGGGCTCGAGATACTTGCCGGTGCGGCCGCTGATGTAGAGCACGTCGCCCGCGGCGTTGACCAGCACCGCTGCAGGGGCGAACTTTTCGAGCAGTAGCTGATCGACCAGGTTCTGGAGGTTGGCGGCGGCTTGCTCGGGTTTGGCGTCCATGGCGGTCTCGGTCTTGCTGGTGAAGTCGTGGGTGGGAAACTCGAGCGTAATGGACCGAAGCGCACTATTGGTGCGGCGAAACAGGCGAATCCTGGCGTCGACCGGCGTGAACAGCTCGGTGAATTCGCCTATGGATTCGGAGCTGCCCAGCAGCAGGGCGCCGCCCGCCTTGAGACTGTAGTGAAACAGCGGAATCAACTTCTTTTGCAACGCAGTGTCGAGGTAGATCAGCAGGTTGCGACAGGTCAGGATGTCGAGCTTGGTAAAGGGCGGATCGGTGATGACGTCATGCGGCGCAAACACCACCATCTCGCGGATTTCATTGACGACGCGGTAGCCATGGTCTTCTTCGACGAAGAAGCGTGCCAGGCGCTCGGGGCTGAGGTCGGCCGCGATATTGGCCGGATAGAACCCCCGACGGGCCACGGCGATAGCGTCCGGGTCCAGGTCGGTGGCAAAGATCTGCAGCGAATGGCGTCGCAGGGCGTTGCCGCTTTCCACGGCTTCGCGGAAGGCGATGGCCAGTGAGTACGCCTCCTCGCCGGTGGAGCATCCCGCCACCCAGGCGCGCAGTGTCGACCCGGGCGGATAGCCGGCAAGCAACTCGGGCAGGACCTGTTCCTGCAAGGTGCTCCAGGCCGTCGGGTCGCGAAAGAAGCTGGTCACCCCGATGAGCAGCTCCTTGAACAGGAGGTCGAGCTCATGCGCGTTTTCGCGCAGATAGCGGACGTAGTCGGCCATGCGGTCGAGCTGATGGATGGCGATGCGGCGCTCGATACGACGATACAGGGTGTTCGTCTTGTAGTGCGAAAAGTCGTGCCCGGTACGTGCGCGCAGCAGGATGCAGACCTTGGCGAGCGCACTCCGCTGCGCGGTCTCCGTGTGCATCGGCGCAGGCATCGGATCCGCCGCGGCGGAATGATGCAGGGTATCGCCGATGCGCAGCGCCAACTCCGCGGCCGGGGCAACGATATCGACCAGACCGGTGTCGATGGCGTGGCGCGGCATGCTGTCGAATTTGGCACTGGCCGGCTCTTGTGCCAACACCAGTCCGCCGTGCTCCTTGATCGCGCGCAGGCCGAGGGTGCCGTCCGAGCCCATGCCGGAGAGCACGACGCCGATTGCGTTCTCGTGCTGATCGGCAGCAAGGGCGCGGAAGAAGAAATCGATCGGCAGGCGCATCCCGCGCGGCGCCACCGGGTCGAGCAAGGACAGGCTGTTGTGCAGGATCGACAGATCGTGATTGGGCGGAATCACATACACGCAATCGGGTTTGACCTTCATCCGGTTCCTGGCCTGGGCCACCGGCATGGATGTCGCCCGCTGGAGCAGTTCGGGCAGCAGGCCCTTGTGGTTGGGGTCGAGATGCTGGATGACCACAAATGCCATGCCGCTGCCGGGCGGTACATTGGCGAGGAACAGTTCGAGGGCTTCGAGGCCACCCGCCGATGCACCGACCGCAACCACCGGAAAAGCCTTCGCGGCACGGCCAGCGGCTGTTTTGCCGAGTGCAGCCGCGGTTTTGGTGACGATTGCCACGGGGTCGTTCGGGTGTTCCGGTCGGGCCATTCGATCGCCTGTTGATCCGCGTGAGTCGGTGTCGAGGACGGTGCGACCCACACGAAGCGCTCGGCCGGGTGCGGCCGGGCGGTCCGCCGGGAAAACAACGTCATTCGCAGTTTAAGGGATTCCCGGTGACTAGCGCATCGAGCTGGCTGCGTCCGCGTGCGATTGCAGTGTCCAGTTTCATCGCGGTCACGAACGGGCTGACGCTCGCCGCGAGCTCGGGAACGAACAGGGTGAGTTCATCCCGCATCCGGGTGATCGCCACATAGAAGCGGTTGCTCTCCTCGGTGCGATCCCAGCCCGCCATCGGAAAGTTGTCCGCTGCGAGGCCGGGCAGCATCACCGCGTCGAACTCCTGACCCTTCGCGGCTTCGACGGTGCATAGCAGCACGGTCTTGCGTTTGCGCAGTTCGGCCGACTTTTCCTCCGCACGCCGCAGCCATTCGGCAAACGCGCGCAAGGGTTGGCCGACGCGGCAAGCGGCGTCGATAAAGCCGTCGACCGACTTCGCCACCATCGCAGCGGTGTTCGGGTCGATGAACAGCCGTTGTGCCACGGCGCGCAGGTCGAGGATCGCGACCGCGCGCTGCAGCGCCAGATGGGCAGGCTCGTCGGCCGGCGCCGCGCGCAGCACCGCCAAGGCCTGTTCCAGGCGTAGGCGCGCGTAGCGCTGCGACGGGGCTTCGTCGACCGTGTGTGCGTCCGCGTGCTGTTGCCGGAGGACGGCATTGGCTTCGTCGTGGCGGCCCTCGCGGCGCAGTCGGGCGATCAGATCCAGCATCCGGTGAGCGGCCTGCATTTCGCCCTGTTCGGAGAGATCGGAGGCGGCGTTGTCGGCCCGGGTCTGGGGTCGCAGCAGCCGGCCCTTGAGAAACGCGTCGAACAGATCGGGCTGGGCGGCGGCAGTCTTGAGGTCGTCGAGGCGCCGGCTGCCCCACGAAAGCTCCTGCCACAGCTCGAGCGCCTGCAGCACCTGGAAGCGCTTGTCCACGCCGGGTATGGATTCGTAGTCGTCCAGCGCAAACGCGATCACGCCGCGCAGCATCAGGATTTCGGGGCGCAGCAGATAGCTTTCCAGTCCCTCCACCCGCCAGCCGATGCCGGCATCGAGCAGCGCGTTCTCGATCGCGATCGACTGGTGCGGCGCGCGCACGATGATGGCGCAGGCGTCGAGCCGCTTTCCCTGCCGCTGCCAGTCGAGCAGACCGGCGACGAGTCTGGCCGCTTCGTCGCGCGGGTCGGCGCAGCGCTCGAGCCGCAGCCGGGGGTCGTGGCTGCGTCCGGACAACACCGGTTTGTCCTTGAGAAAGCGCGTGGCCAGGGCCATCGCCGGACCGTGGCGGAAGGTGGTGGTGAGCGGCAGGCGCTTCACCCCGTGCCAGCCCGCGCCGAAGCCGGTGCGGATGGCGCCGGCGTCGGCGCCGGCCCAGCGATGGATGACCTGATCGAAGTCGCCCGCGCCGGTGAACCAGGCGCGGCCCTGCTCGATCAGGTGCTCCAGGCAGGTCTGGGTGGCGCGGTTCATGTCCTGCAGTTCGTCGACGATGACGACGCGGTAGCCCGGCAGGCTGACGGGCTCCTCGCCGCGCGCGAGGACCATCGCCAGATCGAAGGTCGCATCGAGCACGGTACGCCAGCGGCAGCCGTCGCCCTCGCCGGAACGGGCCTTCTCGAGCTGGCGGTAGAGCGCGAACAGACCTTCCGGCACATTGATCGCTTCGGCCCGCGAGGCCAGGGTCTCGTCCTCGTCCAGCAGCGGTGAAACCTGCGCGGCCTTCATCTGCCGGGCGATCTTCAGGAAATCGGCAATCTGGACATTGTGTTCAGGCAGCCAGAGTTCGCGTGGGGCGCGGCGCTCGGCGTTTATCCTGGCGACTTCGGCCACCGCGGCGCGCACATGCGGGGCGACCGCCTCGAAGTCGGGCAGATAAGGGGTTTCGTAGCCTTCGTGGTCGCGCAGCACTGCGCGCGCGAAGTCGTCGAAGGTCGAACACCGGACTCGGCGTGCCAGTTTGTCGTCGACGCCGATCTCGACCAGCCGTCGCCCGAGGACCCGTGCCGCTGCGCTGGAAAAGCTCAGCGCGATGATGTGATCGGGCGCAACCCCGCGTCTGATCGACTCTGCGATACGCAGCGCCAGGGTCGTGGTCTTTGCCGCCCCGGCATTGGCCATGGCGATGATATAGCGCGCGCTGTTGGTCTGGATGGCGCTTTGCTCGGCAGTGGGTGTGAACCCGGCGGGCTGAAAGCGCGGGATGGTCGGGGCGGTGCTGGAGGAGGTCTTGGTCATGCCCTGCTATCTGTGATCGTGGCGGTAACGGCGCGTCGGGACGCGCGCAGGCCGGATCGCCGGCGCCGCCATTGCGGTCCATCGGGCGGTGCTCGCTACCCTGCCGGAATCCCTATGCGGACCGGCACTCGTTGGCGAGCGGCTTGTGGGTCTTGCCTTCGAGCAGCAAACCCTTCCACGGCAGGTCGATCCACACCAGGCCGCTCACCGCGTCTTCGAAGCGCGGCAGGCCGGAGTGGGAGGGGTCGCGTTCTAGGCGGTAGTTCTTGCCGTTCCAGCCGAGGACGATGCGGTTGTTCACCCGCTCGTGGACTTCGCGCTGGACGTGGACATACAGTCCATGTTCGCAGTTGTAGTTGCCGCTGGCCAGATCGAAGTCGAACTGGCCGTCGTGGTACGACGGAACGGGTTCGGAGGGCTGGCCGGCAACCGGCGCTAGAGGCTGGGTCGTGCAGGCCGACAGGATCAGAGGCGCTACGACAAGCGCCAGGAGCGACAAACGGATCATTCGGACATGCCTCCATTGGAGCGATCTGGCTGATTGTAGAGCAATGGCGACAGAGCCCATCGCTTTCCCGCGGCCGTTGCGGCCAGCAAGCGCTTCCGGTCCCGGCCGCGCCCGGCTTGTCCAGCGCTTGACAAGTAGACTCGAAAGTCTCGCCCTTGTTCACTTGCCCGAGCATCTCGTCGTCACCGGACCCGGCGCCCAGGTCGATGTCGGCGAAGGCAAAAGAAAAGGCCCGGACACCTGAGGGATCCGGGCCTAAATCCACACCAAAGGAGGAGGGTGGAGGAGACGGTTCAAGAATAGGCCAGAATCTTGTGCGTTGCAATAATTTGACTCCTGAATATTTCTATTGATCGATAAGTTATTCAAATACATACGGCCATACCTTGTTCTCCGGGCCATATTTAAATGTGTTTGTCATGATGCATTGCGCCACAAGCAATGTGCCGCCGCCAGTAATTCCGCGGTGCTTGCGATGCGGATACGGGGGCGGGCCGGCGCCATAGGGGCCACGCCCCGACACTCTGGCCACTGACAGTGGCCACAGTTCCGGTCTGCCGGCCGCAGTTCAGCTCCGGCGCCGCCCACCTGCGAACGGGCGGCGGCCCGGACCGGGCCGCCGCCGCTCGTCGTCGTCTGCCTTGGGCTTGGGCATCAGCAGATTCTTGCCGCCCTGGCGAGCGGTGGAGGCGTGGGCAAGTACGGCGGCCTCGAACTGCTCGGTGCTCAGCGGAATCGGGGCAGACTTCGCGGCCGGAACGTAGGCAGCGAGTTTCTCGCGCATCAGGAAGACCCGTTCCGCCGTATCGGCCTTCTTGGGGAGTCCTTCGCCTAGCGCCTGGCCGGGAAGGGTCAGGGCATAACCGCCGTCTGCCGCAACGATGAGGCCATGGGTGGCGAAGCGGCGAAAGGCCTCCGCCCACAAGCTGGCGGAACTGACCGGACAGCCCAGCAACTCGGCTGCGGCCACGATCTCGACCAGCTCGGCGGGCCGCCGCTTGGTGGCAATCAGGGTGGCCAGCAGCAACTGGGCGTCGATGTCGTGGATCGGGTACATTCGCTTAGACGTCAATGTTCTGCGCGTACAAGGCATTGCTCTCGATAAACGCCCTGCGCGGCTCGACGTTGTCCCCCATCAGCGTGGTGAAGATCTCGTCGGCGGCGATGGCGTCGTCGATCTGCACCCGCAGCAGGCGGCGCACGGCGGGGTCCATGGTGGTCTCCCACAGCTGGTCGGGGTTCATTTCGCCCAGGCCTTTGTAGCGCTGCTTGCTGATGCCGCGCTCGACTTCGGCCAGCAGCCAGGTGATGGCGTCGGCGAAGCGGATGACGGTCTGGCGCTTCTCGCCGCGGCGGATCTCGGCGCCGGGGCCGATGAGGCCGGTGATGGCTTCGGCGGCGTTGCGGATGGTGCGGTAGTCGCCGGAGACGAGGAAGTCGTTTTCGACCCAGCCGAACTTGCGGTTGCCGTGGTGCAGGCGCTCGATGGTGAGGCGCCAGGCTTCGGATTCGTCGTGATATTCGGCGTAGATCTGCAGGCCGTCGGGCAGGTGGGGCTGAATGCGCGTGGCGGAAGCACGGGCGGCGGTTTCGTCGTCGAGGCTGATCGCAAGGTCGTGGGCGAGCATGGCCTGCAGCACTTCGGGATCGATGTAGCTGGCCAGGCGTCGGGTGACCGCTTCGGCGAGCAGGTAGCTGCGTGCGAGGCCGCCGAGGGCTTCTTCGGCAATCGGATCGGCGCCTTCGCGCGGCACCAGCACGGCGCCGTCGAGGGCGAGCTTGAGCAGGTGACCGTTGAGCTCGTGGTCGTCCTTGATGTACATCTCGCTCTTGCCGTGCTTGATCTTGTACAGCGGCGGCTGGGCGATGTAGATGTGGCCGCGCTCGACCAGTTCGGGCATCTGGCGGTAGAAGAAGGTCAGCAGCAGGGTGCGGATGTGGGCGCCATCGACGTCGGCGTCGGTCATCAGGATGATGCGGTGGTAGCGCAGCTTCTCGGGTTTGTAGTCGTCCTTGCCGATGCTGGTGCCGAGCGCGGTGATCAGGGTGGCGATTTCCTGGCTTTGCAGCAGCTTGTCGAAGCGCGCCTTCTCGACGTTGAGGATTTTGCCCTTGAGCGGCAGGATGGCCTGGAATTTGCGGTCGCGGCCCTGCTTGGCGGAACCGCCGGCGGAGTCGCCCTCGACCAGGTAGAGCTCGCACAGCGCGGGATCCTTTTCCTGGCAATCGGCGAGTTTGCCGGGCAGGCCGACGCCGTCGAGGATGCCCTTGCGCCGGGTCATGTCGCGCGCCTTGCGGGCGGCGTCGCGGGCACGGGCGGCTTCGACGATCTTGTTGCAGATGGTGCGGGCGTCGAGCGGGCTTTCGAGCAGGAAGTCGCCGAGCTTGCTGGCGACGACCTCTTCGACCGCCGGACGGGCTTCCGAGGAGACCAGCTTCATCTTGGTCTGGCTGGCGAACTTGGGGTCGGGCATCTTGACCGACAGCACACAGGCGAGGCCCTCGCGCATGTCGTCGCCGGTAATGTCGACCTTGGCCTTCTTGGCGATCTCGTTTTCTTCGATGTACTTGTTGATGACCCGGGTCATCGCCGCGCGCAGGCCGGTGAGGTGGGTGCCGCCGTCGGCCTGCGGGATGTTGTTGGTGTAGCACAGCACCTGTTCGGCGTAGCTGTCGTTCCACTGCATCGCGACTTCGACCGCCAGTTCGGCGTCGTGGCCCTGGCCGGTGGGAATGCGGGTGGTGCCGGCGGCGTAGAACACGGTTGGGTGGAGCACGGTCTTGGTGCGGTTGACGTACTCGACGAAGCCCTTGACCCCGCCGGCGAAGGCGAAATCTTCCTCCTTGCCGGTGCGCTGATCGATCAGGCGGATCTTGACCCCGTTGTTGAGGAAGGACAGTTCGCGCAGGCGCTTGGCGAGAATGTCGTAGTGGTATTCGATGGTGCCGAAGATCTCTTCGTCGGCGAGGTAGTGCACCTCGGTGCCGCGCTTGCTGGTCTCGCCGAGGACCTTGAGCGGGCTGACCTCGACGCCGTTGACGACCTCGATGAGGCGGTCCTGCGGCACGCCGCGGTGGAACTCCATGAAGTGCTTCTTGCTGTCGCGGCGCACGGTGAGGCGCAGCCACTTGGACAATGCGTTCACGCACGAGACGCCGACGCCGTGCAGGCCGCCCGAGACCTTGTAGCTGTTCTGATTGAACTTGCCGCCGGCGTGGAGCACGCACATCACGATTTCGGCCGCCGAGCGCTTGGGCTCGTGCTTGTCGTCCATCTTGACGCCGACCGGGATGCCGCGGCCGTTGTCGGTGACCGAGATCGAGTTGTCGGCGTGGATGGTGATGACGATGTCGTCGCAGTGGCCGGCCAGGGCTTCGTCGATGGCGTTGTCCACGACCTCGAACACCATGTGGTGCAGGCCGGTGCCATCGGAGGTGTCGCCGATGTACATGCCCGGACGCTTGCGGACCGCCTCCAGGCCTTCGAGCTGCTGGATGCTGGTTTCGTCGTAGTCTTCGTGGGCGATTGCGGACGCGGTGGGCAGGTTTTGCGGTTCGGACATGGTCATCTCGGGTGATTCATAA
The DNA here is from genome assembly GCF_057656155.1 of Azoarcus sp. Soil_N_20. Classification (NCBI taxonomy): domain Bacteria; kingdom Pseudomonadati; phylum Pseudomonadota; class Betaproteobacteria; order Rhodocyclales; family Zoogloeaceae; genus Azoarcus; species Azoarcus sp. Soil_N_20. The sequence goes on along the minus strand of NZ_JBDGKX010000005.1, from coordinate 228,836 downwards.
AGAACGTGCCCCCGCTGGCGGGGGCATCGAACCCGGCGGGGCCGGGTTCATCGGTGCTGAAGGGTGGATCAAATGCGGGATCAAATGCGCATCGGCATCACGACGTACTTGAAATGCTCGTTGCCGGGCAGGGTGATGAGTGCGCTCGAGTTGCCGTCATTGAAGCGCCATTCGATGGTCTCCGACGACAGGTTGTTGAGCACGTCGAGCAGGTAGGTGACGTTGAAGCCGATGTCGAGCTTGGTGCCGTGGTAATCGATCTCGAGCTCGTCCTGGGCTTCTTCCTGCTCGGCGTTGGAGCTGACGATGCGCAGCGCACCGTCGTCGAGCACCAGGCGCACGCCGCGGAACTTCTCGTTGGTGAGAATGGCAGCGCGCTGCAGGCAGGCAAGCAGCGGCAGGCGCGGCAGGGTGACGATGCCGGGGTGGTTGTGTGGGATGACGCGCTGGTAGTCAGGGAACTTGCCGTCGATCAGCTTGGTGACCAGTTCGATGGCACCGAAGCGGAACACCGCCTGGTTGCCGGCGAGGATGACTTCGAGCGGGTCGTCGCTGTCGGCGAGCTGGCGCGACAGCTCGAGCACGGTCTTGCGCGGCAGGATGGTTTCGCAGCGCTGGGTGACCGGGACTTCGAGGTCGCTGGAGGCGTAGGCGAGGCGGTGGCCGTCGGTGGCGACCATGCGCAACTCGCTGCCGTCGGCGATCAGCAGCAGGCCATTGAGGTAGTAGCGGATGTCCTGCTGCGCCATCGAGTAGGCGACCTGGGCGAGCTGGCGCTTGAACGCGCGTTGCGGCACCGAGAACCGGGTGGCGTCGCCGTCGGGCAGATTCATGCGCGGGTAGTCGGCCGCGGGCAGGGTCTGGAGCTGGAAGCGGCTCTTGCCGGCCTTGACCGTCAGGCGCTTGTCGTCGAGGGTGAGGTTGACGTCGGTGTCGGGCAGCGCGCGCAGGATGTCCTGCAGCTTGCGCGCGGCGACGGTGATGGCGACGTCCTCGCCGCCGGCGTTGCCCGCGGTGGTGGTGCGGATCTGGATCTCGATGTCGGTGGCGAGCAGGGTCAGGCGGTCGCCCTGCTTCTCGATCAGCACGTTCGACAGGATGGGCAGGGTGTGGCGCTTTTCGACGATGCCGGCCACGGACTGCAGCGGGGCGAGAAGCGCATCACGGGTGGTGTTGAGCAGGAGCATGGCGTCAGTCTGGTCAGGAAATTGATCGGAAAGTCATCGCTGGCTCAACCCCGCAGGACCTGGGTGAGCACGTGTACATCGTGGTTGAGCTGGTGGTCGCCGAGGCGCAGCTCGGTGATGGTACGACAGGCGTGTAGCACGGTGGTATGGTCGCGACCGCCGAAGGCCTCGCCGATCGCGGGCAGCGACATCGGGGTGAGCTCCTTGGCCAGCCACATCGCGACCTGGCGCGGGCGGGCGATGACCCGGGTGCGCTTCTTGGAGTGCATGTCGGCGATCTTGATCTTGTAGTAGTCGGCCACCGTCTTCTGGATGTGCTCGATCGAGAGCTGACGGTTGTGCGCGTTGAGCAGGTCCTTGAGCGCGTCCTTGGCCACCTCGAGCGAGATGCCGCGGCCGTGGAAGCGGGCGTAGGCGACGACCTTGTTGAGCGCGCCCTCGAGTTCGCGCACGTTGGAGCGCAGGTTCTTGGCGATCAGGAAGGCGACGTCGTCGTCGACGGTGACGCGCAGGGCCTCGGCCTTTTTCTGCAGGATCGCGACCCGCATCTCGAGCTCGGGCGGCTCGATCTGCACCGTCAGGCCCCAGTCGAAACGGGAAATGAGGCGGTCTTCCAGACCCTGGATGTCCTTCGGGTAGGTGTCGCAGGTGATGACGATCTGCTTCTTGGCTTCGGTGAGCGCATTGAAGGCGTGGAAGAATTCTTCCTGGGTCCGGTTCTTGTTGTTGAAGAACTGGATGTCGTCGATGATCAGCATGTCGAGCGAGCGGTAGTAGCGCTTGAACGCGTCGAAGCTCTTCTGCTGATAGGCGCGCACCACGTCGGCGTAATAGTCCTCGACATGTACATAGCGCACCACCGCGCGCGGGTTGTGGCGGAACACCGCGTTGCCGATGGCGTGCACCAGGTGGGTCTTGCCCAGACCGACGCCGCCGTATACGAACAGCGGGTTGTACGAGGTGCCGGGATTCTGTGCCACCTGCATGGCGGCGGCGCGGGCCAGGTCGTTGGCACGGCCGGTGACCAGGGTGTCGAAAGTGAAGTCGGCGTTGAGGCGGGTCTTGTCGTAGGCGAGTTCGGCGCCGGACTGCGGCTCCGGCGTGGCCTGACGCATGATGGCCGCCGAGGCGACCGGGCGCGGTTCGCTGAGCGGTACGGTGCTGACGCTTGCCGCGGTCGCCGGGCCGGCTGCCGGTGCCCGCGGGGCGGCAGGGGCAACCGGTGCGCGCACGACACCGGGTGCGGGCAGCTGGAGGTCGAGGAGCAACGGCACACCGTGGAATTCTTCGCCGAGCTCACCGATCCGGCCGATGTAGCGCTCGCGCACCCACTGCATCACGAACCGGTTGGGCGCGATCAGGGTCAGGGCCGGGGCGCTGTCACTGCCGCCATAGACAACCTGCAGGGTCTTGATCCAGGTATTGAATTGCTGCTGTGGCAGTTCCTGCTCGAGGCGCGCCAGGCAGAAGGGCCAGAAATCCTGATTCACGGAGGGGGCAGTTTGGGTTTGCGGCACGGTTCTCGAAAACATGCATGCCGCGCCTGCAACACGAGGCGCAGCGGGAGCGACGGCCTGATGGCCTGTTATTGGGAATAGTCCGGTCAGCCGCGGCGGGTGGAAAGACCGCGTGTCGTTTGCCGACGGGATGATCAAGCGCATGATTCTACCCCTCGACGTCGGACTTATCCACAGACAGGCGCAATCATTGCGGAGAATCGGCAAGGCGCTCTTTCGCATGGGCCGGCGACCAATGTTCTTGACAAACAGGGCATTATCCAATCTAATCTCGCGTTTGACCTTACCACTGGCAGCCGATCATGAAACGCACTTACCAACCTTCCGTCGTTCGTCGCAAGCGCACCCACGGCTTTCTGGTCCGCATGAAGACCCGTGGCGGTCGTGCGGTCATCCGTGCCCGTCGTGCCAAGGGCCGTCATCGCCTCGCTGTCTGAGGTGATCGACCCGGCGGGCGCTGACCAGAGTTTTCGAAGCGCTCACAGATTGCACAAAACGGATGAATTTTCATCCGTTTTTGCTTTTCGGCGGGCGCTACGTGGGCGCTTCTACATGCTGCATTACCGCCCCAACGGGTCGGAGTCCGCCCGCGTGGCGGTGGTTGTGGCAAAGAAGGTGGCCAAGCGCGCCAATGTGCGCAACCTCGTCAAGCGCATTGCGCGCGAGATCTTTCGTCGTCAGCGTGTCTTGATTCCGCCTTACGATCTGATCGTCCGGCTGCATGCGCCGGTTGCGACTGCAACGCGCGCAGAAATGAATCAGGATCTGCTGCAGTTGCTGTCGAGGCTGCCCCGGCTGTGAGCATTGCCGCAGGCATACTCATGCGGGGTCTGCCCGTTTTTCTCCGCCCCGGCCTCACTTTGAAGCCGGTCCGCGCTTGTTCCTCCCTCAGGGCGGGTATCATTCCGTTCCCTGACTAACGACCGTACGACCACGAACCCGATGGATCAACGTCGCCTCATCCTCCTCCTGATTTTCTCCCTGTCCCTGGTCATGCTGTGGGATGGCTGGCTCAAGTACAACCAGCCGGCCCAGCCGCCGGTGCCGGCAAGCGCCGCAGTGACCAAGGGTGGCAGCAGTGTGCCCGTTCCCACCGCCGGTCTGACGCCGGGTGCCGCTGCACTGCCGGTGGTCGAAGCCGCCAAGACCGCTCCGCGGGTGCGTGTCGTCACCGATTTGCTCCGTGCCGACGTCTCCGCCGAGGGTGGCAGCATCGTCCGCCTCGAGTTCGAGAAGCACCAGGCCACCACCGACCAGTCGCGCGGATTCGTGCTGTTCGACGACGGCGCAACGCACCTGTACTCGGCCGAGGCCGGCCTGATCGGGGCCGGGCTGCCCAACCACCGCACGATCTACAGCCTGCCCGCGGGCGAGCAGGTGCTGAAGGACGGGCAGGATGCGCTGGAGCTGCGCCTCGAGGCGCCGGAACAGAACGGGATCAAGGTTGCCAAGCTGATTACCTTTCATCGCGGCAGCTACCTGGTCGATGTCAGCTACGAGATCACCAATGGCAGCGGCGAGCCGCTGTCGGCACACGCCTATTTCCAGCTCACCCGTGACGGCAAGGAGGCGGAGCAGGTCGAAGCCTTCGGCGTGACCACCTTCACCGGGCCGGCCTTCTTCACCGATGCGGCCAAGTTCCAGAAGGTGCAGTTCGAGGAGATTGCCGAGGGCAAGGCCAAGTTCGCCAAGAACGCGAACGATGGCTGGGTGGCGATGGTGCAGCATTACTTCGTCAGCGCCTGGCTGCCGGCCGAAGGTGTCGAGCGCGAGTTCTTCGCCCGCAAGGTCGGTGGCGACCTGTATTCGGCCGGGGTCATCGTGCCGGTGGCGGCGATTGCGCCGGGCGCGAGCGGCAAGGTCGACTCGCGCCTGTATGCCGGTCCGCAGGAGCAGGACAAGCTCGAGGGCATCGCTCCGGGCCTCGACCTGGTGGTCGACTACGGCTGGCTGACGGTGATCGCGGCGCCGCTGTTCTGGGTGCTGTCGTGGTTCCACAACCTGACCGGCAACTGGGGCTGGGCGATCATCCTGGTGACGGTGGCGATCAAGGCGGTGTTCTTCCCGCTGTCGGCGGCGAGCTACAAGTCGATGGCCAAGATGCGCGTGCTCGGCCCGCGCATGCAGCGCATGAAGGAGCTGTACGGTAACGACAAGGCCAGGATGCAACAGGAGATGATGAATCTCTATCGCACCGAGAAGATCAATCCGCTCGGCGGCTGCCTGCCGATCCTGGTCCAGATCCCGGTGTTCATCGCGCTGTACTGGGTGCTGCTGGGTAGTGTCGAGATGCGTCAGGCGCCGTGGCTGGGCTGGATCCAGGACTTGTCGGCGAAGGACCCGTACTTCATCCTGCCGGTGATCATGGGTGCGTCCATGCTGATCCAGATGAAGCTCAACCCGACCCCACCGGATCCGCTGCAGGCCAAGATCATGATGGCGATGCCGATCGTGTTCACCTTCATGTTCCTGTGGTTCCCGTCCGGGCTGGTGCTTTACTGGGTGGTGAACAACGTGCTGTCGATCGCACAGCAATGGCAGATCACGCGGATGATCGAGAGTGGCAAGCCGGGCGCCAAGACCGCCTGACACCATTGCCGCGATCGCAACGGCGCCGGGCCGCGGAGGCATTGGCGTCGTTCGTGTTTCCGGTGCGGCGCTGGACGGCTTTGCGCGGGCACTGAGCGGGCGTCAGCCCCGGCCCCGGGTCGCGTCCTTCGCCCGCTTCCTCGACGCCCGCGGCGAGCCGATCGACGAGGGTCTGCTGCTGTACTTCACGGCGCCGGCCTCGTTTACCGGCGAAGACGTCCTCGAACTGCAGGGCCACGGGGGCCCGGTCGTCATGCAGTTGTTGCTCGATCGCTGTATCGCGCTCGGCGCCAGACTGGCCGAGCCCGGTGAGTTCACCCGGCGCGCGTTTCTCAACGGCAAACTCGATCTGGCCCAGGCCGAGGGCGTTGCCGACCTGATCGAGGCTTCGACTGCGGCGGCGGCGCGCTCTGCCGTGCGTTCGCTGTCAGGGCGATTTTCGCAGGAGATTCATCGTATCCGCGATGCCCTGATCGATCTGCGCATGCTGGTCGAGGCGACCCTGGATTTTCCCGAGGAGGAGATCGACTTTCTCGAACAGGCGCGGGCACTGCCCCGGCTCGAGTCGATCCGCGCCCAGCTCGAAAAAGTACTCGATCGCGCGCGCCAGGGGGCCTTGCTGCGCAGCGGGCTCAATGTGGTGCTGGCGGGGGCGCCGAATGTCGGCAAGTCGAGCCTGCTCAACCAGTTGGCGGGCGAGGAGCGGGCGATCGTCACCGAGGTGGCCGGCACCACCCGCGATGCCTTGCGCGAGACGATCCAGATCGAGGGCATCCCGCTGCACATCATCGACACGGCCGGCTTGCGCGCGACCAGCGATGCGGTCGAGCGCATCGGCATCGAGCGCACGCGGCGGGAATTGGCGCGTGCCGATGTGGTGCTGCGCCTGATCGACGCATCGCGGCCAGGCGAGGCCGAGGGCGGGACGGATATCGACCTTCAGCTTGCTGCCGGTATCGAGTGCATCACGGTGATCAACAAGATCGATCTTGCCGGGCTCGTTCCGCAGCGCAGCGAAGAGCAGGGGAGGGTCACGGTACAGGTGTCGGCGCGCGAGGGGCTCGGCATCGATCTTGTGCGCGGCGAGTTGCTGCGAGTGGCCGGGTGGCACGCTCACGGCGAGGACGTGATTCTCGCGCGTGAGCGGCATCTGGCGGCACTGCGTGCCGCACTTCAACATATCAATACCGCGGCCGAAACCTTGCCTGCCCTCGAGCTGTTTGCCGAGGAGTTGCGCCTTGCCGGGGAGAGCCTTGGCGAGATTACCGGCGAGTTTTCGGCCGATGATCTTCTGGGGGTCATCTTCTCCCGATTCTGCATCGGCAAGTGATGGTTGCGCAGGGAAAGGATGTATGGCGGATCGGTGCGGCGGGGGCCCGAAGCGGAGGTGGCAGTTTATGCCGTTGGTATTGTCCCGGGTTCAATTGTCTCCTCCGGTGGCATGCATGAGTCGAAAGCCAATGAGTCGAGATCCATTCGGGGGCACCCCAAAAAACCTTACGGAAGCGCAAAGCCTGATTGTTGCGGTGCAGCGCAGCGCTGAGGATGTCGGCGTAACGGTACGGCTGCCCCCGCCCATTCCGACCACCTGCTGTGGCCGTGGTTGTAGCGGGTGTGTATGGGAGGGCTACTACGCGGCCCTCATCTACTGGCGAGATCAGGCCGTGGAGAAGCTCGGGGTCGGGCGCGCGTCTGGCGACCTGCATTTTCCTTTATTGGGGGACACTCGATGAGCTGGGATCCCGATCGCTATCTGGGTTTTCACGACTTGAGATTGCGTCCGGCGCTGGACCTGCTTGCGCGGGTTCCACTGACCGCACCTGAGAATATCGTCGATCTCGGTTGTGGTCCCGGGAACGTAGCGCGTGTATTGCGCGAGCGCTGGCCGGAGGCGGATTTGTGCGGGGTTGACCAGTCCATGGCCATGCTCGCGCGTGCACAGCAGGTGTTGCCCGACGCGCGCTGGATCGACGCGGACCTTTCCAGCTGGTCCCCGGCGCTTCCAGTCGATCTGGTGTTTTCCAACGCGGCACTGCACTGGGTGGACGATCATCCGGCATTGTTTGGACGACTTGCCGGCATGGTCGCGACGGGCGGTGTACTGGCCGTTCAGATGCCGGCGAACTTCGACGCCCCTTCCCATCGGCTGATTCGCGAACTGGCAGCGGCCCCCGCTTGGGTCGACTACCTGGGCGGGGTGCGCATGGGCGCGGTACTGGACACGGGGAGCTACCATCGCCTGCTTGCACCGCACTTCAAGGTGGTGGATCTGTGGGAAACGACCTATGTCCAGCAACTCGTCGGCGAACATGCGGTGTTCGACTGGTTGATGGGGACCACACTGGTGCCCTATCTGGAGCGACTCGATCCGAGCGCGGGCGTTGCATTCGCGACTGCGCTCAAGCCCTTGCTGGCGAGCGCGTATCCGGTGCAGGACGACGGCTCGGTGCTGTTTCCGTTCAAGCGGGTGTTCATGGTTGCACGGGAACCGCGGCAGGATGTTTCACGTGAAACACGATGATTGATGGCGATCTCATTTTTCTGGTTCTGGGCGTCGCGGCCTTCTTTGCCGGGTTTGTCGACGCGGTGGTCGGCGGCGGTGGCCTGATTCAGATACCGGCACTGTTTGCGGCGTTTCCATCGACGTCGCCGGCCACGCTTTTCGGAACGAACAAGGTTGCGAGCATCGTTGGCACCACGAGTGCTGCGCTCCAGTACGGTCGCCGGGTTGCGATTCCATGGAGCGTCGCACTGCCGGGCGCGGTCGCCGCGCTGATCGGGGCCTGGTATGGCGCCAAGGCGGTGGCCTATCTTCCACCGACGATCCTACGCCCGTTGATCCTGCTGTTGCTGGTGTTGGTGGCGGTGTACACCTTCGTGCGCAAGGATCTCGGATCGGTGTCGCGCGAAGGTGAACACGGCCGTCGGTCGGCGATCGTGGCCTCGGCAATCGGCGGGGTGATCGGATTCTACGATGGCTTTTTCGGCCCCGGCACCGGAAGCTTTCTGATCTTTCTGTTCATCCGCTGTCTGGGCATGGACTTTCTGCGTGCTTCGGTCACGGCGAAAATCCTTAACGTGGCAACGAATCTCGCCGCAATCAGTTTCTTCGCTGGCAACGTGGAAATCATGTGGAAGCTGGGGCTGACGATGGCGCTTTGTAACCTCATCGGTGCGCTGGTGGGATCGCGCACAGCCTTGCGCCACGGGACGGGCTTCGTGCGAAAAATGTTCCTCGGCGTGGTATCGGTACTAATTGCGAAGCTTGCCTACGATACCGTTCTGGCATGGTAGCCGGCGGGAATGTTTCACGTGAAACAGCATCTGATCTTGCAAGCTCCGACGGGGTCGCCCCAAAGGCACGACCGATCACGTAGCGCGAACGGTCGGGTGCTTCGTTCGCCGCTGGTTTGGCCCGCGCTGCCGTTTGCCGCGCTCCCCACAATTCAATTTTGACCTTCAGAAGGCAACGTGAACCGTCCTCCCAATCGCGTGACCCGCCCCCAGGAACGCCCTCGCGCGCACCGCCGTCAACCTGCCGCTGCGCCGTCACTGCCTGAAGACAGCCTGGGCTATGCACTGCGCCAGGCTGCCTTGCTGATCGCCGCGGTCCTCCAGGGCGATAACCTTACCGACCGTTATGAAGCGCTGCTCAGGACTCATCCCGACTGGGGCGATGCCACGCGCGGGGCGGTCAGAGATCTGGCCTGGTCCACCCTCCGTGAATACGGTCGAGGTGATGTGGTGCTGAAACAATTTCTGCACAAGCCTCTGCCGGCATACGTCCATGCGCTTTTGTTGATTGCCGTGCATCGGCTCGGCCAGCGCCCGGCGCAGGCACATACACTGGTGGATCAGGCCGTGGAAGCTGCCGCAGTCGAGGCGCCCGCCCTGAAAGGCGTGGTCAACGGCGTACTGCGCAACGTGCTGCGCGAAGGCGCGAACCTCGACCGCTGGCGACAGCACGACCCAGTCGCACGCTACGCCTACCCGCAGTGGTGGATCACGCGCGTGCGCAAGGACCATCCCCACGACTGGGAGGCCGTGTTGAGCGCGGGCAACCTCCATCCTCCCATGTCGCTGCGGGTAAACCGCCGGCGCTCGACGACGCTGGACGTGCTCGCCGCGCTCGACGCGGCCGGGATCGCGGCACGGGAACTGGATAACGGCGCGGTGTTGCTCGATCGTGCGGTGCCGGTCTCGCGTCTGCCCGGCTTTGCCGACGGCGCCCTGTCGGTACAGGATGCAGGCGCACAATGGGCCGCATTGTGGATGGACCTCGGGCACGGTCAGCGTGTTCTCGATGCCTGCTCCGCACCCGGTGGCAAAGCCGCGCACATGCTCGAACTGGCCGACATCGAGCTGACAGCCCTCGAACTCGATCCTCAACGTGCCGCACGGGTTAAGAGCAATCTCGACCGCCTCGGTCTGGAAGCGCACATCAAGGTCGCCGATTGCCGGGATCTCGATGCCTGGTGGGACGGACGCCCGTTTGATCGCATCCTTGCCGACGTGCCATGCTCCGCCTCCGGCGTCGTACGGCGCCACCCCGATATCAAGTGGCTGCGCCGCAACGAGGATATCGCCCGCTTTGCCGCCCAGCAGGCGGAAATACTCGATGCACTTTGGCATACCCTGGCGCCCGGTGGCACAATGCTATACGTGACCTGTTCGGTTTTCGATGAAGAGAACCGTGACCAGATCGAACGCTTCCGAGCCCGCCACCCGGATGCAGCGTCGGACGCCATCGCGGCCTCCGGTTCGCGTCCGCTGTTACCCACTGGCGATCATGACGGCTTCTACTATGCGCGGCTGCGCAAGCATTGCTGATTTGTTGCGCCGGCTGCTGTTGTTGCTGGCACTGGCTTCGGTTGCGGTGTTCGCTGCCGACGAGAGCACCATCACGCATGCGGAGATCGTCCCGGGAGATGGCGGCTACGTGCTCAATGCCGACATCGAACTCGACCTCAATCCACGCCTGACCGACGCGATCACGCGCGGGGTGGCGCTCCATTTTGTGGCCGAGCTGGTGATCGAGCGCCCGCGTTGGTACTGGGTCAATGAGGTGGTGGTAGAGCGCGAACTCAATTACCGCATCTCCTACCACGCGATCACCCGCAGCTACCGCCTGTCGATCGGTAGCCTGCACCAGAGCTTCGAAAGCCTCGACTCGGCCTTGCGTACCATGCAACGCATCCGCAACTGGCAGCTGACCGACAAGGACGGACTGAGCCCAGGGGTGTCGCATGAAGTCGCACTGCGCTTTCGTCACGACACCGCACAACTCCCCAAGCCCTTTCAGGTGACGGCGATCGGCAGCCGTGACTGGAATGTCGGCACCGACTGGATGCGGTGGACCTTCCTCCCCGGCGCAGCGACTTCGCAATGAAGCGTATCGCCCTCGCCTTCATCGCTGCCATCGCAGGGATTTCGCTGTATTTGCTGACCTCCGCAAGTGCGAACTCCGACCTTTTTGCCGGCAACTATCCTTATCTGCTCGCGCTCAACGGCGTCGTGGCAGTGGCGCTGGCCGGGCTGGTGGCCGTGCAGCTGCGCTCCCTGTGGCGGGAGTATCGCTCACGCCAGTTCGGCTCCCGGCTCAAGTTCCGGATGATGCTGATGTTCGCCCTGATGGCCCTGCTGCCGGGGCTCGTCGTTTATGCGGTGTCGCTGCAGTTCGTGGTGCGCAGTATCGAGTCCTGGTTCGACGTCCGGGTAGATTCGGCGCTGGAAGGGGGCATCGCGCTCGGCCAGAACGCGCTCGATTATCTGGTGAGTCAGGTCAACGTCAAGGCGGGCGACATGGCGCTGGATCTCGAGGGCGCCGAAATCGTCACCCCCAGTCGACTGAACCGGATGCGTGAGCTTTCCGGGGTCGCCAGTGCCACCGTACTGGCGGCGAATGGCCAGGTGATCGCGACCGCGTCGGACGGCATGGTCGAGCTGATACCCGATTTGCCGACTTCGGCGCAACTGCGCCAGGCCCGGCAGAGTCGCAATGTTCACATGGTCGACAGCGGCGCAGACGGACGCCTGGTGATCCGGGTGATTGTCCCGATTCCGAGCCGTTCCATCATCAGTGAGCCGAATCTGCTGCAGCTCACCCAGCCGGTGCCGGAGACCTTTGCACGCCACGCCGAGGCGGTCCAGGAGGCTTATCGGGACTATCAGCAGCTCACCCTCGGCCGTGATGGCCTGAAGCGGATCTACCTGCTGACCCTGACCCTGACCCTGCTGCTCGCGCTGCTCACCGCAATGGCGGTGGCCTTCGTCCTCGCCCGCCGCCTTGCCGCGCCGTTGCTGATACTGGCCGAGGGCACCCAGGCCGTCGCTCAGGGCGACTATCGCCCGCGGCAGGCATTACCCGCACGGGACGAACTCGGCGTGCTGACCCAGTCGTTCAACCAGATGATCCGCCAGCTCGAAGATGCGCGCGCCGCAGCCGACCGCAACCGCGCCGCGGTGGAGGCCGCGCGGGCCTACCTCGAGAGCGTGCTCGCCAATCTGTCGACCGGGGTCCTCGCCTTTGCCAGCGACGGCACGCTGCGGGCGGCCAACCGTGGTGCGCTCGATATCCTGGGAGACGACCTCGCCGGTTTCGAAGAGATTGCGCTCGCCGACTGGCCGCGCCACCAGGTGTTCCGTGACGCTCTGCTCGCCGGCTTCGCGAGCCATGAAGGGGACTGGCATGAACAGATCGAAGTGCCGTCGAGCGATAGCTCGCCCCTCACCCTGCTGGTTCATGGATCGCGCCTGCCCGAGGGTACCGGCGGTGGACTGGTGGTGGTGTTCGACGATATCTCGCGCCTGATCGAGGCCCAGCGTACGGCCGCGTGGGCCGAGGTGGCGCGACGGCTGGCGCACGAGATCAAGAATCCGCTGACGCCGATTCAACTGTCGGCTGAGCGTCTGGCCGTCAAGCTGGCCGCCCAGCTCGACGAGAACGGTCGGGCGATGCTCGAGCGCGGCACGCGCACGATCGTGAACCAGGTGGAGGCCATGAAGAATCTGGTCAATGCCTTTCGCGACTATGCGAGATTGCCTGCGACCGAGCTGGTGCCGATCGATCTGGCCGCGCTGAGCCGCGAGGTGTTGAACCTGTACGAGAGCGCTGCAGTGCACATCGATGTGCAACTCGCGGATGACCTGCCGAAGGTTCTGGGGGATCCGTCGCAGATCCGCCAGATCATTCACAATATGCTGCAGAATGCGCAGGACGCAGTGGCCAGCCAGGACGACGGCGAGATCACGCTGATCGCACGCCGCGATGGCGAGCGCGTACTGATGTTGTTTCGCGACAATGGCCCGGGCTTTCCGCCCGAGGTCCTGGCGCGTGCCTTCGAACCTTATTTCACGACCAAGTCCAAAGGCACCGGACTCGGGCTCGCAATGGTCAAGAAGATCGTTACCGAGCACGGGGGCGACGTGCGGATTGCCAATCGCGATCTCGGCGGTGCCGAGGTGCGTATCCGTCTGCGGACGATCATGACAAGCGGTGAATACTGACCATGGCAAAGCTACTCATCGTTGATGACGAAGTCGGCATCCGGGAACTGCTCTCGGAAATCCTGCGCGACGAAGGGCACGACATCCAGCTTGCCGGAAACGCTGCTGAAGCGCGTGCTGCACGCAACTCCGCGCGCCCCGACATGGTGTTGCTCGACATCTGGATGCCCGATACCGATGGCATTACCCTGCTCAAGGAGTGGTCCGCCAACGGCCAACTCACCATGCCGGTGGTCATGATGTCCGGCCATGGCACCATCGATACGGCGGTGGAGGCCACCCGCATCGGTGCGATCGACTATCTCGAGAAGCCGATCGCTCTGCAGAAGCTGCTGGCCGCAGTGAAGCGGGGGCTGCAGCGACCGGTGGCGAGCGGGGTTCCGGCGCCGTTGACGCTGGCGGCCTTTACCCGGTCGGCTCCATTGCGCGAGCTCAAGCGGCGCATCGAACAGATTGCCGACAATTCACGTGTTCTGCTGCTCAGGGTCGGCGGCGGCAGTCTGGCCGAACTCGCTGCGCGCAGCCTTCAGGTGGCGGGCACCCCCTGGCTGGATCTGAGTGCGGTGATCGCGCCCCTCGATCTGACCCAGCTCCAGGCAAGCCACGGCGGCCTGCTGTTTGTCGGCGAGCTGGGGCGACTGAGCCGGGCCCAGCAAAAGAACCTCGCGTTCGCGCTCGAGCGGCTGGAACGCTTCGAACTGCGGCTGGTTGTCGCCACCGAGCGTAGCCACGACATGCTGCTCAACGACGGCTGGGACGAAACCTTGCTCGATCGCCTGTTCGAGGTCAGCCTCGCACCGCCGTCGATGACCGATATTCGAGATGATCTCCCTGAACTTGCCGCCCAGGTCCTGCTGCACCTGGTCGAGGCCAACGAGGTGCCATTGCGCCGGTTCTCCACCGCAGCCCTGAACCATATGCGCACCCAGCCGTGGACCGGTGGCTATGGCGAGTTGCGTGCTGCGGTCCGTTCGCTGGCGTTGGCGACGCTCGATGAGGAGATCGGACTGTCGGAGGTTCGTCGGCTACTGGCGCCGACCGCCGACAATGCGTCCTGCGCGGTCTCATTCGATCAACCCCTGCGTGAGGCGCGCGAAGCGTTCGAGCGGATGTATTTCGAGCACCACCTCCGCCTCGAAAGCGGCAACATGACGCGTCTCGCCGAGAAAACCGGCCTTGAGCGAACCCATCTCTATCGCAAGCTCAAGCAGCTCGGCTTGCAGGCAGGGCGCCGCCACGAAGAGGCCTGACCCCATGCATACCAGATCGGCGACAGTCCGCTTATGCGGCAGTGCAACATTCCGTGTCAAGGGTCCATCAGAGCGCGTAGAATCGTCGGCTTCTGTGTCATTCTGGGGCTAGCCCGGTGAAAATCATCATCCTCGGCGCTGGTCAGGTGGGAGCCTCGGTGGCTGAAAATCTGGTGTCCGAAGCGAACGACATCACTCTGGTGGACACCAGCGCAGACTACCTTGCCGAACTGCGTGAGCGACTCGAAGTGCGCACCGTCTGCGGTAATGCCGCTTCGCCCTCGGTGTTGCGCGAGGCCGGGGCCGACGACGCGGATCTGCTGATTGCGGTCACGCAGTCGGACCAGACCAATCTCTGCGCCTGTCGGGTCGCGAAGGCCTTGTTCAACCTGCCGACTCGGATCGCCCGACTACGCTCCTCCGACTACGTCGATCATCCCGAACTGCTCGACGAGAATAACTTCGCGGTCGATTTCTCGATCTGTCCGGAGCAGATCGTCACCGACTATATCAAGCGCCTGATCGCGTTTCCCGAGGCGTTGCAGGTGCTCGAGTTCGCTGACGGTGTGGTCAGCCTGATCGGGGTGCGCGCGTTCGAGGGCGGGCCGCTGGTCGGGCATCCGCTCAAGGCGCTGCGCTTCCACCTGCCGAATGTCGAAGTGCGGATCGCCGCGATCTACCGCAACGGCGAGCCGATCATTCCCGAGGGCGACACCGTCATTGTGCCGGGCGACGAAATGTTCTGCCTCGCCGCGTCGGTCCATATCCGCCAGGTGATGCGTGAACTGCGTCGCACCGACAAGCCGATGCGACGGATCATGATCGCCGGCGGGGGCAACATCGGTTTTCGCCTCGCACGCTCGATCGAGAACGACTACAACGTCAAGATTCTCGAAGTCGACAAGCGCCGCGCTGAGGTGCTCGCCTCCCAGTTGGGACACACCCTAGTGCTGCGCGGCGATAGCACGGACGAAAAATTGCTCGAGAACGAGGGGATCGACGAGACCGACCTTTTCGTTGCGCTGACCAACGACGAGGAAGACAACATCATGTCGGCCTCGCTCGCCAAGCGGATGGGCGCGCGCCGCACGCTGGCCCTGATCAACCGCAAGAGCTATGTGGATCTGGTCCAGGGCGGGCCGATCGACATTGCGATCTCGCCGGCACACACCTCGATCGGCTCGCTGCTTGCGCATGTCCGCCGTGGCGATGTGGTTGCGGTGCACAGCCTGCGCCGCGGTGCGGCCGAGGCGCTGGAGATCATCGCCCACGGCAAGCCCAAGGACTCCAAGGTGGTCGGTCGTCGAATCGAGGAAATTGCCCTGCCCAAAGGGGCCACCATCGGGGCCATCGTGCGCGACGAACGGCGCAGCGACGGCAAGGTGATCCGGCGCATGGTGATCATTCCCCACCACGACACCGTGATCGAGAATGAAGACCACGTCATCGTGTTCTGCACGCACAAGAAATTGGTGAGCAAGGTGGAGAAGCTGTTCCAGGTCGGTTTCACTTTCCTCTGATCGCATGCAATCGCCAGCTCGCGCCTATTACCCCGCGCTCAATGCGCTCGGCCTGATCATCGTCATTTTCGGGCTGTTGATGTGCTTCCCGCTGGTGGTCTCGGTCTGGCTGGACGACGGCGCCAGGCTCGCCTACGACCAGGCCATTCTGTTCACGCTGGTCGCCGGTGCCGTGCTGTGGTTATGGACCCGCGGCCGACGCCGCGACCTGCGTATACATGACGGTTTTCTGCTGGTGGCGTCGACCTGGGTGGTATTGCCGGTGTTCGGCGCCTTGCCCTTGATCGGCTACCTGCCCGAACTTTCGGGCATCGATGCCTATTTCGAGGCCGTCTCCGGACTTACCGCGACCGGCGGTACGGTGCTGACCGGACTGGACGAGTTGCCGACCTCGATCAACCTGTGGCGCACCTTCATGCACTGGATCGGGGGCATGGGCGTGATCGTGCTGGTGGTCGCGATCCTGCCGCTGCTCGGGATCGGCGGCCGTCAGCTGTTCAAGGCCGAAGTCCCCACCCCGATGAAGGAGAGCAGCCTCACCCCGCGCATCGCCGAGACGGCCAAGGGGCTGTGGATGACCTACATCCTGCTCACGCTCGGTTGTGGCTTCAGTCTCTGGTATGCCGGTCTGGATGGCTGGGATGCGGTGATCCATGCCTTCTCGGTGACCGGGCTGGGCGGTTTTTCCAACAAGGACGCCTCGCTAGGCCATTTCAACAACCTGAATGTCGAGCTGGTGGCGATCGTGTTTGCGCTCGGCTCGGCGCTGAACTTCGCGACCCATTACCTTGCGCTGTCGCGGCGCTCGATCATGCCCTACCTGCGGGACCCTGAAATCCCCTTCTTCTTCGGTGTGCTGGTGTTCAGCATCGTGATGCTGACCGTGTATCTGATGCAGTTCAACGCCCATGCCGATGCCCCGACGACACTGCGCTACGTGGCGTTCCACGTGGTGTCGATTTCGACTTCGCTGGGCCTGTCGACCTACGACTACACCCTGTGGCCGATGTTCGCGCAGGTCTGGGTGCTCTTTCTCGGCAGCTTCATCGCCTGTTCGGGTTCTGCCGGCGGCGGCATCAAGATGATGCGGGCGATGATCCTGTACAAGCAGGTGTTCCGCGAGATCATCCGTTCCCTGCACCCGAACGCGGTCAGCCCGGTACGGCTGGGCACGCAACCGGTGTCGGAGGGGATCCTGCACGCGGTGCTGGGTTTCAGTTTCATGTACATGGTCACCATCGTGTCGCTCACCCTGGTGTTGTCGGCGAGCGGGCTGGAGCTGGTCTCCGCGTTCTCCGCGGTGGTGGCCTGCCTGAACAACACCGGCCCGGGGCTGGATGCGGTGGGGCCGGCGTCGAACTATCAGGCGCTCAACGATTTCCACACCTCGGTACTGGCCTTCACCATGATCCTCGGACGACTGGAGATCTTCACCTTCCTGGTGGTGCTGACGCCGGCGTTCTGGCGACGGTAGATGCAGTCGGGGGGCGGATCGCGGGCCCAAAACTGACCGCGCTCAACCCATCTTGCCCTGCAACAGGCGATAATCACGGCTTGATGCCAATCGGCCGGATGAGAGGACTCGACGTGAGCCGCCTGAAAAACGATACCTTCCTGCGCGCCCTGCTGCGCCAGCCTACCGAATACACCCCCGTCTGGCTGATGCGCCAGGCCGGACGCTATCTGCCGGAGTATTGCGAAACCCGCAGACGTGCAGGCAGCTTCCTGCAGTTGTGCAAGAGCCCGGCAATGGCCTGCGAAGTCACCCTGCAGCCGCTCGCGCGCTACGACCTCGATGCCGCAATCCTGTTCTCCGACATCCTTACCGTTCCCGACGCGATGGGGCTGGGGCTGTACTTTGCCGAGGGCGAAGGGCCGCGCTTCGAGCGTCCGCTGCGCGACGAATGGGAGATCCGCAATCTGTCCGCGCCCGACCCCCATGCCGAACTGCAGTATGTGATGGACGCGGTTTCCGAGATCCGCCGGGCGCTCGATGGCAGCGTGCCCCTGATCGGCTTTTCCGGCAGCCCATGGACGCTGGCATGCTACATGGTGGAAGGCGGAGGGTCTGACGACTACCGCAAGGTCAAGAGCATGGCCTACAGTCGGCCGGACCTGATGCACCACATCCTCGCGGTGACCGCCGATGCGGTGGTGAAATACCTCAATGCCCAGATTGAAGCCGGCGCCCAGGCGGTGATGGTGTTCGATTCCTGGGGGGGCGTGCTCTCCGATGCCGCCTACCGGGAATTCTCTCTCCCCTATCTCGAGCGTGTCGTGTCCGGCCTGATCCGCGAGCGCGAGGGCATGCGCGTGCCGAGCATCGTGTTCACCAAGGGTGGCGGCCTGTGGCTGGAATCGATTGCGGCGATCGGCAGCGATGCGGTAGGGCTGGACTGGACCATGGACATCGGCCGCGCCCGCACCCTGGTGGGTGACAAGGTTGCGCTGCAGGGCAATCTCGATCCCAACGTGCTGTTTGCGCCGCCCGAGGTGGTGGCCGCAGAGACCCGCAAGGTGCTCGATTCCTACGGCCCGCATCCGGGACACGTGTTCAATCTCGGTCACGGGATTTCCCAATACACGCCGCCCGAAAACGTCTCGGTGCTGGTCGACACGGCACACGAATACAGTCGCCAGTTGCGGGCCAGGGGTTGAACACCTGGCACACGACCTGAGAGCGGGTGGAATCCGCCGGTTTCCAGGTCGTGTCAAGCAAAGAATTCGAGCTTTTTGCTTGACTTATGCACACCGCGGCGATCAAGCCGCTGAATATTCACCGGAATGGTGCAGATATGCGGACGATTTTTCAAGCTACTGATTTAAAATGAAAAAAACTTTGCTGCATGTTAAGGCAAAGTGACAGAAGTGCTTGATTTCCGCAGCTTCCAGGCCGATTCACCCAGCTTTCCCACAAAGTTATCCACAGATTTTGTGGACAAGCCGCAGGAGGCTTTTTAAGCAAGTGCTTAGCCTTCTTTTTTATGTTCTGGCATCAAGACTTGGCTGCAAGTGCATGAAATAACGAAACTTTAAAGATATTCCAGGTTTTGAAATGCCGATCGTTCGCATCGCCCTCCCCCTCCCGATACCACAACTCTTTGATTATCTGGCGGAAGATGCCGATGAGTCGGATGTGGGGCGGTGTGTTCGGGTGCCCTTCGGCCGGGGGGAAAAGAGCGGATTGATCCTTGCGCTGCCCACCGAGCCCGGCATTGACCACCATCGCCTGAAGCCGGTCAGCCATATCCAGCGCGAAGTTCCCCCGCTACCGGCCGACTGGCTCGAACTGGTCGCCTTTGTCGCGCGCTACTACCATGCGCCGCTGGGCGAAGTCGTCGCCCTTGCGCTGCCGCCCGGCCTGCGCCGTGCGGACGGGGTCAGTGCCGACGAGATCGACCCGCTGCTGGCGGTTTCTGCCGCGGGCGCGGCTGCGGTGGCGCAGGCGCGCCGTGACAGCCGGCCCTTGGCCTTGGTGCGCGAAATGGCGACGCTGGGCGGGCCGGTGCGGCGCAGCGTGGCGCGGGCGCTCGAAGCCGGCAGTGCGGTGGGCGATGCGCTCCGGCGGGGCTGGCTGGCGCCCGCTGCCGCCAGCGCCGATCGCCATCTAGCCGCCAACCGCCCGGCCTTGACCGACGAACAGGCCGGCGTCATCGCGGCGGTTACCGCGGCCGGTGCCGGGTTCAGGCCGTGGCTGCTGCACGGTGTCACCGGCAGCGGCAAGACCGAGGTCTATCTGCGTCTGGCCGAACAGGCGCTGGCCGCGGGGCAACAGGTGTTGATGCTGGTGCCCGAGATCGCGCTCACCCCCCAGCTCGAGAACCGGGTTGCGCAGCGCTTTCCGGCGGCCAATGTGGTGAGCCTGCATTCGGGGCTGGCCGAAGGTGCGCGCTCGCGGGGTTTCGTCCAGGCCCTGAGTGGCCATGCCGACATCGTGCTCGGTACCAGGCTGTCGGTGTTTGCGCCGTTGCCGCGTCTGGGCATCATCCTTGTCGACGAGGAGCACGACGCGTCCTACAAGCAGCAGGAAGGGGTGCGCTACTCGGCGCGCGACGTCGCGATATGGCGCGCCCGCCAGCGCGGCCTGCCCGTGGTGCTGGGCTCGGCGACGCCGTCGTTGGAGAGCTGGCAACATGCGCGCAACGAGCGCTACGGACTGCTGCGTCTGACCCACCGTGCGGTGGCCACCACCCTGCCCCGGGTGCGCGGGGTGGACACGCGACGGATGAAGCTCGACGAAGGCCTCAGTCCGGCCCTGCAGGCGGCCATCGCCGAGCGCCTGGAGCGCGGCGAGCAGAGTCTGGTGTTTCTCAACCGGCGCGGCTACGCGCCGGTGCTGTCATGCCCGGCGTGCGGCTGGGTGAGCCATTGCCCGCACTGCTCGGCCAATCTGGTGGTCCACCTCGCCGACCGCCGCCTGCGCTGCCATCATTGCGGCTGCGATGGCCCGATTCCCCACGCCTGCCCGAGTTGCGGCAATCAGGACATCCAGCCTTTTGGCCGCGGTACCCAGCGCGTGGAGGCGCGGCTGGTGGAGCTCTTTCCCGCTGCCCGTGTGCTGCGGGTGGATCGCGACGCGGCGCGCACCCGCGCGCAATGGGAACGCCTGCTCGACAGCATTGCCGCGGGCGAGGCGGACATCCTGGTCGGCACCCAGATGATGGCCAAGGGGCACGATTTTCCCAAGCTCACCCTGGTGGGGGTCATCGGCGCCGATTCGTCGCTCCATGCCGCCGACTTTCGCGCCCCCGAGCGCTTGTTCCAGCAATTGATGCAGGTCGGCGGCCGCGCCGGTCGCGGCACCCTGCCAGGCGAGGTGCTGATCCAGACCGAATACCCCGCCCATCCCTTGTACCAGCACCTCGGCCGGCACGATTTCGATGCCTTTGCCCGCATGGCGCTGGACGAGCGCCGCACCGCCGGATTTCCACCCTTCACTCATCAGGCCATGCTGCGGGCGGATGCGCCCGCGCTGAAGGACGCCGTCGAGTTCCTGCAGCACGCCCGTCGTCTTGCCGAGTCGAGTGCGTCGGCTTCGCTGCGTCTGTTCGACCCGGTGCCGATGCGGATGACCCGGCTCGCGCGGCGCGAACGGGCACAATTGCTGGTCGAGGCGGACGGCCGCGGCGAGCTGCAGGGTTTCCTGGCGGGCTGGATGCATATGCTCCATGGTCAGCGCACGTCAAGGGATCTGCGCTGGCAGCTCGATGTGGATCCGCTGGAGGTGTGAGCGTCGCCTACTTTGCCCTGCCACCAGCCGGCCACAACCACGCGGCACCGCGCACACCCGAAGAGTCGCCATGCCGTGCCGGGCGCAGCCGGGTGACCACCTCGTCGGAGAAGATGTGCTCGCGCCAGCGTGCGGGCACATTGGTGTACAGGCGATCGAGCTTCGACAGGCCGCCGCCGAGCACGATCACGTCAGGGTCGAGCAGGTTGATCACCGGCCCCAGGGCGCGCGCCAGCCGGGCCTCGTAGCGTTGCAGCGTGGCCTCGCAGGCAGGGTCGCCGGCTGCGGCCGCAGCGGCGATCCGGGTCGCATCCAGCCGGCCACCGTGACGGCGCGCGTGATCCGCCGCCATGCCCGGACCGGAAAGCCAGGTTTCGATGCAGCCGTGGCGGCCGCAGTAACAAGCCGGCGGTGGCTGATCGTCGGCGTCCGCCAACGGCAGAGGCGAATGCCCCCATTCGCCGGCAATGGCATTGGCGCCGGTGAGCAGGTGGCCGCCGACCACCACCCCGCCGCCCACACCGGTGCCGAGGATGACCGCGAAAACCGTCTCGGCGCCGGCTCCGGCCCCGTCCGCCGCCTCCGACATGGCAAGGCAGTTGGCGTCGTTGGCCAGCCGGATCTCGCGTCCGAGCAGCGCTTCGAGGTCGCGACGCAGCGGTTTGCCGTTGAGACAGGTGGAGTTCGCGTTGCGGATGCAGCCGGTCAGCCGTGACAGCGAGCCGGGGGCGCCGATCCCGACGCTGGCCCGCCCGCCGGTCTGCGCTTCGGCAAAGGCGACCAGCTCCGCCACGACGTCGAGGGTGGCGCGATAGTCACCGGGAGGGGTCGGCACCCGACGGCGCAGCAGCTCACGGCCATCGGGCGCGAGCGCGACAATCTCGATCTTGGTGCCACCGAGGTCGATCCCGATCCGGACCATGGGCAGTCGGATCCGCTCAGGTCAGCCGGTCGACTGCGTCGCGGTACTGCTCCATCGCCTGTTCGCGGCTGTTGGCACTGACCCCCAGATTGCGCACCAGACCATCATTCAGGCTATAGCACCAGCCGTGCACGGTCACGCCCTGGCCACGCTGCCACGCTTCGCGCAGGATCGACGTCTGGCACACGTTGACCACCTGGTGGATGGCGTTGAGTTCGCACATGCGGTCGAGGCGGACGGCCGGATCGTCGATCCGGGCGAGTTTGTCTTCATGGCGATCGCGGACGTCCTGCACATGGCGCAGCCAGTTGTCGGTGAGCCCGGTGCGGTTGTCGTTGAGCGCGGCCTTGACCCCGCCGCAGCCGTAGTGGCCGACGACGAGGATGTGCTTCACGCGCAGCATCTCCACCGCATAGTGGATGACCGACAGGGCGTTGAGGTCGGTATGGACGACGACGTTGGCGATGTTGCGATGGACAAAGACCTCACCCGGCGCCAGGCCGATGATCTGGTTGGCCGGTACGCGGCTGTCCGAGCAGCCGATCCACAAGTACTCGGGGGACTGCTGACTAACCAGACGCGCGAAGAACTCGGGGTCTTCGTTGCGCATGCGCTCCGCCCATGCCTGGTTGTTGCTGAAGAGGTCGTCCAGATCGTGACTCATTCGATAATCCTGCCTCGGGTGGTCCGATGATAATGTCGGTAATTATGAATTACTTGCGGGGGGGCTGTCAGCCCCAAAACCGGGATGTGTTCGCGAGCGACGATGCAGCCAGCCCCGTATCGTCGATTCTGCACACGGGGGTGGAGTCCGGTGCCGCGCTGGGCACCATCACCATACTCCCAGGTCCCCCAGCTGTTTGCCTGCGGCCGCGGCCCAGCCCCGGTTTGCTGCCGGACTGGCCGGGCTGGGGTGCAGGATGCGACCGAATTTTACCCCGGACTGCCCGAGCGCGTCCGCCGCACGCTTTTCAGCCCAGTTGCCGATCCCGATCACCCATTCCGGTTGCAATACCTCGACCAGGGTTTGCAGGTGCGCATCGCAGGCATCCAGCAGAGGGCGTTGTTCGGCGGCGGGCAGCTTGTCCGGAGTCAGGTTGCGGCCGTCCTCGAAGAAGGCAAGCGGGCAGTAATTGGCGACGAAATGCTCGGCGAAGAAGGCCGTGGGCTCGCCGAAGCGGTCCCGGAACAGTCCCCACAGACGTTGGCCGCTGACTTCCGAGCGGGTGCACGCAAAGCCTTCCACCGGCCGCCTGGGATTGGGCATCGGCGGCTGGCCCACCGGACCCTCGAGGCCGAGCCAGTCGCGCGCGGTGTTGATTTCGCCGAAGGGCACCCCGATCTGGGCCATGCCGAAGGGCCCCGGGTTCATGCCGACGAACACGATCCGCTTGCGGCCCTCGCCGTAGCGTTGCAAATAGTGTTCGTGGATCTCGCGGGCGTAGACCAGGGGGTTGTACACGTGGGTGACCGGTGGTGCGAACTGCATGCGGTCAACGCGGGCCGCGAGTTCGCGGGCGGCGGCAATCAGGGCGGAGGCGGTCATCGGACAGGTTGTGCGGCAGCTTGTAGGGGTCGATTGCGCTCGTGCCAGGGTGCCACCTTCAACAGCAGCAGCATGCCCGGAACAGCCAGGAAGAAACACATCCAGAAGAAGTTGGTCCACCCCAGAGCCTCGACCAGCCAGCCCGCGGTGGCATTGACGAAGGTGCGCGGCACGGCCATCAGGCTGGTGAACAGGGCGAGCTGGGTGGCGGTGTAGGCCGGGTTGGTGGTACGCGCCATGAAGGCGACGAAGGCAGTGGTACCCAGCCCGGCGCCGACCGCCTCACCGGCGATCACCGTGGCCAGCACCGCCAACCGGGCTGCGTTCGATTCCCCCGGGCCGAGCCACGCCATCCACACGAAGCCGAGGATGGTGACGAACTGCACCACGCCAAATATCCACAGCGCCCGGTTGATGCCGATCCTGACCATCCAGATGCCGCCGACGATGCCGCCGATCACCATCGGCCACAGCCCCGCGTTCTTGGCGATCACCCCGATTTCAGTCTTGCTGTAACCCATGTCGAGATAGAAGGGCGTGGCCAGCGCGGTGCACAGCGAATCGCCGAGCTTGTAGAAGAACAGGAACGCCAGCACCAGCAGCGCCGACTGCACCCCGTGGCGACCGAAAAATTCGCGGAACGGCTCGATCACCGCGTCGCGCAAGGTGCGCGGCGAGCCGGCCGCGGCGAACGGCTCCTTCACCGTCAGCGTCATCGCCAGTCCGGGCAGCATGAACGCGGCGGTGATCACGAACACCTGGCTCCAGGGCAGGTGGTCGGCCAGGATCAGCGACAGCGAACCCGGGACCAGGCCGGCGATGCGGTAGGCGTTCACGTGGATCGCATTGCCCAGACCCAGCTCGCTATCGGGCAGGATCTCGCGGCGAAACGCGTCCAGCGCGATGTCCTGGGTGGCCGACAGAAACGCGAGGGTGGCGGTGAGGCCGACCACCATCGCCAGATGATCGACCGGCGATAGCTGACCGAGCCAGGCGATGGAGCCGATCAGGCCGACCTGGGACACGAACATCCAGCTGCGCCGGCGCCCGAGCCAGGGCAGAATGCCGTAGCGGTCGAGCAGCGGTGCCCACAGGAACTTCCAGGTGTAGGGGAACTGGATCAGGGCGAAGGCGCCGATCGCCTTCAGCGACAGTCCTTCGGTCTTCAGCCACGCCGGCACCAGGTTGAGCAGCAGGTAGAGCGGCAGCCCCGAGGCGAAGCCGGTGAAGATGCAGATCAGCATCCGGCGGTTGAGCAGGGTGGTGAGCCAGGCGGGACGGGACAGGGACACGGGCGGCTTCGGGCAGACAGGAGCGCCGATTATCCCAGATCGCCCGTAGCTGGGGCGGGTCGTTTGACGAGGCGGAGGCGATCGCCCCGTCCCGGTTACGTATTCATGGAATGGCTCGCCGCGCGGATCAGAGCCTCGGCTTCACGCGCCGGGAGCGGCTTGCTGAAGTGGTAACCCTGCAGCTCGTCGCAGCCCAGTTCGCGCAGACGCGCGACCTGGACCGCGCTCTCGACCCCCTCGGCGATCACCGACAGACCCAGGTTGTGGGCCAGCGACACTGCGGCGGCGACAATGGCGGCGTCGTTGGCATCGGTCTCGATATCCGACACAAAGGAGCGGTCGATCTTCAGGTGATCGATCGGGAATAGCTTCAGATAGGACAGCGACGAATAGCCGGTCCCGAAATCGTCGATCGCGATCCCGATCCCGAGCGCCTTGAGCTGACCGAGCAGTTCCGCCGCCTCCTGCGGCTTCTCCATGATCGAGCTTTCGGTGATTTCGAGTTCGAGCAGCGCGGGGCGCAGGCCACTGGTCGCGAGCACCTCCGCGACACGGCGGGCAAGGTGGCCGGTGCGCAGCTGCATCGCCGACAGGTTCACCGACATGCGCAGCGCCGGCAGTCCGGCCAGCTGCCACTGCCGTGCCTGGTGGCACGCGGTCTCCAGCACCCAGTCGCCGATATCGCCGATCAGGCCGGTTTCCTCGGCCAGCGGAATGAAGCGCACCGGCGCGATCAGGCCATCGCTCGGATGGCGCCAGCGCAGCAGGGCCTCGACGCCAGTGAGCGCGCCGCTGGATGCCGAGTACTGGGGCTGATACCAGAGTTCGAATTGCTTGTCGTCCACCGCCTGGCGCAACTTGCGTTCGAGTTCGATACGTTCGAGCGCCATGCGGTTGAGCTCTTCGGCATAGAACTGGAAGTTGGCCCGACCGAGCGCCTTGGCGTGATACATCGCGGTGTCGGCATTGCGCATCAGGGTGGAGGGATTGTCGCCGTCATCAGGGAACAGGCTGATGCCGATCGAGGGCGTGGTATGCAGCGTGGCGTCGCCGATCGCGTAGGGCGCCGACAGCCGGGCAAGCATCTTGGCCGCGGCATGGGCGGCATCGTTGGCGTCGTGCAGGCCCTGGAGCACGACCACGAACTCGTCGCCGCCGAGACGGGCGACGATGTCGGTCTCGCGCACCGCTTCGCGCAGCCGGTCTGCCACCTGTACCAGCAGCGCGTCGCCGACATGATGGCCGAGCGAGTCGTTGATGGTCTTGAAGCGATCGAGGTCGAGGAACAGCACCCCGGCCCGTTGCTGCGCCCGGCGCGTGGTGGCGATCGTCTGCTGCAGGCGGACGCCGAGCGAGAAGCGGTTGTCGAGCCCGGTCAGGGTATCGTGATGGGCGAGGTGCTGGATCGCCGCCTCGGCGCGCTTGCGCTCGGTGATGTCGGAGAAGATGACAATGTAGTGGGTGGGGGCTGACGATGCGCTTTCGCGCACCACGCTGATGGTCAGCCAGCGCGGATAGGGTTCGCCGTTGACGCGAATGCCGGTGGTCTCGCCGGCCCAGAAGCCGGCCGCATCGATCGACGGCCACGAGATGACGCTTGCGGTCCGGTCGCTGTCATTCTCCTCGGGCGTGAACCGGCGGCCGATCACGGCCTTGCCGGCAAAGCCCGAGATGGCCGCATGTGCGGGATTCACCGACAGGATCCGGAGTTCGCCGTCGGTGATCACGATCGCTTCGGGGCTGTGTTCGAACACCTTGTCGGCCAGCTGCAGCTGTTTGTCGGTGCGTTGGCGCGCGGTGATGTCGGTGTAGATGGTGACGAAGCCACCGCCGGGAACCGGCTGACCCTGGATATCGAGGACGGTCCCGTCGGGGCGGGTGCGCTCGAAATGATGGGCTTCGGCACGGCGCGCACGGTCGAGCAGTCCGGCGACGATGGTGTCCGGATCGCCGCTGCCATATTCGCCCCGCCGTGCATTGAAACGCAGCAGCGCTTCCAGGCTGGGCGGGCCGTCGGCAAACAGGGATTGCGGGAAATCGAGCAGATGGCGCAGACGATCGTTGCAGGCCACCACCTGCATGTCGCCGTCCACCAGCGACACCGCACTCGGAATGTTGTCGATGATGGTCTGCAGCGTTTCGTTTTTGCGTGCGAGTTCCTGCTCGATCGCCTTGCGCTCGGTGATGTCGGTATAGGTGGTGATGAAGCCCGCCACCTTGCCGTCCAGGCAGAGCGGTTCGCCGGTCACCAGGTGCGAGCGGCCACTCGGCTTGCTGCGCTCGAAGCTGTGTGGCCTGAACTGCTGGGCCAGGGCGCGCCGCCGGCTTACGTGTTCGGCAGGATCACCCGGCCCGTAGTCGCCGCGCAATGCCGGGACCATGATCAGGTCGTCGAAGCTGACGTCCTTCACGACGATCTCGGGCGGTAGTTCGAGGATCTCGGTAAACAGGTCGTTCCAGTACTTCAGCCGCAGATTTTCGTCGAAAACGCTGATTCCCTGGGGCAGATGGTTGACGATGGCGGTCAGGTAGGCGGCCTGCCGGTGGAGTTCGAGGGCGATGGTCTGCTGCGCGGTGATGTCCTGCACCGTACCGATGGCACGATACGCCTGCCCGCGGTCGTCGCAGTCGATTCGCAGGTGATTGTTGAAGTAACGGATCTGGCCGTCGGCATGGATCACCCGGTAGGCAAACTCGCACTCGCGGCCGGATGCGTAGGCCGCTTTCAGGGCGCGGGCAAGGTGCTCGCGATCGTCCGGATGAACGCGGCGCATGAAGCCGTCGTAGCTCGCCGGCTCGTCGTCGGGGATGCCGACCAGGGCGCGGGTCTGTTGCGACCACCACAGCTGGCCGGAGTCGAGCCGGCGTTCCCAGCGTCCGATGTGGGCCATCGACATGGCCAGTTCGAGTTCGGCGTATCGGGCCGCCGCGGCCGCCTGCTGCCTGCGGCCGGTCCGCAGCATCACGGCCGTGGCGAGCATCAGCAGCGCGGCGCAGGCAAGGCCGGCGGCGAGGCTACCGGCGTAGGCGGCGAACGTGATCCCGATGGCCAAGACGATGGCGGCGAGCATGGCAGGCCATTGGCGATCGACGGGCGCTGTGGAGGAAGTGGCTGACATGTGCCGGTGTTTGGAAACCCGTTCCTTCGAGTAGGACCGGAAACGGGACTGGTTCCCGTCCCGCGGCAGGCAGGCGACTGCAGGAGTCCGGATTCTGACAGCCGCATCCCCCGCAAACAAGCTTGCACTGCAGCGAGAAGGCACTGAAATTGCGCGGGTTTACACAATTCGATACGTTCCTTGCGCTAATGTCCGAGTACGCGAACAATGCCGGCTCGTACTGAATCCAGACCTGAGTAGGAGACCTGCCATGACTCAAACCGTGATCGTGTCTTTCGGTGAGAACCGGGAGTACGAACTGAACGTCAACGATGCGGACGTGGCCGGACTGGCGAAGGATCAGGCCCGCGCCTGGCTGTCGAAGGAGTTCGAGGCGCTGGAATGCACCCCGTCGAACCCGATGGGTAAGGTGCTGGTGCTGGACATGATCCTGAACGTGGCCAAATACGGTGGCGAAAGCCGTTTCGAACAGGCCGGCGATTGGGCGCGGAAGTTTGCCGCAGTGACGGCGGTGACCCTGGCGCGGCCGGTCATGAAGGTGGATGTCGCCAACTTCGTGGTGGGCTGATCCCGCACTGCTTACCAGCGCGCGACGGGCCGGCAACGGTCGGGTTGCGCGCCGTGCGTGTCAGTCGCGGCCCAGTCGATACACCGCCACACTGGCCAGGAAATTGGCTTCTTCCTTGACCACCTTGCCCTCGTCGAAGGCGATGCGCTCACGCACCGCAATGCCGTTCATCTCGCACAGCGCGTCGAAGTCGGCAATGGTGAAGAAGCGTACGTTGGGGGTGTTGAACCACTGATGCGGCAGGCTCTCCGACACCGGCATACGGCCGTTGAGGATGCTCTGACGGTGGCGCCAGTAGCCGAAGTTGGGAAAGCTCACCACCGCCTCGCGACCGACCCGCAGCATTTCCGCGAGGATGCCCTGAGTGTTGTGCATGGCCTGCAGCGACAGGCTCATGATCACGTGATCGAAGAAGGCGTCCTCGAAATCGGCCAACCCTTCGTCCATGTTGGCCTGGAGCACGTTCACGCCGTTCCTGACGCAGGCGAGCAGCTTGTCGGGGTCGTTCTCCACGCCGTAGCCCTGCACCTGGCGCACCTCGATCAGGTGCTTGAGCAGGCTGCCGTCGCCGCAGCCGAGATCGAGCACCTTCTCGCCCGCGTCGATCCACTGGGTAATGACCTCGTAGTCGTATCGATAGGCAGCCATGCTTACACCTTGATGCGGTCGAACCATGCGGTGAGCACTGCATGGTACTGGGGTTCGTCGAGCAGGAAGGAGTCGTGACCGGCCGCGCAGTCGATCTCCGCGTAGCTTACATTGCGCTGGTTGTGCAGCAAGGCGTAGACGATCTCGCGCGAGCGCGCCGGCGAGAAGCGCCAGTCGGTGGTGAACGACACCACCAGGAAATCTGCACTGGCGCCGGCCAGTGCGGTGGTGAGCTTGCCGCCATGGGCGAAGGCCGGATCGTAGTAGTCGAGTGCCTTGGTGGTGAGCAGATAGGTGTTGGCGTCGAAGTAGCCGGCAAACTTGTCGCCTTGGTAGCGCAGGTAGGACTCGATCTCGAACTCGACGTCGTAGCTGTATACCGCCTTGCCGTGGCGCAGGCTACGGCCGAATTTCTCCCCCATCGAGTCGTCCGACAGATAGGTGATGTGGCCGATCATGCGCGCCAGCTTGAGCCCGCGGGTCGGGACCACGCCGTGTTCGTAGTAATTGCCGCCGTGAAACTCGGGGTCGCTGAGGATGGCCTGGCGGGCGACCTCGTTGAAGGCGATGTTCTGTGCGGTGAGCTTGGGCGCCGAGGCGATCACCGCGGCGTGGCCGATACGCTCGGGGTATTGCAGCGTCCATGACAGGGCCTGCATGCCACCGAGGCTGCCGCCGATCACGGCCGCGAGACGCTCGATGCCGAGCCGGTCGGCCAGCCGGGCCTGGGTGTCGACCCAGTCTTCCACGGTGACGAACGGGAAATCCGCGCCCCACGGCTTGCCGCTGGCGGGGTTGATCGACAGCGGCCCGGTCGAGCCGTAACAGCCGCCGAGGTTATTGACCCCGATGACGAAGAACTTGCGCGTGTCGACTGGCTTGCCCGGACCGACCAGGTTGTCCCACCAGCCGGCGCTGTCGGGTTCGTCGGCGTAGCGGCCGGCGACGTGGTGTGAGCCGGACAGCGCGTGGCATACCAGTACCGCATTGGTGCGATCGGCGTTGAGTTCGCCGTAGGTCTCGTACACGAGGTCGTAGCTCGGCAGCGTGCCGCCGCTGCGCAGCGGCAGAGGCGTATCGAAGTGCGCCGTCTGAGGGGTCACGATGCCGACGGATTGAGGTTGGATCATGGTCGCTGTCTGCAAAAAAACAAAACCCAGTCGGCTGCAAAACGCGGACTGGGTTGCCCTCGCTTTAGCCGTATTTATTGAGCGCCCGCAAGCTATGGTTCAAATCGGCGCTAGGGCTGAAAATTAGCCTGCGTACGGGGAAATGTCAAACCGGGGGGTGCGGTGAGGTGCCTGCGCTTGAGGCGGGTGGGCGGGGGCGCGTGTGGCGGGCAGACGTTCGCGGCCTTCGGCTTCCCCGCTGCAAGGGCGTCATCGGGGCGGCGATGCAAACTCGGTCGCTGCGCTCCCTCAGACATGCATCACCCTGTTTCCCCGCTGACGCCCTTCCAGCGGTCGCTCTCGACAGCCCGCCACACGCGCCCCCGCCGACCCTTGGTGCCATGCCCTGCGATCGCGCCGGTTGCCGCAGTTGGCCATGGTAAGATTTTGCCCCGTCAACCCCCGCTTTCGCCCCGAATGATCCGCATCACCCTCAACGGTCAACCCGAAATCCTGGACGATGGTCTTACCGTGCTCGCCCTGCTCGAACAACGCGGGCTGGTCGGCAAGCGCCTCGCGGTCGAGCGCAACGGCGAGATCGTGCCGCGCGCGCGCCACGGCGACGCCGTGCTGGCCGAAGGCGACCAGCTCGAGATCGTGATCGCGGTCGGTGGCGGCTGAGCACGGTGTTGTCCGGCGTACCGCATCGGCGTGGCAACGCCCTGTCCTCCTGATCCTCCATTACAGGCCCCAACATGAACGATCCCCTGGTGATTGCCGGCAAAGCCTACGGTTCCCGGTTGCTGGTCGGTACCGGCAAATACAAGGATTTCGCTGAAACCCGCGCTGCGATCGACGCCAGTGGGGCGGCGATCGTCACCGTGGCGATCCGTCGCACCAACATCGGCCAGAACCCCGGCGAGCCCAATCTGCTCGACGCCCTGCCGCCCGAGCAGTTCACCATCCTGCCCAACACCGCCGGCTGTTACAGCGCCGACGATGCGGTGCGTACCCTGCGTCTGGCGCGCGAGCTCCTCGATGGCCACGCGCTGGTCAAGCTCGAGGTGCTGGGCGACCCGAAGTCGCTGTTCCCGAACATGCCGGAGACGCTGAAGGCGGCCGAGACCCTGGTCAAGGACGGTTTCGACGTGATGGTGTACTGCTCGGACGACCCCATTCAGGCGAAGATGCTCGAGGACATCGGCTGCGCCGCGATCATGCCGCTGGCCTCGCTGATCGGCTCCGGCATGGGCATCCTCAACCCGTGGAACCTGCGTTTGATCATCGATCAGGCGCGCGTGCCGGTGATCGTCGATGCCGGCGTCGGCACCGCGTCCGACGCCGCGATCGCGATGGAGCTCGGCTGCGACGGGGTCCTGATGAACACGGCGATCGCCCTGGCCGGGCAACCGGTGCTGATGGCGAGCGCAATGCGTAAAGCGGTCGAGGCCGGGCGCGAGGCTTTCCGCGCCGGGCGCATGCCGCGCAAGTTCTACTCGGCCGATCCGAGTTCGCCGACCGCAGGGCTGATCGGTTCATGAGCGAGACCCAGGACAGGGTCGAGATCATCGGCCAGGACAGCCCGGAGCACCGCTTCTCCAGCCGCAGCATCCGCAGCTTCGTGCTGCGTCAGGGGCGCATGTCGGGCGCGCAGCAGCGCTACCTCGACGACATGCTGCCGAAGGTCGGCCTGCCCTACCGGGTCGCGCCGCTGGAACTGGATGCGGTGTTCGGCCGCAGCGCGCCGAAGATCCTCGAAATCGGCTTCGGCATGGGCGAGACCACGGCGAAGATCGCCGCATCCCGGCCCGAGCATGACTTTCTCGGCATCGAGGTGCATGGGCCGGGGGTAGGCGCACTGTGCAAGCTGATCGCCGAGCAGCACCTGTCGAACGTGCGCATCATGCAGCACGACGCAGTCGAGGTCTTGCGCGACATGATCCCGGACGGCGCGCTCGCCGGCGTGCATGTGTTCTTTCCCGACCCCTGGCGCAAGGCGCGGCATCACAAGCGGCGCATCATCCAGCCCGATTTCGTCGCCCTGGTGGCGCGCAAGCTGGTGCCGGGCGGTTACTTGCATTGCGCCACCGACTGGGAGGACTATGCTCACTGGATGCTCGAAGTGCTGGCAGCCGAACGGACGCTGGAGAACACCGCCGACGGGTTCGCGCCGCGTCCCGATTATCGTCCGCTGACCAAGTTCGAGAACCGCGGTCTCAGGCTCGGCCATGGCGTGTGGGATCTGGTGTTCCGGCGCAGCAGTTGATTCATCACCACAGATAGCGAGGCGACGCCGTGCTCGGTAGCATGTTCAGGTTTATCGGTAGGGTGTTGCGAGCGCTGTGGCGCTGGCTCGACCTGGTCCGCCGCACGGTGGTCAATCTCCTCCTGCTGGTGCTGATCGGGCTCGTGCTGGCGCTGTTCTTCCAGCCCGATCCGAAGGTGCCCGATGGCGCGGTGCTGGTGCTGCGCCCTTCCGGTTCGCTGGTCGAGCAGCGCATGCTGAGCCAGCCCCTGGCCCTGCTGCGCAGCGGCGGCGATCAGGGCCGGCAGACCGTGTTGCACGATCTGATCGAAGTCGTGCGCGCCGCGCGCGACGATGATCGGATTGCGGCGCTGGTGATCGAAACCGACGAGCTCGACAGCACCAGCCTGTCCAAGCTGGCCGAACTGCGTGCAACGATCGCCGACTTCAAGGCGACCGGCAAACCGGTGCTGGCCCGCGGCGAACACTTCAGCCAGGGTCAGTACTACCTTGCCTCGATCGCCGACGAGGTCCAGCTCGCGCCCGACGGTTTCGTGCTGCTACGGGGTTTGGCACGCTATTCGAGCTATTTCCGTGGCGCGCTCGACGCGCTCGGGATCAAGGTGCATGTGTTCCGGGTGGGTGAATACAAATCCTTCTCCGAGCCCTTCACCCGCAGCGACATGTCCGACGAGGACCGCGAAGCCACCCGGGATCTGCTCGACGGCTTGTGGAGCCACTTCCGCACCGATGTCGCTGCCGCCCGCAAGCTGACTCCGCAGGCGCTCGACGGCTACATCACCGGCTATCGCGATGTGCTTGCGGCCACCGGCGGCAATGCCGCGCAGGCGGCGCGCGATGCCGGTCTGGTCGATGCCTTCGCCACCCCGGATCAATGGCGCGCTCAGCTGATCGAGCGTTTTGGTGCCGATCAGTCGGGCAAGGATTTTCGCCAGATCGATGCTGGCAGCTATCTCGCCGTTGCGCGTGCTGCGCGCGCGACCGTGCCGGAGCAGATTGCGGTGCTGGTGGCGCAGGGCGCGATCGCCGATGGCGACCAACCACCCGGCGTGGTCGGTGGCGACACCTTCGCGCGCATGATCCGCGAGGCCCGCGAGGACGATGCGGTCAAGGCGCTGGTGGTGCGGATCGACAGCCCGGGCGGGAGCGCGTGGGCGTCCGAACTCATCCGCCGCGAACTCGAGCTCACCCGCAAGGCCGGCAAGCCGGTGATCGCGTCGATGAGCTCGGTGGCCGCCTCCGGTGGCTACTGGATCGCCGCCGGTGCCGACGAAATCTGGGCCGCGCCGACCACGGTGACCGGTTCGATCGGCATTTTTGCCATTTTCCCGGAGATCTCCGAGCCGCTGAAGCGGCTCGGCATCACCTTCGACGGCGTCGCCACCGCGCCGCTGGCCGGCGTCCTCGATCCGCGTCGGCCACTGGACCCGGTTGCGGCCGAGGCGATGCAACTCGGGATCGAGCATGGTTATAGGCGCTTCCTCGAGACGGTGGCCGGTGCGCGCAGCATGACGGTGGAGGAAGTCGACGGGGTGGCGCGTGGCAGGGTGTGGACCGGCGAGGCCGCGGTCGGGCTCGGCCTGGTCGACCAGGTCGGCGGCCTGGAAGCCGCGGTGGCGGCCGCCGCACAGCGCGCCGCACTCGAGCGCTACACCCTGGTATGGCCGGCAGTGGGGCTTTCCCCCGGGCAGTTGTTGATGCAGCAGCTGTTGACCGTCAGCGGGCTGGGCGACGTCGTCCAGGGCCGTCCTGACGCGCCGATGACGCAGTTGTTGCGGCAGCTGCAGGCGGAGGCCAACGCGCTGTTGCGCTGGAACGATCCGCAGCACCTCTATGTTCATTGTCTGTGCGAAGCGCCGTGAGCGGAATTCGGCATCAAAGACGGCACGAACCCGCGCTTGGGCGTAAAATAAGCGTTTTCTAATAATCGAACTGGTCGGTCCTGCCGGTCCGTTTGCCGGGCGACGTGTGACACGGCGTCGTGCGGCCGGGTCATGGGCAGCGTTCCGGTCGGAACCGGGATCTGCCTCAATGCGTCGTCGTCTGTTTCCCGCCATTGTCATCGCGCTCGCGGTCGCGGGCTTCCTCGTCCTCAAGGCCACCCGCCCGGCACCCCCGGCGGTCGAGGTTCGCGAACGCGTGTGGCGGATCGAGGCAATGGCGGTCGAGGCGGTGGCGGCGCGGCCGACCCTGGTGCTTTACGGCCGCATCGAGGCG
The DNA here is from genome assembly GCF_057656155.1 of Azoarcus sp. Soil_N_20. Taxonomy (NCBI): domain Bacteria; kingdom Pseudomonadati; phylum Pseudomonadota; class Betaproteobacteria; order Rhodocyclales; family Zoogloeaceae; genus Azoarcus; species Azoarcus sp. Soil_N_20. The sequence goes on along the minus strand of NZ_JBDGKX010000005.1, from coordinate 194,350 downwards.
CCGGACAAGGTGCGTGCCGCGGCGTCGGTGGCCGGGCGCCTGCTCGAAGTGAAGGTGCGCGACGGTGACCGGGTCGCCGCCGGCGCAGTGCTCGCGCAACTCGATCCGCGCGACCTCCAGCCCCGGGTGGCGCAGGCGCGGGCCGATGTCGAGCGCGAGCGCATCCGGCATGCTGCGGATCGCGAGGCCATCGAACAGGAAAAGGCCTTGCTGGCACTGGCCGAGGCCAAGCAGGCACGGTTCGAGAAACTGAAGAACGCCCGCCTCGGGGCGGTGAGCGCTTTCGACCAGACCCGCGAAGAAGTTGCTCGCGTGCGCCTGTCGCTGGCGCAACGTCAGCAGGCGATCGCAGAACATCCGGCGCGCCTCGCCCAGTTTCGGGCCAGACTCGCCGAGGCCGAACGTGACGCCGGTCGCGGCGAGATCGTGGCGCCGTTCGCCGCGCGCATCGGCAAGGTCGAGGTGGCCGCGGGCGATCAGGTCCAGCCCGGACAGGCCTTGCTCACGCTGTACGCATCGGATCAACTGTTCCTGCGCGCACGGCTGCCGGCCATGTATGCCGAGGAGCTGCGCCTGGCGCTGGTCCGGGGCGAGCACCCCGAGGCCAGTGCCGACTTCGGCGCCACCACGATCCGCGCGCGGCTGGAGCGGATCGGCGGCGAGGCCGACGCACGCGGGGTGGACGTGTTGTTGCGGATCGACAACGGGGCCAACCTGCCGGTGGGCGCCTTCGTCAATGCCGTGCTCGAGCGTCCGCTCGCGCCCGATGTTCTGGTGCTGCCGTACTCGGCCCTGCACGGCGGCGACCGCATCTACGTCGTGCGCGAAGACCGACTGGTGAGCGTGCGGGTGACCCGCGTCGGCGAGCGCCGCGATGCGGACGAAGTCCGGCTGCTGGTGCGCGCGCCCGGCGTGGCCCCGGGTGAGCAGGTCATGCGCACCCATTTGCCCAATGCGATCGACGGCCTTGCGGTCGAGGTGCTCGCGCCATGAAGCACCAGGGTACGCTGTCGATGCTGGTGCGCCACCATGTGGCCGCCAATGTCCTGATGTTGCTCGCCTTCGTGATCGGGGCGATCGGCCTGACCCGGATGAACGTGCAATTCTTCCCCTCGTTCGAGCTCGACGTGATCTCGGTGCGGGTGGTGTGGAGCGGTGCCGCGGCCGAGGATGTCGAGGTCGGTATCACCTTGCCGCTGGAGGAGCGGCTGAAAACCGTCGACGGACTCAAGAAGATGAGCTCGACCTCGGCCCAAGGGATAGCCAGCCTCACCCTCGAACTGCATGAAGGCACCGAGCCACTGCAGGCGCTCGACCAGGTGCGCCAGCGCGTGGACGAGTTCCGCAACCTGCCGCGCGACGCCGAAACGCCGGAGATCAGCCGGGTGGCGCGCTACGAGCCGATCGCCCGCCTGCTGGTGCGCGGCAGCAACGTGGACGAACTGCGCCCCTGGGTGCGTCGTTTCGAGAGCGAGCTGCTCGCCAGCGGTATTGACCGGGTGACGATCACCGGCCTGCCCGAGGAGCGGATCGCGATCGAGGTGTCCTCGGCTGCGCTCGAGACCCTGGGCATGTCGCTGGTCGAGGTCGGTGAGCGGGTCGGTCAGCTTGCCCGCGACGTGCCCGCCGGGATGGCGGGTGAGCAGGACGGCGCGCGTGAGATCCGTGGCCTCGAGCAACGCCGCGACGCGCGCGCCTTCGACGATCTGGCGGTGGTCAGTGACGCCGGCGGCCGGGTCGCGCTCGGCGAGATCGCCACCATCGGCCGCGAGCCGCGTCCCGGCGACCTGGCCTTGAGCGCGGCGGGCGACACCGTGATCGAGCTGCAGTTGCAACGCGCCGAGAGCGGCCACTCGCTGAAGGCGGCACGCGCCTTCGACACCTGGCTGGAGAAAACCCGCCCCACCCTGCCCGCCTCGATCCGGCTCGAAGTGTTCGACGCGCAGTGGGAGCTGATCAGCGAACGCATCCAGCTGCTGATCAACAACGGCCTTTCCGGGCTGCTGCTGGTGGTGCTGGTGCTGTACGCCTTCCTGCCGGCACGGGTGGCGTTCTGGGTGATGGTGGGCATCCCCACCGCCTTTCTCGCCACCCTCGGGCTGATGCTGTTCTTCGGCGGCACGATCAACATGATGAGTCTGTTCGCGCTCATCATGGCGCTGGGCATCATCGTCGACGATGCGATCGTGGTCAGCGAGGACGCCGACACCCATCGCAACATGGGCGAGGGCCCCGAGCAGGCTGCGCTCGGCGGCGCGCGGCGCATGCTGTGGCCGGTGCTGGCGGCGTCGCTGACCACGGTGGCGGCCTTCATTCCGCTGATGATGGTGGGCGGCGTCATCGGCAACATCCTCGGCGACATTCCCTTCGTCATGGTCATGGTGATCATGGCCTCGCTGCTCGAGAGTTTTCTGATCCTGCCCGCCCACCTCAAGCATGCGCTGCAGGGCGAGGCGGAGCGCAAGACATCGCGCCTGCGCCAACGCCTGGACGAGGGTTTCGTGCGTTTTCGCGACGGCCGTTTCCGCCGTGTGGTGACGCTGGCGCTGGACTGGCGCGGCACCACCGTGGCGCTCACCCTGGCCACGATGATCCTGGCGGTTGGCCTGCTTGCCGGCGGGCGGATCAACTTCGTCTTCTTTCCCACCCCGGAAGGCCAGGTGGTGTATGCCAACGCCACTTTCGTCGCCGGCACCCCGCGGGCGCAGACCGCGGCCTTCCTCGGCGAACTGGAGCGGGCCCTGCTCGACACCGACCGCGAACTCGGCGGCGGCCTGGTAGAGACCGCGGTCGCGCGCCTGGGGGGCACCATCGGCGTTGGCTCGGGGGCGGGCGCGCGCGGTGACCAACTGGCCGCGATCATGGTCCAGCTTGCGCCGCCGGATCAACGCACGGTGCGCAACGAGCAGTTCCTCGCCACCTGGCGCAGCAAGGTCGGCGCAGTGGCCGGGCTCGAGCTGCTGACCTTCAACTCGCGCCAGTCCGGCCCGCCCGGGCGCGACCTCAATGTGCGCCTCACCGGCGACAGCGCGGAAGCGCTCAAGGGCGCCGCGCTCGAACTGGCCGAGACCATGAAGAGCATCGACGGCGTCGGCGAAACCGAGGACGACATGCCTTTCGGCCGCGAGCAACTGGTGTATCGGCTGACCCCGGCCGGGGAGGCTCTCGGCCTGACCACGGAGAGCCTCGGTCGGCAACTGCGTGCGGCGTTCGACGGTCATCTCGCGCAGTTGGTCCAGGTCGGCCGCGACGAGCTCGAAGTGCGGGTCCTGCTACCGCGCACCGAGCGCGAGCGCCTCGACGTATTCGAGCGCCTTACTGTCAGCTTGCCCGACCGTAGCTTCGCCCCGCTGGCCACGGTGGCCAGCTGGGAGTCGCGCCGCGGCTTCGAGGCGCTGCGCCATGCCGACGGCCGGCTTGCCGTCGAGGTGTCGGGCGAGGTCGATACCGCGCGCACCAATGCCAACGTGATCCAGGCCGAGCTGCAGCGCGAAGCCCTGCCGCGCCTGGCGGAGAAGTACGGGCTCGAATACAGCTTCCAGGGCCGTGCCGCCGACCAGCGCGAAACCATGGCCGACATGGCCAACGGCCTCGCGCTCGGGCTCGGCCTGATCTACCTCGTGCTGGTGTGGTCGTTCGCGTCATGGACGTGGCCGCTGGTGGTCATGGCGGCCATTCCGCTGGGCCTGGCGGGGGCGATCTTCGGCCACTGGGTGCTGGACATGAACCTCACCATCCTGTCGCTGTTCGGCCTTTTCGGCCTGTCGGGCATCGTGGTGAACAACTCCATCATCCTGGTCACCCTGTTCAAGGATCTGCACCGCAAGGGCGCCGACCTGCACGACGCCCTCGTCGGCGCCGCCTGCGGCCGTCTGCGCGCGGTACTGCTGACCTCGCTGACCACCGTCGGCGGCCTCACCCCCTTGCTGTTCGAGCGCTCGCTGCAGGCCCAGTTTCTGATCCCGATGGCGGCGTCGATCGCCTTCGGCCTCGCGGTGTCGGCGGTGCTGGTGCTGTTCTTCGTGCCGGCGCTGCTTTCGCTGCTGGAGAGTTTCAAGGAGTGGGTGGCGAGGAGCCTGGGCGGTCTGTCCGCCAGCAAGGCTAGCGCCAAGGGCTGACAAGCTGACCCGTAGCGTACGTCCGGTGCGGCCTCGCAGGGCTGGCTTCCGCCCGCCGCCTCAAGCGATGCCGCGACGTGCGTCAGGAGCGGACAGCGCGGGCGATCCGGCCTCAGTCCCCAAGCACCGTCACCACGATCTCGCGGCTGTGGCTCCGACTGCGGTGTTCCCACAGGTAGATGCCCTGCCAGGTCCCGAGCAGCAGGCGGCCGTTGCCGATCGGTACGGTCAGCGCGACTTCGGTGAGCACGCTGCGCGCGTGCGCGGCCATGTCGTCGTCGCCCTCGAGGTCGTGGTGGTAGGCCGGGTCGCCGTCGGGGGCCCAGCGCCGGGCCAGGGTTTCGAGGTCGCGATGGACGTCGGGGTCGAAATTCTCGGTGATCAGCAGCGCGCAGCTGGTGTGGCGCACGAAGACGTGGGCGATGCCGGTGGCAACGCCACTGGCGGCCACCGCGGCCGCGACCTCGGCGGTGAGGTCGGTCATGCCGCGGCCGTCGGTGGTGATCCGCAGTATCGTCTGGTGGCTCATCCGCGGCGCTTCCACACGGTGAGTTCCGACAGCGTGTGCTGGTGCTTGCGGCGGGTTTCGCGGATCACGAACGGTACTGCCTGCGGACCCTGCACCAGCTCGAACTGTGCGCCGAGCAGGTCCTTGAGTCCGTCGAGCGTGGTCCGCGACTCGCCATCCTGCTTGAATCCGCCGATCCATTCCTCGCGCTTGGTATGTTCCTCCAGCCAGGTGTAGGGCGAGGCCAGCACCAGCAGGCCGCCGGGGGTGAGGCGGTGGGCGACGTCGGCGAGGAAGCGGCGCGGACTGTACAGACGGTCGATCAGGTTGGCGGCGAGAATCAGGTCGAAGCCGGTGAAGACGGCCTTCAGATTGCACGCGTCTCCCTGCCAGAACTCGACCCGGTGCGCGGTCTCGGCCAGGCCCAGCGCGTCGAGGCGGCGTTCGTGGTAGCTCACCAACTCGCCCTCGTCGGGCAGGGTGTAGCGCAGGTTGCCGGTTTCGGCGAGTCGCGCCCCGGCCTGGATGAAGCGCGCCGAAAAGTCGATGCCGACCACGCGGGCGAAGGCGCGCGCCAGTTCGAAGCTGGCGCGGCCGGTGGCGCAGCCGAGATCGAGCGCGCGCCCGAAACGGCCGTTGCCCAGTCGCCGGTGGGCGTCGATCGCGAGTTCGGCCAGCGCGCGGGGGAAGTTGGGTACGCCGAAGACTTCGTCGCCGTAGTGGAACTCGGCGTACTGCGACAGCAGGGCATCGGTCTCGTAGGTGGAGGCCGGGTTCAGTACCGGGGTGTCGGTGACCACGTAGCGGAAGCCCGCGTGCTGGAAGAAGTGGCGGCGAAAGGCGTAGCGCGAGGCGTGGCGCGCTTCGTTGCCGGTCGAGATCCAGCTGCCGCCCTTGATGATGTTGTGGCGCTCGTCGAAGGTCGGGGTAGTGAAGTCGTCGTAGATCGGGTGCACCTCGAAGCCGTCGAAGGGGTAAGTCGGCGTTTCGCACCACTGCCACACGTTGCCGACCACGTCGTACAGCTCGCCGTGGGCGAAGGTGCTTACCGGGCAGCTCGAGGCGAAGTGGTCGAGATGCAGGTTGGCGGTGGCGGCTGCGTCGTGCCCCACATCGGCCAGACCGGCGTGATCGTACAGCCGGTTCCATTCGTCTTCGGAGGGCAGGCGCACCGGCAGGCCGGTTTCGCGTGCCTTCCAGCGACAGAAGGCGCGCGCCTCGAGGCAGTTGGTCTCGACCGGCCAGTCCCACGGCATCGGCACTTCCTCGGTCATCAGGCGCAGTTTCCAGCCGCCGCTCTCGGGCACCCAGAAGCTGGGGTGCTCGGCGCGGGCGTAGCGTTTCCAGCCCAGGCCTTCCTCGTCCCACAGGCGGTCATCGGCATAGCCACCAGCGTCGACGAAGGCGCGGAACTCGCCATTGCTGACCAAGAACTTGGCGGCGCGAAATGCCGGCACCTCGGCCTCGTGACGGCCGTACTCGTTGTCCCAGCCGTAGATCGGCTCGTCGAGCTTGCGGCCGAGGCGAACGCGGCCGGCGGGGATATCGACCAGCGTGTTGTCGGGGGCCGCGCCGGACTGGCGACAGGGGCGCCAGGCGGGGCTGGGCTGCACGTACTCGAGAGCGTGCTGGCGGATCAGGACCGACGAGGTCTCGAGGTGGATGCGTTCGTGCTCGATGCCCATCACCACCGCCCACAGCGGATCGTTCCAGCCGATCGGCAGGGTGAAGGGGGTATCGCGGATCACCTGCTCCACCACCGCGCGAACCCGGCGCCGGTAGTCGGCGACCTCGCCCACGGAGGGCCAGTCGTAGCGGGCGTCGTCGAGATCGTCCCAGCTCATTTCGTCCACGCCCACCGCGAACATCGATTCCAGGCGGGGGTCGATGCGCTGCCCGATCAGGCCGGCGAGGATGAACTTGTTGATGAAGAAGGTCGCGGTGTGGCCGAAGTAGAAGATCAGCGGATGACGCAGGCGGATCGGCTTGCGGGTGAAGGCCTCGTCACCGGCGAGGACTGCGAACAGCGACTCGTAGCGCTCGAAGGTGGTGCGGAAGTAGGCCAGCAGTTCACCGCGTTTGGCTTCGACATCGGTGCCGGTGAGCAGTGGCGTACGGGGGAAGAGCGGGGATTGCATTCGGGCATCCGGCATCTGAGTGTATTTTTCCGACTGTGATTGATTCGTGCTGGCGGATCAAGGCCGACGCGCGCTCGGGCGCCCGTCAGGCAAGCTCGCGCAGATCCGCCACCGGCAGCGTACCGAAGGCCGCGGACAGCACGTAGTCCACCAATCGGGCCGCGCAGCGTTCCGGGCGCTCGAGCTGTGCATTCTGTTTGAGCGCCTCGAAGCGTGCGCGCTGCGGAAACCGGGTCGCGGGCGTGGCGCGGATCTCGGCCTGCATGCCGGTATCGACGACGCCTGGTGCAAGGCTGCAGATGCGCAGTCCGGGCTGGGCTTCCAGTGCGACCGCACGGGCATGATGGTCGAGCGCGGCCTTGGCGGCGCAATACACGCTCCAGCCGGCATAGGCGTTGCGCGCCGCACCGCTGGAAATGTGCACGATGCGGCGCTCGCGATCGGCCGCGGCGCCGGCCGCGAAGGCATTGGCCAGCGCCAGCGGCGCGGCCACGTTCAGGGTCACCGCCTGGAGCACGGCCGCGGCCGGCAGGCTGCCGAGCGGGCCGACCGGCTGCAGCAGTCCGGCGTTGTTGATCAGCACGGCCGGACCGCCCGCGGCCAGAAAGCGGTCGAGTGCACCGTCCGCCAGCCAGGTGGCGAGCGCCTGCGGGTCCGCAAGGTCGAGTCCGGTCTCGTGCAACAGGGCCGGATAACGTGCACCAAGTGGCGCATTGCCGCTGCGCGCCAGGGCAAGGACGCGATGACCGCGACCGAGCAGGTTCTCGGCGAGCGCCGCGCCGAGGCCGCGGCTGTGTCCGGTGACGATGGCAAGCATGGTCGCTCCAGGCGGGGAATGCCCGATTGTCGGCAAGAAACGGCCTCCGGAGCAAGCCATTCGGGTTGCGCGCGGCAGCCGGGTCCGCGCCGGTGGCGCTGCGGATCATGATTCGAAGCGGTGCATGTCCCGTCGATACGGACTGCCCGGCACGAAGGCCCGCTTGTGGGTCGGTTGGTCGGGCGCGCACAATCGTCCTTTGCCCATCGGCCGTCCATGGTGCCGTTTCCACTGTCTTCCGTTCTGTTCCTGCTGGCTGGCGGTGGTGCGCTCCTTGCACTGCGGGTCGGTGTGCGGCATGCGATCCGGGCCGGACTGGCCGCACCGCGCATCGTCGACACGACCGCGCCGGACTCGGTCGATTTGCCTTTCGAAACCGTGTGCATTCCGACCGCCAACCACAAGATCCTGCACGGCTGGCTGATTCCACCCGCGTTCGGCGAACCCGGGCAGCCGGTGCCGGCCGTCGTCGTGGTGCACGGGTGGGGCGGCAACGCCCGGATGATGCTGCCGCTTGCCCGTCCGCTGCATGAGGCGGGCTTCGCCGCCCTGTTCATCGATGCGCGCTGCCACGGCCATTCCGACGACGACAGCTTCGCGTCCCTGCCCCGTTTCGCCGAGGATGCGGAGCACGCCTTCGACTGGCTCTCCGCGCGGCCCGGGATCGATGCCCGCCGGATCGCCCTGCTCGGGCACTCGGTCGGCGCCGGCGCGGTGTTGCTGTGTGCTGCCCGTCGCCCGGAGGTGGCCGCGGTCGTCAGCGTGGCGGCCTTCGCCCACCCGGCGGAGATGATGCGCCGCTGGCTCACCGACAAGCGCATTCCGCAGTGGATGGGCAGCTATATCCTGGACTACGTGCAGACCACCATCGGCCATCGCTTCGACGACATCGCCCCGCTCGCCAGCATGGCCCGGCTGCGCTGTCCCGCCTTGCTGATCCATGGTGAGCAGGACCGGATCGTGCCGGTGGCCGATGCATCGCGCCTGTACGCCGCGCGCACGCACGACCGGGTGCGCCTGCTGATCCGGCCGGGCGACCATGAGTCGTTCGACGACCTGACCGAGGAGATGCGCGCCGTCACCGGCTTCCTGCGCCAGCTGCCGAGCGGATAGGGCGGACCCGTGCGCGGGCGCCCGCACACGGAGGTGCGATCGATGTGCCGTGGCACGCATGAGGCGCGCATCCGGCGTGCGCGGCACCATCGTGACCGGCTGTCTTGCTTGATCGCCGCGGCAGGTGTGCGAAACTCCGGGTTCGGCTTTTCCTCCTCGCGGTCTCCCCATGCGCTTCCTCCACACTGCCGACTGGCACCTCGGCCGGGTCTATCACGGCGTTTCGCTGCTCGAAGACCAGGCCTACGTGCTGCGCGACTTCGTCCGCATCGCCGCCGAAAGACGTCCGGACGCGATCCTGATCGCCGGCGACATCTACGACCGGTCGGTGCCGCCGGCTGAGGCGGTGCGCCTGCTCGACGCGGTCCTGACCGAGCTGGTGTCCGGGCTGGCGATTCCGGTGGTGATGATCGCCGGCAACCACGACGGCCCGGACCGGCTGGCCTTCGGCTCCGGCATGCTCACCCGCGCCGGGCTCACGGTGTGCGGGCCGGTGACGGATAGGGTGGTGCCGCTGATGCTGCGCGACGCCCATGGCGAGGTGGCGGTGTATCCACTGCCTTACGCCGAACCGGCGCTGGTGCGTGCGGCGCTCGGCGACGACAGCCTGACCGACCACCACGCGGCGCTCGGTGCCCAGTTGCAGGCGATCCGCACCGCCCATCGCGCAGGCACGCGCGCGATCGTCGTCGCTCATGCCTTCGTGCTCGGCGGCAGCGAATCGGAGTCCGAGCGGCCACTGTCGGTGGGCGGTTCCGGTGCGGTGGGGGCGGCCCTGTTCGAGGGCTTCGACTATGTCGCGCTCGGCCACCTGCATCGCCCGCAACAGGCCGGCAGTGCGCGCATCCACTACGCCGGCTCGCTGCTGAAGTATTCCTTTGCCGAGGCCGACCACATCAAGTCGGTCAACCTGGTCGAACTCGATGCCGCGGGGACGTGCACGGTGGAGCGCATCGCCCTCGCGCCGCGCCGCGACCTGCGCATTGTCGAAGGTACTCTCGAGTCCATCGTCGCCGCCGCGGCGGCGGACCCTGGACGCGACGACTATGTGCTGGCCCGCCTCACCGACAGCGGCGCGCTGCTCGACGCGATGGGCAAACTGCGCACCGCCTACCCCAATGCGCTGGCGATCGAACGCCCCATGTTGCAGGGCGCCGGCGACGGGCGGGCCGCTGCCGATCATCGCCGGATCCGGGTCGAGGATCTGTTTGCCGGCTTCTATGCCGAGATGACCGGCCAGCCGCTGGAGGATGCCGCGGCCGCGGTGCTCGCCCGCATCGTGAACGCCGTCGACCACGAGGAGCGTCACGCATGAAGCCGCTTCGACTCGTCCTGCAGGCGTTCGGCCCCTTTGCCGGGCGCGAGGAGATCGATTTCACCCTGTTGCCGCCGGGCGCGCTGTTCCTGATCTCCGGCCCCACCGGCGCGGGCAAGACCGCACTCCTCGACGGCATCACCTGTGCGTTGTATGGCGACACCTCGGGCGGGGAGCGCAGCGCGCGCGAAATGCGCAGCCATCATGCCGACGCGACCCTGCAGACCGAGATCGAGTTCGACTTCGCGCTCGGTGCACAGCGCTACCGGGTGCATCGGATCCCCGAGCAGGAACGCGCGGCGCAGCGCGCCACCCGCAGCGGCGAGACCGTGGTCAAGGTCGCGGCCAAGGCGACGCTCTACCGGCGGGAGGGCGAGCCGGGGGCGGAAACCTGGGTCCCGCTGTCGACCAGAACGACCGAAGTCAGCCGCCAGGTGGCCGAACTGCTCGGTTTCGAGGCGGAGCAGTTTCGCCAGGTCGTGTTGCTGCCGCAGGGCCAGTTCCGCAAACTGCTGGCGGCCGGCTCCGGTGAACGCGAGAAGATCCTCGAAACCCTGTTCGGCACCGTCGCCTACAAGCGCGTGCAGGATGCGCTCAAGAGCGAGGCTGCCGCATTGAGCAAGCGTGCCGAGGACGCGCGCCTGCGCCGGCAGACCGTGCTCGAGCAGGCCGGGGCCGAGTCCGCCGCGGTGCTGGAGGCCCGCCACGCCGCGGTGGAAGTGGCTCTGGCCGGGCTGCTCGCCGCCGAAGCCCTTGCGCGTGCTGCCGACACCGCCGCCGGTGCGGCACTGCAGGCGGGTCAGGCGTCCGCGGTCCGTTTTGCCGAAAGTGACGCGGCAGGGCACGCACTGCAGGCGCTGGATGCACGCAAGACCGAGGCCGGGCTGCAGCGCGCCCGGCTGGCGCTGGCGCGCAAGGCGCTGCAGGTATTGCCGGCGGACCGTGCGCTGATCGAGGCACGCAAGCAGGCGGGCGCGGCCCGTGCGTCGGCCGTGGACGCCGCCGACCGGGTGCGGGTTGCCGCCGAGGCGCTTGCAGGCACCGCGGCGCTGCTCGAGCGCGAGAACGCACGCGGGCCGGCGCGCGAGGCTGCGCAGCGCGAGGTGCTTCGGCTCGAAGGCCTGGGCGGACAGGTGCAGGAACTGGCGCGTGCCGAGGGCGAGTTGCAAGGCCGGCAGTCGGCACAGCGCGCGATGGATGCCGCGCTCGCGGCCGCGGCGGCGCGCGTTGAAGCGCTGACCACCGGCCGCCAGGCGCTGAGCCAACAGATCGAAACCCTGCAGCCGCTTGCTGCCGCGGCCGATGCCTTGGGCCTGCGCCTGCAACAGGCCGAACAGCGCGAACAGGCGGTTGTGACGCTGGTGGCGCGCATTCGCAACCGCGACGCCCTGCGGGCGGACGAGGCCCGGCGGCAAGTACTGTTCGATGCGGCGCTCGCTGCCCGCGACGCGGCCAGGGCCCGTTTTGAAATGCTCGATGCCGCGTGGCGGCGGGCACAGGCGGCGATTCTCGCACAACATCTGCACGACGGTGGTCCGTGCCCGGTCTGCGGCAGCGCGGAACACCCCGAGCCCGCGCGCTTCGACGGCGAATTGCCGACCGAGGCCGCGCTGAGCGGTGCCGCGGACGCGGTGCGTGTCGCCGAGCAGGCCCAGGAAGCTGCCCGGACCGCCCTTGATGGTGCCGCCCGTCTGGCCGCTGCCAGCCAGGGCGAGGTTGAAACCCTGCAAGCGGCGCTCGATGCTGTCGCTGTATCAGCGGGTGGCACGCAGCCCGATACCGTGGCCACGCTGCGCAGCCAGTTGCAGGCCGCGACCGCCGCCCGGGCGGCGCTGGCCAAGACCCGCGCGCAGGTCATCGAACACGAGGCCGCGGTGGCGACCGCCGGCTCCGCGCTGGAGCAGGCTCGTGCCGCCGCGGCCGACGCCGCAAGTGCGGTGCAGGTCGCCCGTCATCGGGTCGACGAACGTCGCGCGGCAGTGCCCGAGGCGCTGCGTGCGCCCGCCGCACTCGAGGCGGCGCTGAAGGCGGCGCGCACGCAGCGCGAACAACTCGATCGTGCGCTGCGTCAGGCCCAGGAGGCACATGGCGCCGCAGCGCGTGAGGAGGCCGCGCTGCGGGCGCGGCAGGACGCCCTGGTCCAGGCCGCAGCGGCATCCGTGGGGCGCGCCGAGGAGGCGGGTGCCGCCTTCGCCGCTGCGCTGCGCAGCACCGGTTTCGACCACGACGCGGCATACCGCGACGCAGTGCTCGATCCCGATGCGACCGATGCGCTCGCCGCCACGCTCAGCGCTTTCGATGAGGCCCATGCCGCCGCGCGCGAACGCCAGCTGCGCGCGGCCGCGGCGGTCGAAGGCTTGGCGCGCCCCGATCTGGCTGTGCTCGAGGCCCGTGCTGCGGCCGATCGCAGCCGGCTCGACGAGGTGCTCGGGCAGCTCGGTCAGCGCAAGGTCGAGGGCGAGGCGCTCAAGCGCAGCATTGCACTGCTGGCCGAGATCGCGCGCGAGACCGGGGTGATCGAGGCCGAGTACCGGGTGGCCGGCCACCTCGCGGCGATTGCCAATGGCGACAACGGGCGCAACCTCACCTTCCAGCGCTACGTGCTCGCCGCCCTGCTCGACGATGTGTTGCGTGCAGCATCGCTGCGCCTGAAGGCGATGAGCCGTGGCCGCTACCTGCTGCAGCGGCGCGGCGAGGTGGCCGACGCGCGTCGTGCCGCGGGTCTCGATCTGGAAGTGATGGACGACTACACCGGTCGTGCCCGCCCGGTGAGCACGCTGTCCGGCGGCGAAGGCTTCATGGCGTCGCTGGCGCTGGCGCTCGGCCTGTCGGACGTGGTCCAGGCCTATGCCGGCGGGGTGCAGCTCGACACCCTGTTCATCGACGAAGGTTTCGGCAGTCTCGATCCGGAGTCGCTCGACATGGCGATGAAAGCCCTGATCGACCTGCAGCAGCGCGGCCGCATGGTGGGGGTGATTTCCCATGTCGAGGAGATGAAGCAGCAGATCGACGTCGCGATCGAGGTGATGCAGGGTGTGCGCGGGAGCCGGGTCCGGATCGCGAGCTGAGGGCTGTCCCTGCCGCAGGCCCCGGGCGCGGAGAGGCGCGGTGAGAGGGCAATACTCTGTTGCATCCCGGTGTTGAACCAGATGCTTGCGGGCCAACTCTCACACCGCTTATCAACAACCATAATGAGAAGGTGCCCCATGAGCACGGACATTCTGAATCGCTTCCTGCAACTTTCCGCCCGCTATCTCGGCGTGCGTCATCACGGCGAGGCCCTGCCCGCCTGAGCCGTCCCCGTCGATGCGCGGCCGGCTGGGTTCCGCTGCCGCGACACCGCTTTCGATCCGGTGCTGGTCCTCGCGGCGAAGCGGGCATGGTCGGGAACGAAGCGCCCGACCGCTTCTCCAACGCCGCATGGATACGCTGACCCACGCCCTGTCCGGTGCCCTTGCGGGGCGCCTCCTCGCGCCCCGGGCGAGCGGACACCCCGCCCGGCCTCTTCCCCCGGTGTGGCAGGCGGTGGTGGCGGGCGCCGCCGCCGCCGCCTTTCCCGATCTCGACTTCGTGCTCGGCTATGTGTCCGAACTGACCTATCTCCGCGGCCATCGCGGGGTAACGCATTCCCTACTGCTGCTACCGCTGTGGGCGCTGCTGGTGGCGTGGTCGATCGCGGCGCTGTTTCGTTTGCGCGCTCGCGACCGCCCTGCGGCGAACTGGCGTGCGTTCTATCTGATCGCCGGCGTCAGCATCTTCCTCCATATCCTCGGTGACCTGATCACCCAGTTCGGCACCATGATCCTGGCGCCATTGTCCGATCGGCGCTTCGGCTGGGGTACCACCTTCATCATCGATCTCGGCTTCACCGGCATCATCCTCGTCGGGCTGGTGGCGAGTGCGCTGTGGAAACGCAGCCGGGTACCGGCAGGGGTGGCACTGCTCGCGCTGGCCGGCTGGGTGGGGCTGAGTGCAGTCGGGCGCGGCGAAGCGATCGAGGCGGCAAGGGCCTATGCCGCCGCCGGCAACATCGCGGTGGTCGAGCTCGATGCGGCGCCGCGTCCGGCTTCGCCGTTCAACTGGACGGCGATCGTGTTCGACGGCGAACGCTACCATTACGCCCACATCAACACCCGGCGCAGCGAACCGCTGGTGGCGACCGCAGCGGACAACTTCATCCGGCGCCTGTCCGCGCACTATCTGCCGGTGGCGATGGCGCAGTGGGCGGTTCAGCCGAAGTTCGGCAATGGCGAGACCGAAACGCTCGCGCGCAGGGTGTGGGCGGCGGAGGACTTTGCCTTCTATCGCTGGTTCGCGATGTTCCCGGTGCTCGACCATGTGGAAGTGGCCGGCAGTGCGGGCGTATGCGTGAACTTCATGGACCTGCGTTTCGAAACGCCGGGCAGGGACGCCGCCCCGTTCCGCTACGGCTTGTGTGGCGGCGCGGACACGGGAGGCTGGCGTCTGTTCGAGCGCGTGGTGGGTGGGCGCCGGTGGGTGCCGGATTGAACGCTGCCGCATGCTGACAGGCCGGCTAGCAAGGCGGGACGCCGATTGATCAGGCCGGGGGTCCGCCTTACCTGGCGCCCGGCACCGTGCCCTCGACACCCTCCAGATAGTAGTTCAGCGCCAGTTTGTCCTTGTCGCTCATGGCCTGGCCGGCGGCGACGACCTCCTTGCCGGCCTGATTGCGCAGGGGCCCGCCGAACACCGGACGGGTGGCGTCGATGATGCCCTTGCGGCGTTCGGCAACCAGCTCCTTCACGTCGGCAGGCAGCATCGCGCCGAAGCGGCCGAGGTCGATTGCGCCCTCCTTGAGGCCGTACCACACTTGCTGCTTCGGCTCGAACTTCCCCTCCAGCACCTCGCCGACCACCTTGGTGTACCACACCCCCCAGTTGATCTCGCTGGCGGCGAGCTGGGCCCCGGGGCCATAGGCCGCCATGTCCGAATCCCAACCGAAGGCATACGCCCCCTTTTCCTGGGCGACCTGCAGCACCGCCGGCGAGTCGGTGTTCTGCATCAGTACGTCGGCGCCCTGGGCGAGCAGGGTGAGCGCGGCCTGGCGTTCCTTGCCCGGATCGAACCATGAATTGACCCAGATCACCCGCGTGGTGGCGGCGGGGTTCACGCTGCGCGCGCCCACGGTGTAGGCGTTGATGTTGCGGATGACCTCGGGGATCGGATGCGAGCCGACCACGCCGAGCCGGCCGGACTTGCTCATCCTGCCGGCGACCACGCCCGCCAGGTAGGCGCCCTCGTAGGTGCGGACGTCATAGGTTCCGGCGTTTGCCGCGGTCTTGTAGCCGGTGGCGTGCTGGAACACCACCCGCGGAAACTGGCGCGCTACCTTGAGGGTGGAATCCATGTAGCCGAAGGACGTGGTGAAGATCACCTTGTGCCCGTCCTGCGCGAGGCTGCGGATGACGCGCTCGGCGTCCGCGCCCTCGGGCACGCTCTCGATGAAGGTGGTCTTGACCTTGCCCGGGAAGGCCGCCTCGAGCGCGCGCCGGCCGCGGTCGTGGGCGAAGGTCCAGCCGGCCTCGCCGACCGGGCCGACATAGACGAAGCCGACCTTGATCGGCCCGGCGCCCTGCGCGTGCAGCGGGGCGGTCGGCAACAGCGCGGTGGCGGCGAGGGCGGCGCTCCATTTCAGCGCGGTACGGCGATCAGTCATGACAGGACTCCGGAGGAGGGAAGAATGTCGGGTTAACAATCATCGGGTCGGGAGCTTGTCGTGCGGTGGCCCCGCGGTGGCTGATCGCCGGCGCGGCGACCGCAGCGCGGCGGCTCAGGTCTCAGCCAGCGCGTCGAGGCGGGTGAGCCAGGGCGCGCGTTCGGCGGCGCTGACGAAGCTCGCTTCCAGGCTGTTGCGCGCGATGTGTTTGAGTTCGGCGCGGCTCAGGTGCAGAGCCTGCGCGGTGTCCAGAAAATTCTTGCCGATGTAGCCGCCGAAATAGGCCGGGTCGTCGGAATTGATCGTGACCTTGAGGCCGGCGTCGAGCAGCCGTTTCAGGTTGTGGTCCTGCAGGCGCTCGAACACGCACAGCTTGACGTTGGACAACGGGCATACGGTCAACGCGATCTGTTCGCGCGCCAGACGCTCGAGCAGCGCCGGGTCTTCGGCGGCACGCACGCCGTGGTCGATGCGCTCGACCCCGAGCAGATCGAGGGCCTCGACGATGTAGGCGGGTGGACCTTCCTCGCCGGCGTGGGCGACGACATGCAGGCCGAGCTGGCGACAGTGGGCGAACAGGCGGGCGAATTTCGACGGCGGATGTCCCTTTTCCGACGAATCCAGTCCGACCCCATGGATGCGGCCGAGCTGCGGCCGGGCCTGTTCGAGGGTGGCGAATCCGGCCTCTTCGCTGAGGTGGCGCAGAAAGCACAGGATCAGCCGCGAGCTGATCCCGAACTGCACCTGTGCCGTGTTGCAGGCGCGTTCGAGGCCGTCGAGCACGGTTTCGAAGGCGATGCCGCGCTCGGTATGGGTCTGGGGGTCGAAAAAGAGTTCCGCATGGACCACGCCGTCGGCATGGGCACGGGTGAAATAGGCCAGTGCCAGATCGTGGAAGTCCTGCTCGTGGATCAGCGCGGCGGCGCCGGCGTAGTACAGGTCGAGGAAGCTCTGCAGGTCGCTGAAGGCGTAGGCGGCCCGGGTGGCCTCGACACTGGTCCACGGCAGGGCGACGCCGTTGCGCTGCGCCAGTGCGAACATCATCTCCGGTTCGAGCGAGCCTTCGATGTGCAGGTGCAGTTCGGCCTTGGGCAGGGCGCGGATATAGCTTTCGAGGTCCATCGCGATCTCCATGTCGGGTGATTGCCGTTCCGGGCTCGATATTGCACCGCACCAGAATTCCTGTCGATGGCTGGCGCCGGTTGCCGCGCCCCGGGCTGGCGAATGACGATGCCAATCATAGTGCGATGCGCACCGCGACGGGAGCCCGCCGGGGCGATTCAGCGAGTGTCGGTGACGAGGCTGCGGAGGACGCGCTGGAACATGGCGACGAGCATGTCGCGGTCGAGCGCCGGGTTGCGGATGGCGCGGGCGTTCAGGCCCTCGAACATCACCGCGATCATCTCGGACATGGCGGCGATGGTGGCATCGTCGTCCGACTGGCCGTTGGCACGGCGCAGGATGCGCAGGGTGTCGGCGAGGCTGCCGAGGCAGCATCGGTCGGCTTCGCGGACCACCTTGGCCACACCGGGGTTGCGCGCCGCTTCGGCGAGGATCTCGAGTTCGAGGCCGGCGGTGCGCGGGTCGAGATGGTCGACCACGCCTTCGCCGGCGCGACCGACCAGTGCCTCGAGCACATCGCTGGCCGCGCGCAGCTCTGCGGTGAGGGTCAGCATCCGCTCGAGATCGCGGGTCACGATCGCGGCGATGATCGCTTCCTTGTTCTCGAAATAATGATAAATATGACCCGCGCTCATGCCGGCGGTCTTGGAGATCTGTGCGATGCTGGCGCCATGAAACCCATGCTCGCGAAAGCAGTCCATAGCAGCGGAGAGAATCTGGGTGCGACGTGCCTCTGCGCGGGTGCACTCGGCGGGCATGGGCGCAACGGTGTTCATTGTCCTGTCTCCCTAATGTAATGAGAATCTGTTTTAACTGGCTTGCAACGGATCGGACACTAACATAGAATGAGCGTTCAATCTAGAACAACCGTTCTAGTCGCACGGTGTAGGCCATTCCCACCCGGACAGGCGGTTGCGCCGGACAACAATCCTCACGAGGCATAGTCATGCAGATTCAACCCCTGAGCCAGTTCAAGCCACTCGCGACGGCACTGGCGAGCGCCCTGGTCCTTGTTGCCTGCAGCGGAGGCCAGCAGCCCGGGGCGGCGCCGGGCGGGGCGGGAGCCCCGACCGTGGGCGTGGTGGTGGCGGTAACCGAATCGGTGCCGCTGATCGACGAATTGCCGGGGCGTACCGCGGCCTACATGGTGGCCGAACTGCGGCCGCAGGTCAGCGGCATCGTGCAGAAGCGGCTGTTCGCCGAAGGCAGCGAGGTCAAGGCGGGCGATACCCTGTATCAGATCGATCCCGCGATCTACCGTGCGGCCCACGACAGCGCCAGGGCGAACGTCGCCCGTGCCGAGGCCAATCTCTACAGTGCGCGTCTGAAGGCCGGGCGTTATGCCGATCTGGTCAAGATCGAAGCGGTGAGCAAGCAGGCCAACGACGATGCAGTTGCGGCACTCAAGCAGGCCGAGGCCGATCTGGCATTGGCGCGTGCAGCCGTCGACAAGGCGCGCATCGATCTCGAATTCACCCGGGTAAACTCACCGATCTCCGGCCGCATCGGCCGGTCGACGGTGACGCCCGGCGCGCTGGTCACGGCCAACCAGACGGACGCGCTGGCCACGGTGCAGCAGCTCGACCCGATCTATGTGGACCTCACCCAGTCGAGCGCCGATCTGCTGCGCATGAAGCGCCAGCTCGAATCCGGCGCGCTCAAGCGGGTGAGCGGCCAGACCGTACCGGTGCGGCTGGTGCTGGAAGATGGCAGCCAGTATGCGGTCGAGGGCAAGCTTGCGTTCTCCGAGGTGTCGGTGGATGCCGGTACCGGCAGTGTGACCCTGCGCGCGGTGTTCCCCAATCCGAAGGGCGATCTGCTGCCCGGCATGTATGTGCGCGCCCGGCTTGCCCAGGGTCAGACCGATGCCGCGATCATGGTGCCGCATGCGGCGGTGAGTCGCGACGCGCGCGGCCATGCGACGGTGATGGTGGTCGGGGCCGACAGCAAGGTCGAGTCGCGCACCGTGGTGGCCGCGCGCTCGCTCGGCGACAAGTGGGTGGTGACCGAAGGCCTGACGGTCGGCGACCGGATCGTCGTCGATGGGCTGCAAAAGGTCCGACCCGGCGCCCAGGTCCAGGTGCAGGAAATCGGCGCCGCCGCGCCTGCGCCTGCTGCCGCAGCTGCTGCCACCACCGCTACCGCCGTGTCGGCCACCAATTGAGGGCCTGAACCATGGCGCGCTTTTTCATTGATCGGCCCATCTTTGCCTGGGTCATTGCCATCGTCATCATGCTGGCGGGGGCGCTGTCGATCCTGCAGTTGCCGGTGTCGCAGTATCCGTCGATCGCCCCGCCCGCGGTGGTGATCAACGCCACCTATCCGGGCGCCTCGGCCAAGGCGG
Organism: Azoarcus sp. Soil_N_20; assembly: GCF_057656155.1. NCBI lineage: Bacteria > Pseudomonadati > Pseudomonadota > Betaproteobacteria > Rhodocyclales > Zoogloeaceae > Azoarcus > Azoarcus sp. Soil_N_20. The sequence continues at coordinate 175,198 of NZ_JBDGKX010000005.1, read as the reverse complement.
TGGAAGACTCGGTCACCCAGATCATCGAGCAGAAGATGACCGGGCTCGACGGTCTGCTGTACATGAACTCGGCCAGCGATGCGTATGGCCGAGCCTCGGTCACGCTGACCTTCGACGCCGGGACCAATCCCGACATCGCCCAGGTGCAGGTGCAGAACAAGCTGCAGCTGGCGCTGCCGCTGCTGCCCCAGGCCGTGCAGCAGCAGGGCGTCCAGGTCGCCAAGTCGGCACGCAACTTCCTGATGGTGATCGGTTTCGTATCGACCGACGGCACCCAGGACGCGGTCGACCTGTCCGACTTCCTGGTGTCGACGGTGCAGGATCCGCTGTCGCGGGTCACCGGCGTCGGCGAGGTCCAGGTATTCGGCGCACAGTACGCCATGCGGGTGTGGATGGACCCGGCGCGGCTCAACAACTACAAGCTGACGCCGGGCGACGTGAAGGCGGCGATCCAGGCCCAGAATACCCAGGTCTCGGCCGGCCAGCTCGGCGGCACCCCGGCGCTGCCCGGTCAGGGTTTCTCCGCGACGATTACCGCGCAAAGCCGCCTCCAATCGGTGGAGGAGTTCAACGCGATCCTGCTGCGCACGTCGGCGCAAGGGGGCGAAGTTCGCCTCGGCGACGTGGCGCGGATCGAGATCGGCGCCGAGAACTACGGCACCGTGGCCCGTTTCAACGGCAGCCCGGCGGCAGGGATCGGGGTCAGGCTCGCGGCAGGCTCGAATGCGCTCGACACCGCGACCGCGGTGCGCGCCAAACTCGACGAGATGAAGCGCTACTTCCCGCCCGGAGTGGAGGTCGTGGTGCCGTATGACACCACGCCTTTCGTCAGGATCTCGATCGAAGAAGTGGTCAAGACCCTGATCGAGGCGGTGGTGCTGGTGTTCCTGGTGATGTATCTGTTCCTGCAGAACCTGCGCGCGACGCTGATTCCGACCATCGCGGTGCCGGTGGTGCTGCTCGGCACCTTCGGGGTGATGGCGGCGTTCGGCTTCTCGATCAATACCCTGACCATGTTCGGCATCGTGCTCGCGATCGGCCTGCTGGTGGACGACGCGATCGTCGTGGTCGAGAACGTCGAGCGGGTGATGACCGAGGAGGGGCTGTCGCCCAAGGAAGCGACCAGGAAGTCGATGCGGCAGATTACCGGCGCGCTGGTCGGCATCGGCCTGGTGCTGTCGGCGGTGTTCGTGCCGATGGCCTTCTTCGGTGGCTCGACCGGGGTGATCTATCGCCAGTTCTCGATCACCATCGTGTCGGCGATGGCGCTTTCGGTGCTGGTGGCGATCGTGTTTACGCCGGCGCTGTGCGCGACCATGCTAAAGCCGGTCGAAAAAGGCCACGAGCATGGCGAAGGCGGCCTGTTCGGGCGCTTCTTCCACTGGTTCAACGGCATGTTCGCGCGCAACACCGAGCGCTACGAGTCGGCGGTGGGCGGGATCCTGAACCGCAGCCTGCGTTTCCTCGCCATCTTTGCCGCAATCGTGGTCGTGCTCGGCCTGCTGTTCGTGCGCATGCCGACCTCCTTCCTCCCCGAAGAGGACCAGGGGGTGATGTTCAACCAGGTCATGCTGCCGGCGGGGGCCACCCAGGAGCGTACGCTGGCCGTGCTGGAAAAGGTCGAGAAGCACTTCCTCGAGAACGAGAAGGACACCGTGCGGGCAGTGTTCACGGTGGCCGGCTTCAGCTTCGGGGGTAGTGGCCAGAACATGGGTATCGGCTTCGTCAACCTGAAGCACTGGGACGAACGCCAGGGGCCGGGCATGGATGTGAAGTCGGTCGCCGGGCGTGCGATGGGCGCGTTCTCGCAGATCCGTGAGGCAATGGTGTTCGCCTTCGTCCCGCCCGCGGTGATCGAACTCGGTACGTCCAACGGTTTCAACGTGATGTTGCAGGATCGTGCCGGTGTCGGTCACGCCGCGCTGATCGACGCGCGCAACCAGTTTCTCGGCATGGCGGCGCAGGACCAGCGCCTGGTCGGGGTACGCCCCAACGGGCAGGACGACACGCCCGAGTACCAGCTCGATATCGACCACGCCAAGGCCGGCGCGCTCGGCATCAGCGTGGCCGATATCAACGACACCTTGTCCACGGCGTGGGGCGGCACCTATGTGAATGATTTCCTCGACCGCGGCCGGATCAAGAAAGTGTATCTGCAGGCCGATGCCGCCGCACGGATGACGCCGGAAGACCTCGGCAAGTGGTTCGTGCGCAACAGCAGGGGCGAGATGGTGCCGTTCTCGGCCTTCAGCACCGCGCACTGGAGCTTCGGCTCGCCGCGCCTGGAGCGCTACAACGGCCAGCCTTCGATCGAGTTGCTCGGCCAGGCCGCCCCCGGGCTGTCCTCGGGTGACGCGATGAACGCGGTCGAAGAGATCATCGCCAAGCTGCCGCCCGGGATCGGCTTCGAGTGGACCGCGACTTCATTCGAGGAGCGGCGCTCGGGTGCACAGGCGCCGGCGCTGTATGCGCTGTCGCTGCTGGTGGTGTTCCTGTGCCTGGCGGCGCTGTACGAAAGCTGGTCGGTGCCGTTCGCGGTGATGCTGGTGGTGCCGCTCGGCGTTCTCGGCGCGCTGCTCGCGGCGACCGGACGCGGCCTGTCGAACGATGTCTACTTCCAGGTCGGCCTGCTCGCGACCATCGGCCTGTCGTCGAAGAACGCGATCCTGATCGTCGAATTCGCCAAGGCCGAAGTGGAGGCGGGCAAGGATCTGATCAGCGCAACGCTGACTGCGGTGCGCATGCGTTTGCGCCCGATCCTGATGACCTCGCTCGCCTTCGGCCTCGGCGTGCTGCCGCTGGCGATCGCCACCGGGGCGGGCTCGGGCAGTCAGAACGCGATCGGCACCGGCGTGCTCGGTGGCACGATCGCCGCCACCGCGCTGGGGATCTTCTTCGTGCCGCTGTTCTACGTGACCATCAAGCGCATTTTCAAGGACAAGCCGGTGCCATCCGACGCCCCGGCCGCGATCGCTCCGGAGGCACGGACATGAGCCCCATACACACGCTGGCGATGGCCCTGGCTGCGCTGCTGGCGGGCGCGTGCACCACGCTCGCACCGGACTATCAGCGCCCCGCCGCGCCGGTGCCGGCGACCTGGCCGGAGGCGGCACTACCGGCGGAGTCGACCGCGCCGGCCGCGGCCGACATCGACTGGCGCGACTACTTCGCCGATGCCCGCCTGCGCGAACTGATTGGCATCGCGCTGGCCAGCAACCGCGACCTGCGGGTCACCGCGCTCGACATCGAGCAGGCCCGCGCGCAGTACCGCATCCAGCGCGCCGACCTGTTTCCGGCGGTCAATCTGAATGGCAGCCAGAATGCACAGCGCCTGCCGGGCGACCTGAGCAACAGCGGCGAACCGACAATCAGCCGCCAGTTCAGCGCCAGCGTGGGCATTGCCGCATGGGAACTGGATTTCTTCGGCCGCGTGCGCAGCCTGCGCGATCAGGCGCTGGAAGCCTATCTCGCGACCGAAGATGCGCAGCGCAGTGCGCAGATCAGCCTGGTCGCGGAAGTGGCCAACGCCTGGCTCACCCTCGCTGCCGACCGCGAACTGCGCGATCTCGCCCGCAACACCTTCGAGACCCAGCAGAAGTCGGTGGAACTCACCACGCGCGCCGTCGACGCCGGTGCCGTGTCCTCGCTCGACCTGCATCAGGCGCAAACCGCAATGGAGCGCGCGCGCGCCGATGCCGCCCGTTATGCCGCGCTGGTGGCGAAGGACGAGAACGCGCTGGCGCTGCTCATCGGAGCCCCCGTGCCCGCCCGGCTGTTGCCGGATCGGCTGGTCGATGCGGTCAGTACCGTCACCGATCTTCCCGCCGGCGTGCCGTCCGAGGTTCTGGTCCGGCGCCCCGATGTGCTCCAGGCCGAGCGTCAGCTGCGAGCGGCCAATGCCAACATCGGTGCTGCCCGGGCCGCCTTCTTTCCGCGCATCACCCTCACCGCGACGGCCGGCACCGCGAGCTCGACCCTCGACGGCCTGTTCAGCGCCGGTTCCGGTACCTGGAGCTTCGCGCCGCAACTGGTCCTGCCGATCTTCAATGCCGGCGAACTCAGTGCCAGCCTGGATGTGGCCGAGGTGCAGCGCGAGATCAACGTCGCCCGCTACGAGAAGACAATCCAGTCCGCGTTCCGCGAAACTGCCGATGCGCTGTCCGAGCGCGCCACCTTTGCCGAGCAGCTCGACGCCCGGCGCAAGCTGGTCGAAGCCAGCAACGAAAGTTATCGTCTGTCCGACGCACGTTATCGTAACGGTATCGACAGCTATCTCGGTCTCCTCGACGCGCAGCGTTCGCGGTATGCTGCGGAGCAGGAGCTGATCGGCACGCGCCTTTCCGAAGCGAGTAACCGGGTAACGCTTTACAAGGTGATGGGCGGGGGTTGGCAGTAGGGGACAATGGGCAGGACAAGCTGCGGGTGCTGCATCCGATGGTCACGGTAGTCGCAACAATTCCCGCTTTGCGGTATGGTCACGACCTGCCAGTCCGGACGGATGCCGAACAAGGAATCACAACATGAATGCAATCACCACGCCTGCCCTCATGACCGAGGAAGAACTCCGTACCGCGCCGGAGTCCGATTACATGTCGGCGCGCCAGCTGGCCTTCTTTCGGCAGCTGTTGCAGGACGAGATGGATCAGCTGCTCGAGAATGCACAAGAGACCACCACTCATCTGCAGGACAACGAGGCCACACCCGACCCTTCCGACCGCGCCAGCGTCGAGGAAGAGCACACCCTCGAACTGCGCGTGCGTGACCGCGAACGCAAGCTGCTGAAGAAAATCGAGGAAGCCATCATGCGGATCGACACCGGTGATTATGGCTGGTGCGAGGAAACCGGCGAGCCGATCGGCATCGGCCGCCTGCTTGCGCGTCCGACCGCCACGCTGTCGCTCGAGGCGCAGGAGCGCCGCGAGAAACTCAAGAAGATGCATGGCGGCTGAACTGCTGCCCGATGCGGGCACGCGGAGCTTCATTCCGTGGCCGTGCCGGGCGCATCGTCCGGAATCCGCTTGATGCGCTGGCTTTTGCGCGGCCTGATCAGGGGCTATCAACTGTTCATCAGTCCCCTGCTCGGGCCGCGTTGCCGTTTCTACCCGACCTGCTCCCACTACGCACTCGAAGCCATCGAAACCCACGGGGCGCTGCACGGCTCGTGGCTTGCCCTGCGCCGCGTGCTGCGCTGCCACCCGTGGAATCCGGGCGGGCTCGATCCGGTCCCCCCGCGCTGCGGGTGTGAACACGCCGATCACGATACCGGCGCGCCGCGCTAGGCGGAGCTGCCGCGTGCCCCCTTCGCACCCGCCCGACCGCCCCCTTTCCGCGCTCGAAAGCCGCTGGCTGGCCGAAGTCGTTCGTCGCCACGAGGCACGACACGGCCGCCTCGACGACGCTGCCGCGATCGACGACGCGCGCGCTGCCCCGCCCGATCTCGAAGCCCGAATCTGCCGCCGGGCCGAGGTGCTCGGCGTCGGCCCGGGCTGGCGCCAGGCCATCCTGCGCTGGCGCCGACGGACACGACTGGTGTTGCTGGCGGCGGGTCTGCTGGCGCTGATGCTGGGCGCAGGCACCGCGGCGGCCGTGCTCGGTGACGGCGCCCGCCCGGTCAATGTGGTGTGGACCCTGGGTGGTCTGCTCGGCGTGCATCTCTTCAGCCTGCTGTTGTGGCTGTCGGGCACCATGATCGGTGGTGGTGGAGGGATGGCGGGCGGGAGTGCCCTCGGTGCGGTCTGGCTGCGCCTGGTGGCGATGTTCGACCGCAGCCCCGCCGCCGCCGACCTGCCGCTGGCCCTGGCCGGGCTGCTCACCCGCGGGCGCCTGGCGATCTACGGCCTGGGCGTGGTCAGCCACCTGCTGTGGCTGCTGGCGCTGACCGGTGCCGCCGCCGGCATGCTGATCCTGCTCGCCACCCGGCGCTACGGCTTCGTGTGGGAGACGACGATCCTGCCCGCGGATGCCTTCGTCTCGCTTACCACCGTGCTGGGGGCGGTGCCGGCCTGGCTCGGTTTTCCGGTCCCCGATGCCGCGTTGGTGATGGCCAGCGGCGAGGCCGTCGGGGCCGGCGAAGCGGGACGCCGGGCGTGGTCGGGCTGGTTGCTCGGTTGCCTGCTCGCCTACGGCGTGTTGCCGCGCCTGCTCCTGACGGCGGGTTGTGCGCTGTGGTGGCGGATCGGGGTCAGGCGCCTGCGCCTCGATCTCACCCGGACCGAGTATCTGCGCCTGCGCGCCGAGCTGCTGCCCGCGAGCGAGCGCATGGGTGTCAGCGACCCGGCTCCGGCCGCGTGGTCGCGACCGGTCCGGCATGCAGGGCGTCCTCTCAAGGCCGGGGCCGCGATCATGGTCGCGCTCGAACTCGGCGACGACCTGCCGTGGCCGCCACCGGCTTGTGCCGGCCGCGCGATCGATGGCGGCCGGCTCGACAGCCGCGAGCAACGTCGTGCCGCCCTCGGCCTGTTCGACGCCGAGCCGCCCGCTCGCCTGCTGATTGCCATCGATCCGCGCCAGACGCCTGACCGTGGCAGTCTGGGCCTCATTGCCGAGTTGGTCGGCCGCGCCGGCGAAACCCGGCTCTGGGCCCTGCCGGCGGATGGTATCCGTGCCGATCGGGTGGGCCTGTGGCAGCAAGGCCTGACCCGGCTCGGGGTTCCGTCCGCGGCGCTGATGCAGGATCAGGCGGCGGTCGCCAGCTGGCTCGAGGCCGTGCCATGAGTGCATTGCTGCGGGTCGCCGTGGTCGGCCACACCAATACCGGCAAGACCTCGCTGCTGCGCACCCTGGCGCGCGATGCCGGCTTCGGCGAGGTGTCGGATGCGGCCGGCACCACCCGCCATGTCGAGGGGCTGCGGCTGATGGCCGATGGCCATCCGGTGGTCGAACTCTACGACACCCCGGGCATGGAGGACGCCATCGCCCTGCTGGAGTTCATCGACGGTCTGGTGGCACCGGGCGAGCGCGTGGATGGGCCGGATCGCATCGCCCGCTTCCTCGCCACTGCCGAGGCAGGCACCCGTTTCGAACAGGAGGCCAAGGTCCTGCGCGCCTTGCTCGCGAGCGACGCCGCGTTGTATGTGGTCGATGCCCGCGATCCGGTATTGCCCAAGCACAAGGACGAACTCGCCCTGCTTGCCGCGGGCGCCCGCCCGTTGCTGCCGGTGCTCAACTTCGTCGCCTCGGATGCGGTCCGTACCGACGCCTGGCATGCCGCGCTCGCCCGTCTCGGCCTGCATGCGGTGGTCCGCTTCGATACCGTCGTTCCGGAACTCGACGGCGAGCGTCGCCTGTTCGACACCCTGGCCACGCTCGTCCACGCTCACCGTCCGGCGCTCGAAGCCCTGATCGCCGATCGCGCGCGTGAAGCCGATGCCCGGCGCGTGGCCGCGCGGCGGCTGGTGGCCGAATTGCTGATCGACCTCGCGGCCCGCCATGACCGTGTCGGCGATGCATCCGACGCCAGCCTGCAGGCGGCGGTGGCGCAGCTGCGTGATGCCGTGCGCCAGCGCGAACAGACCTGCGTCGACGCCTTGCTGCAGCTTTACCGCTTCCGCCCCGACGATGCCCGCGCGGCCGCGTTGCCGTTGACGGCCGGGCGCTGGGATGATGATCTGTTCAATCCGGAAACCCTGCGCCAGATGGGGGTGCGCCTCGGCACCGGTGCCGCCGCCGGCGCCGCCGCCGGGGTGGGAATCGACCTGATGGCCGGCGGCCTCACCCTCGGTGCCGCGGCAGCGCTCGGTGCGATTGCCGGCAGCCTGTGGCAGACCGTCGGCCACTATGGCGAACGCATCGCGGCCCGCCTGCGGGGGGATCGCGAACTGACCGTGGACGACAGCATCCTGCGCCTGGTGGCACTGCGCCAGCGCCAGCTGCTGGCGGCGCTCGAGCGCCGGGGACATGCGGCGATGGCGCCGATCGAGATGATGGATGCGCTCGAGCGCTCGCGCGAGCCCGTCACCGCTGCGTGGCGCAAGGGCCCGCTGCCCGAGGTGTTGCGCGCCGCCCGCGCCCATCCCGAATGGGCACACGGCGGCGGCGATCGCGAACAGGCCGTGCTCGCACTTGCGGCACACCTGAGCTGAGCGCCACGGTTGCGGCATCGCACCCCTCACCCCCCGGGCGACGCCGCGCCCACCTGCACCGGGGTAGCGGGGTTGCGGTGCGGAATTGCTAGACCTGATTGGGCGGCACGATCCGGTAGCGTTTCATCTGCCGGTACACCGTCGCTCTCGAGATGCACAGTTCGGCGGCGGCCGCGGTCACGTTCCAGCGGTGGCGGCGCAGCGCCGCCTGCAGGTCGCCGGCCTCGTTGCGCGTCGGTTCGGGGGCGCTTTCGGGCGCGAAGCGACCGCTTTCCGATGGTGACATCAGCTCGCCCGGCAAGTCGTCCGGCGTGATCGTGCTGCCGTCGCACACGGCGAGCGCGAACCGCAGCACGTTGCGCAACTGGCGGACATTGCCCGGCCAGTCATAATCGACCAGCGCCGCGCGCGCAGCCGGTGTCAGGGTGGCGCTGCTATCCATTTCGGCGCCTTCCGCCACCAGCAACAAATCGATCAGATAGTCGCGGTCGCGACGCTCGCGCAGCGGCGGCAGGTAGAGGATCGCACCGCACAGGCGGTAGTACAGATCCTCGCGGAAGCTGCCTTCGGCGATCAGCTTGCGCAGGTCGCGGTGCGAGGCGGCGACCACGGTGAGGTTCACCGGCACCGGCTTTTCGGCACCCAGCGGCAGCACCTCACGCTCGGCCAGTACACGCAGCAGCCGGGTCTGCAGCTGCAGCGGCATGTCGCCGATCTCATCGAGCAGGATGGTGCCGCCATCCGCCTGCTGGATCAGGCCGCGCATGCCCTTGCTGCGCCCGCCGGTGAAGGCGCCGGCGGTGTAGCCGAATAGCTCGCTTTCGATCAGCGATTCGGGAATGGCCGCGCAGTTCACCGCCACGAAGGGCTTGGCGGCGCGCGTGCTCGATTCATGCAGGGCCTTGGCGAGCACCTCCTTGCCGGTACCGGTTTCGCCATGGACCAGAATGTTCACCGGGCGATTGACCAGGCGTGCGGCCTGCGCGATCAGGCGCTGCATCTGCGGATCGTTGCCCGCGAGGCGTTCGAGCGCCGGCGCACTGGTGGTCGCGATGGCGGCGGGTGAGGTCGGGTGCCGGGGCGCCACCCGGGGCTGCAGCACGGCACCGTAATAGACCTCGCCGCTGTCGGTCGACAGCGCGGTGCGATCGGCCGAGAAGCCGGCGCGGGCAATACGCCAGATCGCGTCCATGCCTTCGCGGAAGACCTCGCCCAGCGGGCGTCCGGTCAGGGCGTCGCCATCGGCACCACGGAGAGGCCGCAAGGCGCGTCGTGCGCCGCTGTTGGTGCCGACGATGATGCCGTCGGCATCGAAGGCGAGCATGATCTCGCCCGACACGTCCACCATCGACCACGCCGACCCCAGGCGCAGCACCCAGCGATCGCGGAAATAGCGCAGGAAGTTGGCATCCTCCACCATCTGCGCAAACATCGTGGTCATCTGCAGTGCCAGGTGCTGGCTGTCGCGTGGCGAGGGCGAGGTCAGCGCGGATACATCGAGCACGCCGAGAAAGCCGCCGGTGGGGTCGAACAGCGGTGCGGCGTTGCAGGTCAGGGCAATGTGGGTGGCGTCGAAGTGGTCGGCGTGATGGACCGTGATCGGCGCCTTCTCGACGATGCAGGTACCGACCGCACAGGTACCAGCGCGGCTCTCGCTCCAGTCGGCGCCGAGGTAGAGCCCGGACTGCTTCAGTTCGCGCGCCCAGGCATCGTTGCCGATGAAGTCGACCGCGATGCCGTGGGCGTCGGTGAGCAGCAGCACGTAGCCGATGCCGGCCATGCGCTTGTACAGCTGTTCCATGCCGGTGCGGGCGACGCCGAGAAATTCCTCGATGTGGTCCTGATGCTCGCGCAGGCGCGCATGCTCGACGATGTGCGCGCGCGTGGGGCGGCAGGGATCGAGCCCATAGTCGCGCATGCAGCGTACCCACGAACTGCGGATTGGATCGGTCGCGGGCGCACCCGTCTGCGATACGGCAAGCACGTGATCGATGTGCTCCCGTTGGGATGGTGCCAGCATCTTGTCTCCTCCTGCGGGCAGTCTTGCCGAGTTGCCCGGTTGCGGACCGTGTTCCGGTCTCTGTGCGTCACCGTACAAGTTACTCCTCCCTTACCTGTGGCTCAACAAAAAAAGGGCGGGGCGGCCCAAGGAGCGCGCCCCGCAAGACGCCTGGAGGAGGGAGTCAGGCATGAAAACGGATGACCCGGACGCGCACCTTGCGCAACGTGCCCGGGCGTGTCGGCGACCATGCGATGGCCGCCGATGGGCTCACTTGGCGGGAAAACGCGGATCCCACAGCTTGCGCTGCAGCGCCGCCTCGTGCTGCATACCCTTGGGCGCGCTGACGAGTTCGAGCTGCAGGCCCCACGGGGCGAGGAAATAGACCCAGGTCAGGCCCGCCGCCGGGCCTTCGGTGAAGGTGCTCGGGGTGTCGAGCACGCGGACGCCCTTGCCCTTCAGATAGGCCACTGCGGCGTCCATGTCGTCCACGTAGAACGCGAGGTGATGGCCGCCGATGTCGCTGTTGCGCGGGCCGCGCCGGTTCTGGTCGGGTGCGGTGTATTCGAACACCTCGAGGTTGGTGCCGTTGCCGCAGCGGACCATCTGGAAGTCGCTGATCGCCGCGCGTGGATGCACATCGAGGTGACGCGTCATCCAGTCGTCCTCGAACTTGAACGCGCCGAAGGTAAACGACGGCTCGCAGGCGAGGACGTCCTTGAAGAAGGCAACCGCGTCCTTCATGTTCGGCACCGTGATGCCGATGTGCTGGATGCCACGCATGCCGGGAATCGGCGCGGCCTGCGCGGGCAGGCTGGCCGCTGCCAGGCTGGCGGCGAGGGTCGCGGTGACGGCGGCGGCCGACAGGAGGTGCTGGATTCGCTTGCTGGGTTTCATGGATGTCTCCGGATTGTTGTGGTTGGAGGTGCCGGCCGGGGTGGCCGATGCGGTCGTGGATGAGGCCGGCACGGTGAGGCTCAAAGTTCGCGCCGCTGCATGGCGCCGGCGATGTGCTCGGCCTGGCGTACGGCGAGGGCGACGATGGTCAGGGTCGGGTTGGCCGCCGAACTGGAAGTGAACTGGCTGCCGTCGGAGATGAACAGGTTCTTGATGTCGTGGGTCTGGCCCCACTTGTTCACCACCCCGTCGCGGGCGTTGACGCTCATCCGGTTGGTGCCCATGTTGTGGCTCGCCGGATAGGGCGGCATGTCGATCACCCGGGTGGCACCGACCGCTTCCGAGACCTTGCGCCACTGCACCAGACCATGGCGGCGCATCGCGGCATCGTTGGTGTGGTCGGTCTTGGTCACCACCGGGATCGGCAGGCCGTACTGGTCCTTTTCGGTCGGGTGCAGGCTGATGCCGTTCTCTTCCTGTGCGAGGTCTTCGCCACACACCCACACGCAGCTCATGTGGTCGTACTGGTCGAGGGCGGAGGTGACCTCGCGGCCCCAGCCGCCCGGCTTCATGAAGGCGGCGGTGAAGGGCAGGTGCAGCGCCAGCCCTTCGAGGTGGTAGCCGCCGAGGAAGCCGCGGTCGGGATTCAACTGCGCTTCATCCGAGATCACCGCGGCGATGTCGAAGCCGCGGTACATGTACACCGGCCCCTTGTGGATAGACACCGCGGCGGCGGTGGTGTGGTTCATGTAGTTGCGGCCGACCTGGCCGGAGGAGTTCGCCAGGCCGTCCGGGAACTGGCTGGAGGCGGAGTTGAGCAGCAGCCGCGGCGACTCGATCGAGTTGCCGGCCACGCACACCACGCGCGCCTTCTGCAGGTGCTGGCGGCCGTCCTTGTCGGCATAGAGCACGCCGCTGGCCTTGCCGGACTTGTCGTGCTCGATCTTCAGCACCATGCTCTGCGGGCGCAGTTCGGCGCGGCCGGTCCCGATCGCGCGCGGGATTTCCGAGTACAGCGTCGACCATTTGGCGCCGATCTTGCACCCCTGCATGCAGAAACCGATCTGCTGGCAGGCCGGGCGGCCGTCGTTGGGGCGGGTGTTGGACGCCACCGGGCGGCCGATGTCCGTGTAGCCCACCTTCTTCGCGCCCGCGGCGATCACCTTGTAGTGGTTGTTGGGCGGCATCTCCGGCAGCCCGCTGGCCTTGGTGCCGGCCACGCCCATCTTGCGTTCGGCGATGTCGTAGTAGGGCGCCAGCTCGTCGTAGCTCAGCGGCCAGTCGAGCACATTGGCACCCTTGACTTCGCCATAGGTGCTGCGGGTCCTGAAGTCGTGCGGCAGGAAACGCAGCGCCAGCCCAGAGAAGTGCATGGTCGAGCCGCCCACCCCCTTGACGATCCACGCCGGCAGGTTGGGATAGGTCTCGGTGTGGTGCCAGCCGCCGGCCGACACGCGCTTGTCCAGCCACGAGATCTTCTTGAACATCGCCCATTCGTCATTCTCGAAATCGGCCTGGGTGTAGTGCTTGCCGGCTTCGAGGATGACCACGTTGACGCCGCGACTGGTCAGCTCGTCGGCCAGCGTGCCGCCACCCGCACCCGATCCGACGATCACCACCACGCTGTCGTCGTCCAGCGAGAATTTCGCGCTCATTGTCTGTCTCCGTTATGTTGTTTTATGCGGTGGCGCCGGGTCAGGCGCCGTTCCCCAGCCAGTCGATGTCGTCGAAGCCGCGATTTATGTAACCGCCCTTCTCCCACGACGAGCCCTCGTAGCCGAACAGCGGCCACACCGCCTTGTTGTCGTAGAAGCCGGTGACCAGATGGCCCTTCACCTTCTGGAAGAAGGCGCCGTGCTCGATCACATAGAGCAGACTGACGCGCTCGCTCTCCTTTGCGAGCTCGGCATAGGCCTTCTTGAAGCGCAGTTTGGCCAGGCGGTCGAGCGCGGCGACGCCGTCGGTGAGCAGGGTCTTGAGCTGGTCGTCGGCGGCCGCCTGCGCTTCCAGCGGTTCGAGCGCCTGCAGGTAGTAGCGGTCGGAGATGCGGTCGTGGGGGAAGATGTCGCGCGCCAGCACCAGCAAGGTCTTGCCGGTGGCCGCACCGAGGACCTTGAACGACTCGGCAAGCGCCTCGCGGGCCGGCGTCATCAGGGTGGCTGTCGATAGTGCTCCGACGCCGAGGGCGGCCATGCCGCCGCCCTTGAGGAAGCCGCGGCGGCTCAGGGCGATCCGTTTTTCGACGATGCGCATCGGGGGGCGCGAATTAGGGTTGCTCATGCTTGTCTCCTGGGTCTTATGGCGGCCGGGGTGCGGCCTTTCTCGGTGGGGCGGGGGGCGGGATGGGCGGGTGTCAGGCGCTGTCGTCCTCCTCGATGTCGCCGAGCACGTCGCTGAGCATCTGCTGCAGGCCGTCGGCGAGGGTTTCGACATGCACGCCGGTATCGAGCAGCTCGGCGCACGAGGTGGTGACGGCATCGAGGCGGCGGACGTCGTCGTCGGGGCGGTCGAGCGCGCGGCACAGCAGCGCCCAGTCGGGCCGATGGAGCAGGGTGCCGGTGGTCAGCAGCACGCCGTGGCGGCGGCGAAGCTGGGCGAGGCCGACGATCTTGCGGCCGTCGGCGATCACCTCCCATGGCGACAGCCCGCCGAAGCACGCCCACGCCAGCTTCGGGTCGGCCGGCCGGCGGGCGAGTTCGTCCGGTGCCAGCGCATGTGCCGGCACGCCGAAATCGCGCAGCAGCCCGGCATGCAGCGCGCCCAGCCAGCGATAGCTCGTCACCGTGCCGCCGGCCAGCAGGCGGTGGTCGGACGGCAGCACGATGGACGAGGACAACATCCACGGCCCCACCAGCACCGCGCCGCCGCCGGCGCGGCGCTGCACCAGTTCGCAGTCGGTACGGGCCGCCTGGGTCGCCTCGCCATGGAGCGCCGCCTGCGCGCAACCGAACACCACCCCTGGCGCCGGATAGGTCCATACCCGCACGCGCGGTGTGCCGACCGGTTCCGCAAGCTGGCGGATGTTCCAGTCCTGCTCGGTGGCCGCGGGGGCGACGGTCAGCGCGGTGCCGGGGTGTGCCGGATCGGCGCGGTGCCCGGTGGCGGTGGCAAGGGCGGCGATGCGCATCAGTCGAACTCCGCGTGTTCCAGGCGACGGGCGAGTTCGCCGAGAAAGAGCGCCGCCGGGTAGCCATCGACCGCACGGTGGTCGAACACCAGGGTCAGATTGGCGACCGCTGCGGCGACGATGGCGCCGTCCTTGACCACTGCACGTTGCAGCGTGCGGCCGACGCCGAGGATCGCCACCTGCGGCGGGTTGATGATCGGACTGAAGCGATCGACGTCGGTCGCGCCGAGATTGGTGACGGTGAAGGTGCCGCGCTGGTAGGCGCCACCGGTGAGCGCACCGGCACGGGCGCCCTCGGCGAGCTGACGGGTCTCGGCGGCGAGCTGGGCCACCGATTTGGTATCGGCATTGCGGATCACCGGCACCATCAGGCCGTCGTCGAGACTGACGGCGACGCCGAGATTGATGTCCTCGACCAGCTCGACTTCCTTCTCGCGCATCAGGGCGTTGAGCCGCGGGTGGGCGCGCAGCGCCAGCGCCACCGCGCGCAGCACGAAGGCATTGAGGCTGAGTTTCTCACCCGCGGCCTGGCGCTCGGCGCGCACGGCTTCGACCCGGGTCAGGTCCACGTCCACCGAGTGCGCCACCCGCGGCACTTGCCAGCCCTGCGTCATGTTGCGCGCGATTGCGCCCCGCAGGCCGGTCAGCGCCACGGTTTGGGGCCCGGCCTGGGGGGTGGCGGCGGGGGCAGCCGAGGTCGAGGGTGCGGCGTTTGCCGCCACGGTCGCGCTCATCGTTCAGCCCTCCAGTTGCGCGAGCACCACGCCACGGGCGAAGGTGTCCTGCTCCGGCACTTTGAGCGCGGCCACGCGGCCGGCGGCGGGGGCGAAGATCTCGTGGCTGGTCTTCACCAGCTCGGCCACCGCCAGCACCTGGCCGGCCTCCACGGTGTCGCCTTCCTTGACCTGCCATTCCTGCAGCAGCGCTTCGGTGCCTTCATCGACGTCGGCCCATACCGCGTCGTCGAGAATGATGTCGATCATGTGTTTCTCCTGGTTCTGGGGTTACTGGTTAAGCGAGTTTGAAAGTCATCAGGCCGCGCACGCTGGCGACGATGTTGTCCACCTGGGGGATGGCGAACTGTTCGAGCGGACGGCTGAAAGGGATGGGCACGTCGGGCACCGCGAGGCGGCGCACCGGGGCCTTGAGATGGACGGTGTCGATGTTCTCGGCGACCAGCGCGGCGATCTCGCCCGACAGCCCGTAGCTGAGGTAGTCCTCGTCGGCGACCAGCAGGCGGCCGGTGCGGCGCACCGACTTCAGCACCGTGGCGCGGTCGAGTGGCACCAGGGTGCGCAGATCGACGATCTCGACCGAGATGCCTTCCGCGGCGAGCTTGTCGGCGGCCAGCACCGACTTGTGCACCATCTGCGACAGGGTCACGATGGTCACGTCGCAGCCTTCGCGCACGATCTTGGCCTCGCCGAACGGGATGGTGTATTGCGCCTCGGGGACTTCGTTGGTGCTGCCCTCGAAGTAGGACATCCAGGACAGGCCCATGATGCCTTTGTGGTAGAGGAAGACCACCGGGTTGTCGTCGCGGATCGCGCTCGTCATCAGGCCCTTGGCATCGTAGGCGTTGGACGGCACCACCACCTTGAGCCCGGGCACGTGGGCGAAGATCGAGTACAGGCACTGCGAGTGCTGGGCGGCATCGTTGTAGCCGCCGCCGATGCCGGTGGTGATCACCAGCGGGTACTTGCAGTTGCCGCCCGACATGTAGTGGTTCTTGGCGATGTGGTTGTAGATCTGGTCGAAGCAGACGCCGAAGAAATCGACGAACATCAGCTCCGAGATCGGCCGCAGGCCGTCGGCGGCGGCACCGAGCGCGGCGCCCATGAAGCCGGTCTCCGAGATCGGGGTGTCCATCACCCGCTCGGGGCCGAACTGGTCGAGCAAGCCCGTGGTGGCGCTGAAAATGCCGCCGTATTTGCCGACGTCCTCGCCCATGACGAAGACGCGGGGGTCGCGTTCCATCTCCTGTGCGGTCGCTTCGGAAATGGCCTGCGCCATGGTCAGGGTGCGGACCTTGGCGGCGGTGGTTGCAGTGGTCATCGTGGTCTCCTGGTTCGGTGGGGGGCCGGGCACGCGTCCCGCGGCGGCCCGGCGCGGATTGCTCAGGCGCTGAAGACGTGCAGCAGCGCGTCCTCGGGCTCCGGATAGGGGCTGCTGCGGCCGAAGTCGTAGGCGGCCTGGACGCGGACCGAGATGCGCGCGCGCAGCGCGGCGTCGGCGTCGTCGTCGAGCAGCTCGCGGGTGCGCAGCAGTGCGCCGAGCGCCGGAATCGGGTCGTGCTGGCGCAGCTCCTTGGCTTCGCCCTTGGGGCGATAGGTTTCCGGGTCGCCCTGGAAGTGGCCGAAGTAGCGGTCGGTCTTGACCTCGATCAGGGTCGGGCCCTCGCCGCGGCGGGCACGTGCCACGGCCTCGCCGGCTGCCTCGAACACCGCGAGCGCGTCGTTACGTTCCACCAGTACGCCCGGCATGCCGTAGGCCACCGCGCGGTCGGCATTCGAGGCGATCGAGGTGGACGCGGATTTTTCCACCGAGATGCCGTACTTGTTGTCCTCGATCACGAAGATCACCGGCAGTTTCCACAGCGCGGCGAGGTTGAGCGCCTCATGGAAGGCGCCCTGGTTGGCCGCGCCCTCGCCGAAGAAGGCGACCGCGACCTGATCGGTGCCGCGCTTCTTCGCCGCCAGCGCGGCACCGCAGGCCTGCGGCGCGCCGGCACCGACGATGCCGCTGCAGGAAAACTTCACCGTCGGGTCGAACAGGTGCATGTGGCCGCCCTTGCCGCGACCCAGCCCGGTGACCTTGCCGTACATCTCGGCGGTCATCGCGTGGAGGTCGACGTCCTTGGCGATCGCGAAGTGATGCGGGCGGTGGGCGCCGACCACGGTGTCGTCACGGCGCAGATGCACGCACACGCCCACCGCCACCGGTTCCTGGCCGGCGGCCAGGTGCATCTCGCCCGGCACCGGTCCGGCGCCGATGTCGAAGGCCAGGCCCTTCTGGATCCTTGGCGGGAGCTTGGCTTCGAGATAGACCCGGGACATGGTCTCTTCGTACTCCCGGATCTCGATCATCTTCTCGTACATCCACAGCAGTTGTTCGGTTGTCGCTTCCATCGCTGCAAGCCTCCTCGTCGATTGGGTAGTCTGGTTGCGCAGTGGTCGGGGTCGGGGGTCGCTGTGTTGCCTGTCCTTGCCCCACTCCGCCACCGCGTCTGGGAGTGCCATCGCAACTTCGGTGCCATCGCCGCTCCGAGTCGCGGTGAATGTATTCAAGGCCCTGAAAAATAAGGAGTTCCTGTTCGATGACGGGCGTTGCGGCGGGGCGCGCCGGTATTTTGCGAGGCGGCCGACTGTCGCAGCGCGGGCGACACCTGTCGCACGGCGGGCACACCAGATGCGACCGTCGTGCGACTGGATGTGCCGCCTGGGGCATTGAACCCGGAGACCTCGGTTGCCCTGCCCTGTTTGCATGATCCGGGGGCTGGCGGAAAGGTGGCCAGTGCTCCGACTGGAGCGTGGGTGCGCAGATCGGCGACAGCAAGCCGCCCCCCAAAAGGAGCAGGGGCCGCGTCACGCGGCCCCTTCCATGAAGACGGTTTGACTAATGCCAGTCCATCGTCAATACCAGAGGTCTTCCTCGTCGTCGACGTGCGCCTCGTCGTCGGCTTTCACGCGCACGGCCTCCTCGCGCAGAAAGGCGACGATCTGCCAGATCTCCTCGGCGCCCAGCGCCGCACCGAAGGCCCCCATCTGCGTGCCCGCCCGCCCGTTGGCAATGATGTCGTGCATGAACGCGTCGGAGTTGGCGCCGCCCGGGCCCCAGGCCCCACGCACCAGCTGCGGGCATTTTCCGCCGTGCCCCCGCGTGTTATGACACTGCTGGCAGTTGCGCCCGAATAGCTCCTCGCCCTTGCGCGCTGCCTCGCTGCTGCCTGCGAGCGGGTTGGCGGTGTCCGGCACGTTGACGCCGAACGCGTGGGCCGCCGGCACGCAGGCAAGGGCGAACAGGGCGCCGGCAAGAAGAAGTACGAGCGAGGCGCCGCGCGGCGACGGGAAAATTCGATTCAGAGTCATCCGAGAAACTCCTTTGTCCTGTGAATTCCGGTCCAGCCGACCCGTGGGTGGGCCGGTGCGGGG
This sequence comes from Azoarcus sp. Soil_N_20, assembly GCF_057656155.1. Classification (NCBI taxonomy): domain Bacteria; kingdom Pseudomonadati; phylum Pseudomonadota; class Betaproteobacteria; order Rhodocyclales; family Zoogloeaceae; genus Azoarcus; species Azoarcus sp. Soil_N_20. The sequence goes on along the minus strand of NZ_JBDGKX010000005.1, from coordinate 156,943 downwards.
TTAGCGCCCGACGTTCGGCGCGGGCATTCCGTGGCGTGCGAGCACCGCCTGGATGAAGCCATCGGCGCGCATCTGGGCGAGTGCGGCATCGACCTGCGTCGCCAGCGAGGTGTCCGGCTGGCGGGTGGCGACGACGAAGCCGGCATGCAGGCTCGGGTCGTCGAGCGGGGCGCGAAGAACCGCGTCCGGCCACAACTCGAAACCCTGAGCACGCGCGCTCGCGAGCGCCGGAGACCACACCAGGCCCGCGTCGAGCGCGCCTGCGGCAAGTGCCGCGAGCAGCGCCGGGTTGTCGGCGAACGGCAGCCGTCGATACCCGGTTCGGTACAGGTAGAGGTCCGCCGGCGTCGCGCTCACCACGCCGACGCGTTCCGCCCTTCGGGCGTCCTCGGCGCTGCGGACGGCTCCGCCTTTTGCCCCGACCAGCACGTAGGCCGCGGTCATGTACGGGGCGGACGCCGTCAGGCGCTGCACAATCAGATCTTCGTTCGGTCCGTCACCGACCGCGACGCCGAGGAACAGGTCGCAGCGCCCGGCGCCGATCGACTGGCGCAGCGCCTTGCCCAGCCCGCCGCGGTTCGGGATCTCGACCCACGTGATCCGTGCGCTGCGTCCGAGGCGAAGCGCGATCTCGGTGGCGATGTCGACGTCGATGCCGCCCGCGCCCGACGACGAGAACGGCGCATTGTCCTCGCTCACGCAGGCGGTGAGTTCGACTGCCGCGGTCGCGGCGAACGCGCTCCACGCAAGCAGACAAGCCAGTGCTGTTCGTGCCCAATTGTTCACGGCAATTCTCCCTCGGGGCGCTCGCGCAGAAGCAGCAAGCGTCCCTGTTCGGTAGGTCAATCTGGCAGCGCGAACACCATCATTCCGCCGCCGCGGTTCTGGTGCTTGAACAACTCGCCATACACCAAGGGCCACAGACTGCCGCCGCCGGGACCGTAGACCACCGCCACGTACTGCTTGCCATCGACGGTATAGGTCGTCGGATTGCCGTGGATGCCGCTGCCGACGTTGTAGCGCCACAGCGTCTCGCCGGTGTCGTCGCGCATTGCGGCGAAGAAGCCTTCCGCGTCACCGGAGAAGACCACGCCGCCGGCGGTCGCCACCAGGCCACTGGTGGCCGGCGTGCTCTGCGGGCGCGTCCACACCAGCTCTCCGGTGGTCGCATTGAACGCCTTGACGCCGCCGGTGTAGGGGTTGGCCTTGAGCACCTTCGACGACAGGAACCACTCGCCGCGCTTCCACTCGGTCTTCTTCGCCTGGATGTCCATCGAGCTGTCGATGAAGGGCACGTACAGCAGCTTCGTCAGCGGGCTGTACGCGGCCGGGTGCCATTCCTTGCCGCCGTCGAGAATCGGCGCGATGTCGGTCACCACCTTGTCATAGGCCGGCACCTTGTCCGGGTTGACCACCGGACGGCAGTTGTCGCGGAACTCCTTGACCCAGTTCACGCGCGCGATCGGCACCACCCAGTTGCATTTGCCGCTGTCGCGGTTGATGGAATAGACGTGGCCGTTGCGGTCCGCATGCAGCCACACCTTGCGGCCCATCTCATCGTCGACGAGGATGGTTTCGTTGTTGCCGTCGTAATCCCACGCACCGTTCGGCGTGTACTGGAAGTGGTGCTTGATCCTGCCGGTGTCGGCGTCGAGCGCCAGCGTCGAATTGCTGTACAGGTTGTCGCCGGCGCGCACGCGCGGGTCGAAGTCGGGTGCCGGGTTGCCGACGCCCCAGAACACCGTCCTGGTCTTCGGGTCGTAGTTGCCGGTGAGCCACGCCGAAGCGCCGCCGGTGCGCCACGACTCGTTGGCCCAGGTCTTGGCCACCGGGTCCTCGTCGCTGATCGGGCGGGTGTGCGTCTGCCACAGGATCTTGCCGGTGTCCGGGTCGAGCGCGGTGATCTTGCCGGCGTTGCCGCCGACGTCGCCGCCGGAGTTGCCGACCATGATCATGCCGTTGGCCACCAGCGGCATCGAGGTGTAGATCTCGCCGCTGGTGTAGTCGCCCAGTTTCACTTCCCACACCACGCGGCCGGTGGTGTTGTCGAGCGCCACGACATGGGTGTCGAGGGTCGCCATGTACACCATGTTCTTGTATACCGCGACGCCGCGATTCACCGCTTCGCAGCACAGCCGCGACCCGAGGTCGCCGGGCAGCGAGCGCTCGTACTTCCAGATGATCCGCCCGCTGGCACCGTCGACCGAGAACACCTTGTTCTGGCTCGCCGTGACGTAGATGCGCCCATTCACGACAGTGGTCTGGCTGGTTTGCGCATCGGTCACGCCGAACGACAGGTTCCACTTCGGCACCAGCTTCGTCGCGTTGTCCTGGGTGATCTGGCGCAGCGCGCTGAAGCGCGTGCCCTGATAGTCCTTGCCGTAGTGCAGCCAGTTGTTCGCATCCTTGTCGGCATGAATCAGCATGTCGTCGGACACATGGTTCGGACGCCACTTGAACGTGGTCGCGAGCACATTGACGCCCAGCGGCGGCTCGGGCTCGGGCTCGGTCTGTGGCGCGGGGGCGGCTGCCAGCGCGTGCGTGGCGAGGAGGCCGATGATCGGCGCCACGCGCAAGGCGCGTGCGAATCGACCCAGCCAGTGCTGCGATGTGGAAGTGCTGCTCATTGGGGTGTCTCCATTGTTGTTTTCCGGCGGCGGCGACGCGAACGGGTGCCACCTGCGCGTGCCGTCCTGCGTGGTCGAACGGAGGCGCCGCCTGCACAGGTGCGCCCTTTCGTGTGAGTTACCACTGCAGTCGGGCTTGCTGCCCTTCGTCGCCCCGTTTCGGCACCGCGCCTGGAGCGACATCGCAACTTCGGTGCCATCACCGCCTCGGCGCTTGCGCGGGGTTTTCAATGCCTTGAAAAGCAAGGAATTCGTGCGGAACAAGGAGGGCTCGTGCAGGTCGCCCCGGTGCTTTACGGGCGGCCGACTGTCGCAGCGCGAGAGACACCTGTCGCGCGCCGGGCGCAACAGATGCGACCGCCGTGCGACGCGATGCAATGGCTAAGGTGTTGATTCTTATAGGGCCGGCGGCATGGCATCGAAAGTGCAATGACGCAGTCTGGCGGGCGGCGAACCGTTTCCGGTCGGAGCGAGGTCCGCGGCGCCGAGTTCATCCCTTTGCACGAAAACTAGAAGGAGACACCCATGCACATCCACACCCCCCGTCTGCGCCGCGCATCGATGCGCGCGCTTCCGCTGCTCACCCTTTGCGCGGCGATGGCCGTGGCGCTGCCTGTCCACGCCCAAGTCACCCTGGACGTGATCGGTCCGCACGAGTACGACCTGCCGGTCGGGTTCAAGCCCTTCAATGTCTTCGTGCAGTACGCCACCTTCCAGGACGGCGCGCGGGTGTGGGACGGCAGCGGGGACGACAGGCGTGCCGCGGCGAAGACGAAGACCATCGTCGGCCTGTCGAAGTACGTGCGCTTCTGGTCGCCGGAGTCGAATCCGGATATCGGCCTGGCCTACGAGGTGATCCTGCCCGAGGTCGGGGTGAGCAACGACGCCACCAATAGTTCGAACAGCGGTCTCGGCGATCCGCTGACCGGCCCGGCGATCTGGTACAAACCGACGCCGAACTCGACCCTCGGCTTCCAGAGCTTCTTCCAGATCCCGGTGGGGAACAAGGACGTCGGTGGCGGCGACGGCTGGAAGAACCTGTCCAGCCTGTTCTGGGACGTGCAGTCCGAGCACTTCAGCTACACCGCCGATGCCGGCTTCGTGTTCTTCGGCGAATCCACCGCGGCCGATGCGCGCCCGGCCACCCTGTTCCACACCAATCACCGGGTCGGCTACAAGCTCAGCGCTTCGGTCGAGCCCTTCATCGCGCTCGACTACGAGCGCCAGGGTTCGTGGACCAACGATGCCACCGGCGTGAAGGTGGCCGCCAGCCGGGAGACCACCGCCGGTGTGGGCGTGTATTTCAGCTACTACGGCAACCAGTCGATCACCGTGCGCTACTCGCGCGGGGTCAGCGGCGAGGACCACGGGCTCACCGACAGCATCAACCTCAAGTACGCCTACGTGTGGTGAGCCGACCCTTCAGAGACCAGGAAAAAATCATGAAAACCATGCCGATCGCCAGCGCGCTGCTGGCAGCCCTTTCCGCGACCCTGGTGTACGCCCTGCCGGCCCATGCCGAGGGCGGTCCGGGCTACGACGACCCCGACAACTGGCCGCAATACCACCGCAGCTTCAATGCCTGGCGCTTCAGCCCGCTCGACGCCATCAACAAGGACAACGTCGCCAAGCTCAAGGTGGCCTGGATCCACCAGCCGGGCAATATCACCCACGGCCTGCAGGCCACCCCGATCGTCATTGACGGCGTGCTGTACTACATCTCGGCCGAGAACAACGTCTGGGCGGTGGATGCGGCCACCGGGGCGACCCTGTGGCACTACGCGCCCAAGCTCGATCCGCTGACCAGGGAGGTCTTCTACGGCGCCGCCAGCCGGGGTGTGACCGTCGGCCGGGGCAAGGTCTACATCGGCTCGCTGGACGGACGCTTCATCGCGCTCGACCAGAAGACCGGCAAGGAATTGTGGGCGACCCAGCTCACCAATCTCAAGGACCAGTACGGCGCCCTGTTCTCGGCACCGCCGCAATTGGCGGGCAATGTCCTGTTCGGCGGCACGACCGGCGGCGATCAGCCGATCATGGGCAAGATCCATGCGGTCGATGCCGATACCGGCAAGCCCCTGTGGAACTTCGAGATCCTCAAGGACGACGCCGCGAGCTGGCCGGGAGACAGCCGCAAGACCGGCGGCGGCAGCGCGTGGATGCCGGGGACCTACGATCCGCGCACCGACACGATCTACATCGGCACCTCGAACGCGGCCCCGGACTACTACAACAAGGAGCGCAAGGGCGACAACAAGCATACGGCCAGTCTCCTCGCACTCGACCCGAAGACCGGCAAGCTCAAGTGGGCGAGGCAGGAAGTGCCGCACGACTCGTGGGATTTCGATTCCGCCTATGAAGCGCTGATGGTGAAGAAGGACGGCAAGGACGTGATCGTCCATCTCAACAAGGGCGGTTTTGTCTTCGTGATGGACAAGGACAACGGTGCCCTTCATGACGTGTGGCAGTTCGCGAAGAACGTGAACTGGGTGAAGGGCGTCGACCGCAAGACCGGTGCACTGATCGATCCGGTCTATCCCGAGGAAGGCAAACGGGTCAACTTCTGTCCCAATCTCCTCGGCGCACGCAGCTGGAACCACGGCGCATACAACCCCGGAACGGGATTGTGGTACTCGCATGCCATGGAGGTCTGCAACGACGTGGTCGCGGCGAAGGACCTGCCCGAGGACCTCAAGTCGATCGCCTCGCTGTCGCTGGGCATCGAGGAGATCAAGCTCGTGCCCCCGCCCGGTGATGCACCGCACGGCCGCCTGGACGCGCGCGACCCGATCACCGGCAAGGTGAAGTGGAGCCTGCGCTATGACCTTCCGCCCCTGTCGAGTGTGCTGACCACGGCTGGCGGGCTGGTGTTTACCGGTGACATGGAGGGCAGGATCTATGCTTACGACGCCGACGACGGCGCCGAGCTGTGGCGCTTCAGTGCCGGCTCCGGCATCCGTGGCGGCCCGGTCAGCTATGCCGCCGGCGGCCGCCAGTACATCGTCGTGCCGACCGGTCTCGGCTCGCACGCACCGGGCTTTCTCGCCGGCGCCTTTCCACGGATCAAGGATCTGAGCGGGGGCGCCGCACTGATCGCGTTCACGCTCGATTCGGGGGACTGAGTCTGCCCGAGCCCCTGTCGGCGGGTGCGGCCCCTGGGGTCGCACCCGCCGGATCGAACACCACAGGACTGAAATCATGACCCAAGGACAGCACCTTGCGCCCCGCACGGCGGGGCGTCTCTCATCGGCGTGGGCTACGCTACGGCGCCAGGCGGTACCGATCATGTTCGCCTGCATCGCCTTCGACTGCGCGGCGGTGGCACCGGCCAACCCGGTTCCCGAGGTCTCGACCCCTGCCGCCGGCACGGCAGCCCCCTTCGACCTGACCGAAGAGGCGCGCATTGCGGCCGGACGTCGCCGCTTCAACAAGAACTGCGCGGGATACTGCCACGGGCACGAAGGCGTCGGCGGCCGGGCGCCGGATTTCCGCGGCCGCACCGACCTCCCGGCGGACCAGGCCTTCCACACGATCACCAACGGGCGGCGTGGCGCCGACGTGATGCCGCCATGGGGCAATGCCTACAGCGCCGAGCAGATCTGGGAGCTTGTCGCCTATCTCATGCATCTCGGCAAACAGCAGTAGATACTGTTGTCCGGGTCAGGGGGCATATACGACGGGATCGAAAGGTCTGCGTGACTTGATGACGGCGCAACTGGTTGATCGCGGGGTCGTGCCTGAACTGGGGCTGCGTCTTCTGTACTGCATTGCCCCCGCTGGTCGCATCTTCCGCTTCTGCTGCGGCCGTCAATCAAGCAAAGACATAACTGAAGTCGGCCTTGCCAACACCCACACTGACCCCTTTGATGGGCTCGCCGCCCATCATCCGGGTCAGGAACTCGCGTGACAGATCCGGCAGCATGGTGTTGGTCAGGATCGCGTCGATCATGCGGCCGCCGGATTCGGTCTCGGTGCAACGCTTGACCACCAGCTGGACAACGTCGTCGTTGTACTCGAAGGGCACCTTGTGGTGGGTCTCGATGCGCTTGCGGATCCGCTCCAACTGCAGTCTGACAATGCGCGCGAGCAGGTCGTCACCGAGCGGATAGTAGGGAATCGTCACCAGCCGACCGAGCAGGGCCGGCGGAAAGATCTTCAGCAAGGGGTCGCGCAGCGCCTTGGCCAGGCCGTCGGGATCGGGCATCAGGTCCGGGTCCTTGCACATGTCGGTAATGAGCTCGGTGCCGGCATTGGTGGTGAGCAGGATCAGGGTGTTCTTGAAGTTGATGAAGCGGCCTTCGCCGTCTTCCATGAAGCCCTTGTCGAACACTTGGAAGAAGATCTCGTGCACGTCCGGGTGCGCCTTCTCGACCTCGTCGAGGAGCACCACCGAATAGGGCTTGCGCCGCACCGCCTCGGTCATCACGCCGCCCTCGCCGTAGCCGACATAGCCCGGCGGCGCGCCTTTGAGCGTCGACACCGTATGTGCTTCCTGGAATTCGCTCATGTTGATGGTGATCAGGTTCTGCTCGCCACCATAGAGCGCCTCGGCCAGCGCGAGGGCGGTTTCGGTCTTGCCCACGCCCGAGGTGCCGGCGAGCATGAACACCCCGATCGGCTTGTTCGGGTTGTCGAGTCCGGCGCGCGAGGTCTGGATGCGCTTCGCGATCATCTCCATGGCGTGGTCCTGGCCGATCACGCGCTTGCCCAGATTGGCGGCGAGCTTGAGGATGGTTTCGACTTCGTTGCGGGCCATGCGGCCGACCGGGATGCCGGTCCAGTCGGCGACGACCGCGGCCACCGCCTGATAATCGACGGTGGGCAGGATCAGAGGGTCTTCGCCCTGCAGGGAGGCGAGGCGGGTCTGCACGTCGATCAGTTCGGCGAGGAGCTGGTCGCGGGTTTTTTCCGGTTCGGCAGCGGGGGCGCCGTCGCCAGTGCCGGTTCCGCCGGTGGGCCGGGTGGCCGCATCGGTGGCGGCTTCGAGCGTGCTGCCGGTGCCTTCCACCGGCTTGCTGCCGTCGCGCAGTCTGGCGCGCAATGCGAGCAACCGGTCGACCAGTGCCTTTTCTTCCTGCCAGCGCTGCTCGAGCCCGCCGAGGCGTTCGTGTTCGGCGGCAAGCAAGCCGTTGCACAGGGTCTCGCGCTCGGTGGTGTCCATGCCGATCGCCTTTTCGCGACCGATGATCGCGAGCTCGGTGTCCAGCCCCTCGATGCGGCGCTGGCTGTCGTCGACTTCGGCCGGGGTGGCGTGCAGGCTGATGGCGACGCGGGCGCAGGCGGTGTCGAGCAGGCTCACCGCCTTGTCGGGCAACTGGCGTGCGGGAATGTAGCGGTGCGACAGCTTGACCGCGGCCTCGAGCGCTTCGTCGAGAATCTGCACCTTGTGATGCTTCTCCATCATCGTGGCGACGCCGCGCAGCATCAGCACGCCTTTCTCCTCGGAGGGCTCGTCGACCTGCACGACCTGAAAACGCCGGGTCAGCGCCGGGTCCTTCTCGAAGTATTTCTTGTACTCGGCAAAGGTGGTGGCGGCGACCGTGCGCAGCGTGCCGCGCGCGAGCGCCGGCTTGAGCAGGTTGGCGGCATCGCCGGTGCCCGCTGCGCCGCCGGCGCCGACCAGGGTATGGGCCTCGTCGATGAACAGGATGATCGGTTTGGGCGAGGCCTGCACTTCCTCGATCACGGAGCGCAGGCGCTGTTCGAATTCGCCTTTCATGCTGGCGCCGGCCTGCAGCAGGCCGATGTCGAGGGTGAGCAGGGTCACGTCCTTGAGCGCCGGCGGCACGTCGCCCTTGACGATGCGCTGGGCGAACCCTTCCACCACGGCGGTCTTGCCGACGCCGGCCTCGCCGGTCAGGATGGGGTTGTTCTGGCGGCGCCGCATCAGGATGTCGATGACCTGGCGGATCTCCTCGTCACGGCCGACGATCGGATCCATGGTGCCGGAACGGGCCTGTGCGGTGAGGTCGACGGTGAACTTCTGCAGCGCCTCCTGCTTGCCCATCTGCGCCGGTGCGATCGCCCCGCTGTCCTCGCCGGGGCGGCCGGCCGAGCCGTCGCGCGCGGTGAGCTGCTCCTCCGGCGAGCCGGCGACGATGGTGGCGAACTCCTCGGTGAGCACGTCCGCCCGCACGCGCTCGAACTGGCGCGAGATCGCCATCAGCGCATTGCGCAGCGAGGGCGTCTTGAGCATGCCGACGACGAGGTGGCCGCTACGCACCTGGCGCTCGCCGAACATCAACGAGCCGTAGACCCAGCCGCGCTCGACCGCGGTGTCGAGATGGGACGACAGGTCGGAGATCGAGGTCGAGCCGCGCGGCAGGCGGTCGAGCGCGGCGGTCATGTCGGCGGCGAGGCGGGCCGCGTCGAGTTCGAAATGGCGCACGATGCGATGCAGGTCGGTGTCTTCGGTCTGCAGCAGTTGTTGCAGCCAGTGCTCGAGCTCGACATATGGGTTGCCCCGCAGCTTGCAGAATACGGTGGCGCTCTCCATCGCCTTGTAGACCAGGCAGTTGAGTTTGCCGAATGAGGCTACCCGACTGATTTCGCTCATGCGTGTCTCGCTCGTCGTGTTGCGGCCGGGCACGGCCGCGGATGGTGTCAGCGGTGCGTGACGTGCCCCTGCACCGGCATCGGGATTGCCGAGTCAGGGGGAGCCGCGCCGCTGCGGCAGAGAAATGACAAATGACAAATGATTTTAATGCAGATCGGCTGGGCTGAGTGGATGCGGCGTCATCGGTCGATCGCGCCGTCGGCAGGCCGCAGCGGCCGGGGTCATGCGCCGGCTGGCGGCGCGAGCATCGGCGCCGTCCGTTCCGAGGCGACGAAGATCACCTTCATCGTCGCCCGGGTGGCGCCGACGAAGAGTTTGCGCATGGCCAGCTCGTCGAGCTTGTCGAAGTCGATCTCGGTGAAGATCACGCACGGCGCCGACTGACCCTTGAAGCGATGTACCGAATCGATCAGCAGGTCGCCGTCGCTGTACTCGGCCTCGCCGAACAGGTCGTAGCGGCCGCGAAAGGCGCGCAGGCGGTGGGGGCCGAGGTGGGTCAGCGGCGTGAAGCGCGAGTATTCGCGGCCGCGGTAGGTGACGATGGCGATCATGTCGCGGCGGAAGCCGAGGCCGATGGCGCGGGTGATCGCACGCTTGGTGGCGTCCATCAGCCCGGCGTCGTCGTGCCACGGCAGCACTTCGGGTTCGCTGTCGGCCACCGGGCTGCCGGCGACGATCGGGGTCGGCAACGGCAGACGGGCGTTGAGCAGCTCGAGCACGTCGGCCGGGGTGCGGTAATTGGTGTCGGCGGTGAGCCCGGCCCAACCCGGCAGCGCGACCGGTGCGCGGCCGTAGAGGTTCTGCAGCGGGTCTTCCAGCCACCACGCGCGGCCGTCGGCGGTGAGCAGCGCGAGCAGGGTGTCGCGCCAGGCTTCGGTGAAGTCCTGGCCCTCGTCCACGATCAGCTCGTCGAAGCGCCACCCCGGGTCGTCGGCGTCGGACGCCACCAGCGCGGCGAAGTCGGTCTCCATGCGGCGGAAGCGGTCCGGCGCCGAGAAGTCGGGGGTGCGGTCGGCGGCGCGCAGGCGGCGGTCGCACAGCTGATGATAGGTGGCGACTTCGCCGCCGGGCGGCACGATGCGCGAAAAATGGTCGGCCAGCGGGCGGTTGTAGCAGACGTAGAGCGGGCGTCGCCCGGCCGTCAGCGCGTCGCTGTAGGCGGCGAGCGCGAGCTGGGTCTTGCCGCTGCCGGCGGTGGCGGTCACACGCAGGCGATGCGGTTCGAGGCGGATCCGCCGCGCCCATTCGGCCAGCCCGCCGGACAGCCGGGTGGTCAGCGCCACCGCCTGGCCGGCAAGCGCCTGCACGTCGGGCACCAGTTCCAGCACCTCGGCGAAGAAGCGGTGGAGTTCGGGGCGGTGCGCGGCGGCGGCCGGCGGGGTGTCGATGTCCGGCGTGCACAGCGTGCGCACGATGTTCACCAGCTGCGCGCGCCGGGTCGCATCCACGATGCGTGCCGGGTCCAGCCCCGCGGTGCCCGGCTGGCGCACGGTGTAGTCGGGGCAGTAGAGCACGGTGTCCAGCATCGGCTCGCTGTCGCCGAGCAGCGGGCGCAGGCGCGTGCGCAGGGCGTCGGCGGTGCGCGCGAGGTCGAGGTTGATCTCGCGGTTGCGGCGCTTGCCGGGGCGCAGCAGGCCGGCCTCGGTCTCGTCGAGAAAGCCGGACTGCTGCTCGATCAGCAGGATGCGCCCGTCGGGGCCGAGCACGACGAAACCGATCTCGCCGAATACCGCGTGCCGGCCCTCGGCGCGGGTCCAGTGCAGGCCGTGGAAAATGCTGTAGTCGTCGCTCAGGCCTTCGGCGAGCAGGGCGAGGGTGGCGAGCTCGCGCCCGCGCGCGCCGCTGCTCGGGAGATGGCGCCAGCCTTCGGGGTGGATGCGGGCCATGTCAGCCTCGGCGGTGGTTGGGTGCATTCAGGTCGTGGTCACGGTAGGGGGCTTGTCGCCCAGCGTCAACCCGCGCATCGGCTCGGCGCGGGGGCGGATGCGTTATGCTCCGCGGCGCAGGGGCGGGCCGGATCGCCGGCCGTCCGCGCACCGGAACCCACACCATGGAAACGCTGAAGGTCTTCATCACCCTGCTCGCGCTGATCAACCCGTTCGGGGCGATCCCGCTGTTCCTCGGCCTCACCGCCGCGCAGACCCCGCAGCAGGTGCGCGGCACGGTCTACACCGCGTCGATCGCCACCGCGATCGTGATTGCGGTGTCCGCACTGTTTGGCGAGATGCTGTTGAGGCTGTTCGGCATCTCGATCGCGTCGCTCCAGGTCGGCGGCGGCATCCTGCTGTTCTTTCTTGCGTTCAAGATGTTCAACGCCGAGCCCGGTCGCACCCGCACCACGCCGGAGGAAGAGCACGAAGCCGCAGAGCGCTCGAGCATTGCGGTGGTGCCGCTGACCATTCCGCTGCTCACCGGCCCCGGCACGGTCAGCACGGTGATCATCTACGCCGAACGCGCCCAGCACTGGTGGGAACTGGCGGTGATGATACTGATCGGTGCGGTGATCGGGGCCGTGGTGTGGGGCACGTTGCGTCTGGCCGGCCCGATCAGCCGGCTCGCCGGACAGACCGGGCTCAACATCATGACCCGGCTGATGGGCCTGGTGCTGGCGGCGCTGGCGGTGGAGTTCGTGGCGGTCGGCGTGCGCACGCTGGCGGCGGTGTGAAGCCAGGCGTGAACGGCCCGGGCATTGCCGAACGTCCGGACTGCGTGTGTCAGCTGTCCGCGCCCGGCGCCCTGTGGCCCGGGCGCGTCCCTGCCTCCGTGCAAGATGCACCATCAAACGAACGCCTGAACCGCAAGCTTCGGCCGGAGCTGACATGAAGGCGGAAGACCTTGGCCTGCTGGTGACCCGCACGATGCCCTTCGGCAAGTACAAGGGCCGCGTGATCGCCGACCTGCCCGGCCACTACCTGAACTGGTTCGCGCGCGAGGGCTTTCCCGACGGCGAGATCGGCCGCCTGCTCGCGCTGATGCAGGAGATCGACCACAACGGGCTGAAGGATCTGCTCGGCCCGCTGCGGCCGCGCTAGGAGGCTGGCGGACTTGGGGCCGAACTACCGCGCCAGGGGGAGAAGCGGTCCATATCCGCCCGTTTTTTCGTTGCATGGAACGAGCATGCGCCCCAAATTCGGTCGAATCTGTCCTCGCTGTCCCACTCGGCTCGTGACGATCGCTCAAGTCCGACAGCCTCCCAGGTGCGCGGCGCTGCACGCCCGCACCGGCGCGGTGCGGGTGGATCGCAGATGACAGGAGCGCCCCGCTCGGCCATCATTCGCCGGCCCTGTTTCCGGTAGCTCCATGTTCTCCATCGTCTTCTCCAACCGCTTCGAGATTCTTATCGACACCCTGCTCGACCGTCTCGCCGACGAGCGGCCGGGGCCGTTCGGGGTGCGCGAGGTGGTGGTGCCGAGCAGTGCGCTGCGCCGGCGGGTGGAACTGGCGGTGGCCGATCGCGAGGGCATCTGCGCCAACGTCGGCTTCGACTATCTGGCGCAGTGGCTGTGGAAGCAGATCGGCCGGGTGGTCGAGGTCCCGGCGCGCTCGCCGTTTGCGCCGGCGTTGCTGGCGTGGCGGGTGTTCGCGCTGATCGACGCGGACTCGCCCGCGGGCACATGGGTGCAGGCGCATCCGCGCCTGGCGCGCTACCTCGACGGAGCCGATGCGAGAATGCGCTTCGAACTGGCCGAGCGCATCGCCCGCGTGTTCGACCACTACCTGACCTACCGCCCGCACTGGCTGGAGCGCTGGGCGGCGAAGCAGGGCGCCGGGCTGAGTGCGCCGACCGACTCCGAACGCGCCGACGAGGCCTGGCAGGCCGAACTGTGGCGACGCATCCACGACGGCCTCGCGTTGCGCCAGAGCCACCCGGCGGCGCTCTTCCTGCGCCGGGTGGCGACCATGGACGAAGCCGCGCTCGCCGCCACCGGGCTGCCGCGCACGGTGCATGTGTTCGGCCTGCCGGCGCTGCCGCCGCTGTACCTGGAGATTCTGCGCGAGCTGTCGCGGGTGGTGGACGTGCGCCTGTATGTGCTCAACCCGTGCCGCGAGTTCTGGTTCGAGATCGTCGACGCGCGCCGGCTGTCGTGGCTGGCCGCGCGCCAGGACGATCTGTTCCACGAAACCGGCAACCGTCTGCTCGCGGCCTGGGGGCAGCAGACCCAGGCCCACATCGGGCTGTTGTTCGAGGGCGAGCACGCGGTGGTGGAAGACGCGCTGTTCGCGCCCCATCCGGGGCGTCACCTGCTCGCCCGGGTGCATAACGCGATTCTCGACCTGGAAGACCTCGAGCCCGGCAACATCCGGCTGGCGGCGGCCGACCGCAGCATCGAAGTGCACGTGTGCCACTCGCGGACGCGCGAACTCGAAGTGCTGCACGATCGCCTGCTCGGGCTGTTCAAGGGCGCCAACCCGCCGCGCCCGGACGAGATCGTGGTGCTGACCCCGGATCTGGATGCCACCGCACCGCTGATCGAGGCCGTGTTCGGTACCGCCCCGGCGGGCCGGCGCATTCCGTGGCGCATCACCGGCCTCGGCAGCACCCGCGAGAATCCGGTGGCGCAGGCGCTCGATCGCCTGCTGACCCTGGTCGCGAGTCGTTTTCCGGCGAGCCGGGTGTTCGACCTGCTGCAGCAGCCGGTGGTGGCGGCGCGCTTCGGCCTCGGCGAAGGCGAACTCGAGACCGTGCACGACTGGATGCGCGTGGCCGGCATTCGCTGGGGGCTGGATGCGGCGCAGGCGGCGGGCGCCGACGCCGGCCCGCGGCATACGCTGGAAGAGGGACTGCACCGCCTGTTCCTGGCCTGGGCGGCGGGCGATGCGGCCGCGGCCGCGCCCTTCGCCGGACGCATCGGCGCCGGCGCGCCCGAGGGCAGTGCCGGCCTCGCCCTGGGTCGCTTCTGGCGCTATGCCGACACCCTGCGGCAGCTGCGCGACCAGTTGCTGCGCCCGCATGACGCGGCGGGCTGGCGCGGCGTCCTGATCGACGCGCTCGATCGCCTGGTCGGCGAGGCGGCGGAGCGGGCCGAGGCGTTGCGCGAGGTGCGCACCGCGATCAACGCCCTGGCCGACGACATGGCCGCGGGCTACGGCGAAGGTCGGGCCGCCCTCGACGTGGTCCATCCGGCCCTGACCGCCCGCCTCGACGACCCGGCGCGCGGCGGCGTGCCCGGCGGCAGCGTCACCTTCTCCGCGTTGTCCTCGCTGCGCGGTCTTCCCTACCGGGTGGTGTGCGTGATCGGGCTCGACCAGGGCGCCTTCCCCGGCAGCGACCGCGCGGCCGAGTTCGACCTGATGGCCTCACGTCCGCAGCGCGGCGATCGCCAGCGCCGGCTCGACGACCGCAATCTGTTCCTCGATGTGGTGCTGTCGGCGCGTGAGGTGCTGCATCTATCGCATGTCGGGCGCAGCGTGCGCGATGGCGCTGCGCTGCCGCCCTCGGTGCTGGTGGACGAACTGTTCGACACCCTGGCTGCGGCCTGCGCCGAGCAGCCGTCACGGCCCGAGGCGCTCGCGGCCGCACGCAGGCGGCTCACCGTGCATCATCCGCTGCAGGCCTTCTCGGTCGACTATTTCGTCCCCGACCCCGATGCGGATCCACGCCTGACGAGTTTCAACGAGGACTACGCGGCGGCGCTCGCCGCCCGCCTGCGGCGGGCGATCGCGATTCCCGCCGACGGGCCGGCCTTTGCCGCGACCGACGATGACGGCGGCGATGGCGACGGCGAGGATGAGGGCGGGCAGCACACGCCCGCCGTCGCCTTGCGCCCGTTCTTCGAGCACGCGCTGCCGTCGCCGGAGCCGGCCTGGCGCAGCGTCAGCCTCGAGCAGCTCACCCGCTTCTTCCGGAATCCCTGCCGCTTCCTGCTGCGCGAGCGGCTCGGCCTCGACCTGCCCGAGGCCGACGAGGAACTGGACGACGTCGAGCCCTTCGTGCCCGACTGGCCGGGGCGCCAAGCCCTCGCCGCGCGCCTGCTGCCGGCGCTGCTTGCCGGGAACGCCGAACGCCTTGCCCCCGGCTCGGCGGATCCGGACCTCCTTGCGCTGGCCCGCGCCGGCGCCGAGTATCCGGACGGTGCACCGGGCGAGGGCGCACTGCAACGCGAACTCGCGCTGTTGTGCAGCCACGCCCGCGCGGTGCGCGAGGCCGCCGGCGAGCGCTTGCCACCCCATGCGCCGACGCTCGACTTCGAGCTCGACGGCGAGGGCTGGACCCTGAGCGCCGCCTTCGGTGACCTGCATGGACAAGGCCTGCTCTACCATCGTTACGACGATACCCGGGCGGTGGATTACCTCGGCGCCTGGCTGGCCCACCTCATGCTGTGCGCGGCACCCGCGCCGGGCGCCCGGGGGGTAACCCTGGGGCTGTCGCGCGACGGTCATTTCCGTCTCCACCCGCTGGAGCCGCACGCCGCCCGCGCCAGCCTCGCCGACCTCCTGATGCTGTATCGGTCGGGCCTGTGCACGCCGCTGCACTTCTTTCCCAAATCGGCCTGGGCCTACATGGCCAATGGCGAGAACACGGCGAGGGCGCGGACGAGATGGAGCGGCGGACAGCGGGCCGAATTCGGCGAGGCCCGTGACCCGGCCTACCGGCTTGCGCTGCGTGGCGGTGGGGATGCGCTCGACGAAGCCTTTTTCGATACCGCCAGGCGCGTGTTCCGGCCGCTGCTAGAGCGGCTGGAGGATGCACGGCTGGGGTAAGGAATGGCAGCCGTCGAGATCCACGACAGCGCGGCGCAGGTCGGCGAGCAGGTGCCGGCGCTTGTTGCCGCACCCGGCGTCAGCACGAAAATGAGGGATACTGTCAGCATCATGGATGCTTCTGTCTTACTATGACGACCCGATTTACGGCGCTCGGCCACGCGCTGCGAACTGCGCTGGAAGCCAGACGGGGGTGGGCCGTCGGCGCCCTGAGGCGCGGGCTGGACCCGGCAACGGAACCGCGCATCCTGTTTCCGGCGATCGCCATTGTCGCGCTGACGCTGATCTGGGGAACGACCCTGAACCTGATCGGGGTCGAGCGCAGCGCCGCCGAGCACACCATTGCCCTGTCGAGCCACGAACTGGCCGCGACCTACGAGTCGCAGGTCGTGCGTGCGCTGCGCGAGATCGATCAGACCCTGAAAGTGGTCAAGTACACCTACGAGCGCGACCACCGGCCGGACGTGCTCCAGGAGCTGAGCGCGAGGGCGATGCTGCTGCCGAACGTGGTGTTCGTCGTCAGTATTGCGGACGACACCGGCGCGATCGTGGCCAGCACCCGCCCGCCGCCGGTGACCAATGTCGGCGACCACGACGACTTCCAGCGTCAGCGTCACACGGCCGACTTTTCGGTCGGTCGGCCGCAACCGCACCCCGAGTCCGGATTATGGACGCTGCGCTTCAGTCGCAGGCTCGATGCGGCCGACGGCAGCTTCGCCGGGGTGGTGATGGTGTCGGTCGATGCGGCCTACTTCGTCAGCGGCTATGAATCCTCCAAGCTGGGCGAACATGGCGTTATCGGCGTCCTCGGCACCGATGGCGTATTTCTTGCCCGGCGCAGCGGAGAAACGGTGTCTTCCGGCGACCTGACCGATTTCACCGCAGTGAAGGTTCATTCCGAGGACGAGGCGGGAATCGAAACCGCGCTCGCCACCAACGCCTGGGACGGGGTGCAGCGCTATACCAGTGCACGCCAGCTCTATGATTTCCCGCTGGCGGTGATTGTCGGCCTGTCCGCCGACGAACAGCTGGCGGACACGCGGCGGCACATCCATGTTTACCTGTGGCGCGCCCTCGGCGGCAGCGTGGTGTTGATCCTGGTGCTCGTCCTGCTTGGCCGCACGAGTTGGCAACTCGCCTTAAGCCGACGCCAGGCGGTCGAGGAGCAGATTGCGCATACCGCGCGGGTCGAGTACCTCGCCTATCATGACGGCCTGACGACGCTGCCGAATCGCAGCCTGTTCGGCAAACTTCTCAGTCAGAACATCACCCGCGCGCGTCGCTACAACGAACAACTGGCGGTGCTGTTTCTCGATCTGGACCGCTTCAAGTATGTTAACGACACCCTGGGGCACGAGGCCGGCGACCAGTTGCTGCAGGAAGTCGCAACAAGACTGAAGGCGTGCCTGCGCGAGAGCGACACGGTCGCCCGCCTCGGCGGCGACGAGTTCATCGTCCTGCTTCCCGAACTGACCGAGGAAAAATACGTCGCCACGGTGGCGCAGAAGATCCTTTCCGCCGTGGCCCGGCCCTTCGTCCTGTTCGGTCAGGAATTCCGGGTCACGGCAAGTATCGGGATCAGTACCTACCCGCAGGACGGCCTCGACGAGCAGACCCTGACCAAGCATGCCGATGTCGCGATGTACCGGGCCAAGGAGGTGGGGAAGAACAATTTCCAGTTCTACTCCGAGCAGCTGAACCTCGGCGCGCTCGAACAGCTCAGCCTGGAATCCGGCCTGCGGCAGGCGCTGGCGCAGGATGAGTTCGAGCTGCACTACCAGACCAAGCGGGATATCCCCAGCGGGCGCATCACCGGCGTGGAGGCCTTGCTGCGCTGGCGGCATCCCGCGCTGGGGATGGTGGCGCCGATGCAGTTCATTCCGGTCGCCGAGGAAAGCGGTCTGATCATTCCGATCGGCCGGTGGGTGCTGCGCACCGCATGCCAGCAGAACGTGGCCTGGCAGATGCAGGGCCTGCCGCGGCTGATCATGGCGGTCAATCTGACGGCGAGCCAGTTTTCCGACGACCAGTTGCTGCCGACCCTGGCGGCAACGCTCGCCGATACCGGCATGGACCCGCATCTGCTCGAGCTGGAGATCGCCGAGGCGACGCTGATGTCCAATGTCGAACGGGCCGTGGGGGTCATGAACGGGCTCAAGGCCCTGGGGGTCAGGATCGCGATCGACGATTTCGGGTTCGGCTATTCCGCGCTTGCGACGTTCAGCCAGTTCCCGCTCGATACGATCAAGATCGACCGGTCCTTCATTCGCGGTGTGTCCACCGTCGCCGATGACAAGAATCTGGCCGAGGCAATCATCGCGATGGGCCGGGCGCTGAGTCGCACCTTCGTGGCCCAGGGGGTGGAAACGAAAGAGCAGGCCGACTTTGTCCGCGACAACGCCTGCGACCAGTTCCAGGGTTTCTACCTCAATCGCCCCTTGCCTGCGGGGCAGATTGCCGAACTGCTGCGGACGCAGCCGAGCGATCTGTAGCGGGCGGCACCGACCCGGCTATTTGACCAGCAATACTTTCACACTGTCGTCGACCACGGCCTGGTCGATGTAGCCGATGGCGTCGGGATGGGCGGCAACGAAGTTCCTCACCTCGACACTGTCCGCTGCCTCCCGCGGCGGCATGCCGCGGCCGGTGAAGATGACCTTCGACCAATGGGCCTTGACTTGCGCGGGCGACATGTCGGCGAAGCGGGCATAGAACTCGTTACGTGCGGACGAACCTTCGACCTGATCGATCGGTACGGCCTGGCGTCCGTCGGGGAAGTGATTCGTCTTGCCCAGGAAGATATCCACGGTCTGATGCTTGGCCAGCGTGGTGACCGGATTGGTGCTTGAAACCACCGCCACCACGTCGGCCGCTGCCGCACCCGCGCCCAGGCCCGCGGCCAGCGCAATCAGCGTCATGCCGATGCGGGTCACGACGGGCGGACGTGCCATCAGAATACGAAGTCCAGCGAGGCGCTGAACACGTTGACGGTGCCGCCCGGCCGAAAGCCGGGCTGGAGGTTGATCAAGGCGCCGGACGAGTTGGCGCCGAGACGGATGTGATCGAACTGCAGCTTGAGCGCGGTGCTCGCGGCGAAATCCCAGCGCGCACCGACGGAAACGCTCTTTTGCACCGCAATCGTTTCCAGGACCGCGTTGAGGCCGGCGTTGAGGCCGGCGGCAGCCGCCGCCGCGGCGGGCGGCAAGCCCGTCAGGCTCAAGCCCGGGTCGGAGTCTTTGCTGTTCGCTCGCGACTCCGCGTACGTCACGTACGGCGTGACATCGCCGAGCCGGTAGCCCCCGCTCACGTACCAGGAAGTCCGCTCGCCCAGTACCGAACGGGTGTCGCGGGTTCCCCATTCGCCCATGAGGAACCAGGCGCCCGGATCGTACTTGGCGCCGACCCCGATGAAGGTGACGCGCTTGTCGTCGACGTCGTACTTGTCGGCGAGCGCGATCCCTTCCGCGCCAAACCGTCTGAATCCGTCGAAGAGCGGGTCGAGGGCCTTCAGGCTCACGGTGGCCTCGATATAGGCGAGGTGCACGCTGGCGGCGCCGTATTCGCCGGTATAGGCCACGCTCCAGACATCCTTCCCGTCGATCGTGCCGCCGCCGGCCGGGCTTTCCAGCTCGCTGGTGCCGTAGGTTCCCTGCACGGTGTTGATGAACTCACCGACATGCACGCGGTAACTGGCCTCCACGCCGTCGTTGTAGCTGTTGGCCACCAGGGTATAGACCTCGATCGGCGGCCTTACCCATGGATTGGCGTAACCGACCGCCCGATAGTCCGAAACCAGAAACGCCGGCAGCAGCACGCGTCCGGCGCGGACGCTGAACTCGGGGGTGAACGCGTATTTGACATTCGCCCACTCCACCTGGGGCCGGTAGCTGTTGGCGTAGTTCTGTCGCGATATCACCTGCAGGATCGCCGACAGCCGCGGGGTGAGCGCGGCGCTGACCTGCGCGCCGATCAGGCTGTCGACGTCGGCGCTCCAGGTGTGCGTATGGCCGGCACCGTTGAGCGCGAGAATGTTGCTGGCCACGAAGTCCGCCTTGTCTTCGCTGGAATGCACCACGCCCAGGGTACCGAAGCCGTTGAAGCGGAACATCGGCATGGCGGAATCGTCGGCGCGCGCGCCGGCAGTGCATAGCACCAGGGCAAGAAGGGCAAGCGAAGGCCGCCGGTACGCGGTGCATGCAATTGCCTTCGATACGATTGTGCGCCACTGAGGGGTCGGCATGGTCGGTCTCCAGGGTGTATCCGAGTCGGCGCCTGCAGTCCATCTGCCTCCGTGCGACGGGGCCTCCAGGGGGACGACCGCGCGCTCATTCCACAACGATATGCATTATGTGACGGAAGCCGGATGGCGGCGGCATCCCAGATTCTAACCGCCTCGGGCGCCCGCCCGGTAGATTGTATGGGTGTCCCGGCTGGCGCGCTGCTCGCCCGGCGGAATCGGGCATAATCCCGGGCTGTTCAACGCCCTGGATCCCGCCGTGTCCGACCGCCTTGCCGTCCTGCCCCAGTACCTTCTGCCCAAGCAGGCCATCACCGTGCTGGCGGGCAAGCTGGCGGGCCTGCAGGCCGGCGGCCTCAGCACCCGTGTCATCGACTGGTTCGTCCATCGCTACGGCGTGAATATGGACGAGGCCGCGGACCCGGATATTCGCAGCTACACCAGTTTCAACGAATTCTTCACCCGTCCGCTGCGCGCCGGTGTGCGGCCGCTGGCGGTTGCGGAGTTCATCAGCCCGGTCGATGGGGCGATCAGCCAGTTCGGTGCGATCGAGCGCGACCAGATCTTCCAGGCCAAGGGCCACGCCTACAGCACCACCGCGCTGGTCGGCGGCGACCGCGAGCTCGCCACGAGGTTCGACGATGGCAGCTTCGCCACGCTGTATCTCAGCCCGCGCGACTACCATCGCATCCACATGCCGTGCGACGGCCGCCTGACGCGGATGATCTACGTGCCCGGCGCGCTGTTTTCGGTCAATCCGACCACTGCGCGCAGCGTGCCCGGCCTGTTCGCTCGCAACGAGCGCGTGGTGTGCGTGTTCGAGTC
This sequence comes from Azoarcus sp. Soil_N_20, assembly GCF_057656155.1. Classification (NCBI taxonomy): domain Bacteria; kingdom Pseudomonadati; phylum Pseudomonadota; class Betaproteobacteria; order Rhodocyclales; family Zoogloeaceae; genus Azoarcus; species Azoarcus sp. Soil_N_20. Next base: position 135,996 of record NZ_JBDGKX010000005.1, on the reverse strand, counting down.
GGCGTTCGGCCCCTTCGTGCTGGTGCTGGTCGGCGCCACCATCGTCGGTAGCATGGCCACGGTATGGCACGGGGTGGTCAATCCGCCGCGCCTGGCCGCGGTGCGCGAGTGGCGTTACGACGACCGCCGGATCGTGCTGAAGCAGGGCGAGGAAATGGGTCGTTTCCTGCTCGGTTCCACCGTGGTGATGCTGTTTCCGCGCCCGCGGCTGAATTTCGATCCCGCCTGGGCGCCCGCCGGTCCGGTCCGCATGGGCGAGGCGATGGGAACGCGCGGCGCGGGCTGAGCCCCGCGCCGAGCCCCGGGGCCGACCGACCGATGTCCTCCTCCGACCTCGATGTGTTCACCTGCGCACTCGACGGCATCGGCCTGATCGAGGCCTCGGCCGGCACCGGCAAGACCTGGAACATCTGCGGCCTCTACCTGCGCCAGTTGCTCGAACGCGACCTCCCGGTCGGCGCGCTGCTGGTGGTCACCTTTACCCGGGCCGCCACCGCCGAACTGGCCACCCGCATTCGCGACCGCATCGTCGACACCCTGCGCGTGCTCGATGGCGGCGATCCCGGCGCCGACCTGTTCGTGCCGCAACTGATCCGTACCGTGACCGCGGCCGGTGTCGCCCCGGAGCAGATGGCACAGCGCCTGCGCCACGCATTGCAGACTTTCGATGAAGCGGCGATCTTCACCATCCACGGCTTCTGTCAGCGTGCGCTCGCCGATACCCCGTTCGCCGCCGGTCTGCCCTATGCGCTCGAACTGACCGAGGACGACAGCGCGCTGCGCATCGAAGTGGCGCAGGACTTCTGGCGCCGCGAGGTGGCCGGCGGCAGCCTGCCGCCGGTGCTGGTCGAGTTGCTGCTGCAACGGGGCGATTGCCCCGACCTGTGGGCCGAGTACCTCAAGGCGGCGATGGCGCGACCGCTTGCCGAGGTGTTGTGGGACGAGGGTGTCGCGGCGGGCGCGCTGGATGGCGCCGGCGACGATCTCGCCCGTGCCTATCGCGCGGCGTGCGCGCAGTGGGCCGGGGGCGACGCGGTGATGGCGGCGCTGGTGGCGGCGGCCGACGGGCTGCACAAGGGCAGCTACAAGGCGGACGCGATCGAGCGTGCGCACCAGCAATGGGACGACTGGCTGGGTGCCGGCGATGCGCGCCATCCACTGCCCGTCGACAAGGAGCGCAAGCTGCAGCTGCTGGCCGCCGACACCCTGGCCGCGAAGGCGACCAAGGACGGCATCAAGCGTGGCATCGCGCCTCCGCAGCACGCCTTTTTCGACGCCGCCGCCGCCCTGATCGAGGCCCGCGAGCGCGCCGACGGCATGCTCGAGGGCGCGCGCCTGGCCTTGCTGCGCCGCTTCCTGGAAGCAGGGGCGGAGGAGCTGCGCCGCCGCAAGCGTGAGCGCCGCCTGATCGCCTTCGACGACATCCTGTGGAATGCCCATGAAGCGCTCACCTCCGGCCGCCAGCAGTGGCTGGGCGCGGCGCTGCATGCGCGCTATCCGGTGGCGCTGATCGACGAGTTCCAGGACACCGACCCGCTGCAATTCGCCATCTTCGACCACATCTACCATCGCGACGGGCGTCACGGCAGCCTGTTCCTGGTCGGCGACCCCAAGCAGGCGATCTACAGCTTCCGCAGTGCCGACCTGTTCACCTACCTCGCCGCCCGCGATACCGCCGATGCCCGTTACAGCCTGGGGCGCAACCAGCGTTCGGCGGCGGCCCTGATCGAGGCCTGCAACGGCCTGTTCGGCGCCAACCCGAAGGTGTTCATGCTCGACGGGCTGGATTATCGGGCGGTGGGTCGCGGCGAGCGGGCGCGCCCGCCGCTGGTGGACGACACCCCGTCCGGCGCCAGCGCGGCGGCGCTGCGCCTGTGGCGCATTCCGCGCGACGAGGCGCACGAGGGCGAGGAGGGCGGCGACCGCCTGCCGCGTGCGCTGGCGATGCAGCGTGCGGCGGCGGCGACCGCGGCCGAGATCGCCCGCCTGCTCGCCGCCGGCGCGGTCGGTCGGGTGCGGATCGGCGAGCGCGGCCTGGCCCCGGCCGACATCGCGGTGCTGGTGCGCAGCCACGGCCAGGGCGCGCGCATGCGCCAGGCGCTGGCGCGCATGGGCGTGGGCAGCGTGGAGTTGTCGCAGGCGAGCGTGTTCGCCACCGACGATGCCGAGGAACTCGAACGGGTGCTGCTGGCGATCAGCGAGCCGGGGCGCGAGCGCCGGGTCAAGGCCGCGCTGGCGACCACGCTGATGGGGCGCGATGCGGCGGCACTGGCTGCGCTCGCCGCCGACGAGGACGCCCTGCTCGATCTCCTCGAACGCTTTTCGCGCTGGCGCGACGCCTGGCTGCGCCACGGCTTCGGGGTCATGCTGCGGCGCTGGATGAGCGACGAGGGCGTGGCCACCCGCCTGCTCGCCCGCGACGATGGCGAGCGCCGCCTGACCAATTTGATGCACCTGGCCGAACTGCTGCAGCAGGCGGCGGGCGGCGCCTCCGCCGAGGTGCTGCTGCGCACGCTGGCCACCGCGCGGCGCGACCAGGGCGGAGGCGACGCCGCGCAGCTGCGGCTGGAGTCCGACCGCAACCTGGTGCAGATCGTCACCATCCACCGCGCCAAGGGGCTGGAATTCGGCGTGGTGTTCTGCCCGTTCCTGTTCGACGGCCATCCGCCCCGGACCGGGGGCGGACCGATGCGAGCCTGGCATCGCGACGACGGCCGCCTGGTGCTCGACTACCGCCTTGCCGCCGCGTCCGACCCCGATGTCGCCAACCGGCTGCTGCGCGAGCGCCAGGCCGAGGACCTGCGTCTGATCTACGTGGCGCTGACCCGCGCCGTGCATCGCTGCTACCTCACCGTCGGCTGCTACGCCACGATGAGCTTCGGCCGGCCGGGCTACAGCGAGAGTGCGCGCAGCCTGCTCAACTGGATGGTGGCCGGGGCCGGCACCGCGGTGGACGCCTGGCGCGAGCAGAAATCGAATCCGGCCGAGATCGATGCGCACTGGCGCAGCCTGGTCGCCCGCTGCGTGGTCGATGGTGCGCCGGTGATGGCGCTCGACGACCTGCCCGCCGGCGACGGCGAGCCCTTGCCGGCGGCCGCTGCCGGCCCGCGCCTGCCCCGTGCGCAGCGTCCGCCGCAGGTGCCGGTCGGCTGGCGCATGGGCAGCTTCAGCGCGCTGATCTCGGGTGCCGGCCACGAAGACGCGGCGATCGATCACGACGCCCGCATCGTGGCCGCCGAGGTCGAGCCCGCCGCGGCGGCGGACGACGATCCGGGGCCGGTCGGGGTGCCGGCGGCCGAAGACATCCTGCGCTTCCCGCGCGGACCGGTGGCGGGCGACTGCCTGCACGCGGTCTTCGAGCAGATCGACTTCGGCAACCCGGCGGGCTGGGACGCGGCCATCGATGCGGCGCTGCGCGCCCATCCGCAGCACGTTGCCGGTGACGCCGAGCGCGCCCGGCTGCCGCGCATGCTGCGCCATCTGCTCGACGATGTTCTGGCCACGCCGCTGGTCGACGCGCCGGGTGACCGCGCGCTGGTGTTGTCCGCGGTCGCGCCCGCCCGGCGCATGGTCGAGCTGGGCTTCCAGCTGCCCGCCCCGCAGCTGTCGGCCGCCGCGCTCAACGCCTGGCTCGCGGCCCACGGCTACCGCATGCCGCGACTCGGGTTTGCCGACCTGGCCGGCTACCTCAAGGGCTACATCGATCTGGTATTCGAGCACGCGGGCCGTTTCTGGGTGCTCGACTGGAAGTCCAACCACCTCGGTGAGCGCCCGGCCGACTACGGTCCGGCTGCGCTCGACGCCGCGATGCAGGGCCACGGCTACCATCTGCAGCATCTGCTCTACACCGTGGCGGTGCACCGTCACCTCGGGCGCAGCCTGCCCGGCTACGACTACGACACCCACTTCGGCGGCGTGCTCTATCTGTTCGTGCGCGGGGTGCGGCCGGGGTGGAAGGTGGCGGGCCAGCCGGCCGGGGTGTTCCGCCACCGTGCCCCGCGGGCCGTGATCGAAACGCTCGACGCCTTGCTCGCGGCGCGGGTTGCGGCCACCCTGACGTGAACGGAGCGAACTGATGCCGGCCGTCGACGCCTTCGCCGCCGCGGCGCCCGGGACCCCTTCCCGCGTGTCTCCCGAATTCGACCTCGCCGAGGGCTTTGCCGCGCATCTGCAGGACTGGGCGCGCGCGCTGGGTGCGCCGGCCGCGGCCCTTGCGGTGCTGGCGCCGGTGGCGCGTGCGCTGGCGCTCGCCGCCGCCGAGGGCCATGTGTGCCTGGCGCTGGAGCAGCTGGCGGCGCCCGACGCCGTCGGCTGCCCGCCCGGGGAGCTGCGCCGCCTGCTGGTGGACAGCGGCGTCACCGTCGAGGTGGCAGCGTTGCCGCCGTCCGCTTCTGCGCATCCGCTGGTGCTCGATGCCGACGGCCGGCTCTATCTGCGCCGCTTCTTCGACCTCGAGCAGCGCCTCGCCGGCGCCCTGGTGGGGCGCGCGCGGATGCCGCCCGCGGCCGTGCCGGATCGCTTGCACGCCACCCTGGAGGCGCTCTTTCCGGCGCGTGTCGATGCTGCGCCCGACTGGCAGAAGCTGGCGGTCGCGCTCGCGCTCCACAGCCGGCTGACGGTGATCAGCGGCGGGCCCGGAACCGGCAAGACCACCACCGTGGCCGCGCTGCTGGCCTGTCTGCTCGAACTCGCGCCCAAGCTGCGCATCGCGCTCGCCGCCCCCACCGGCAAGGCCGCGGCGCGCATGCTGGAGGCGCTGCGTGCGCGTGCCGCCCAACTGCCGGCCACGGTGCGCGCGCGCCTGCCGGCCGAAGCCCACACCTTGCACCGCCTGCTCGGGGTGACGCCGGAGGCGGGCCGGTTTCGCCACCATGCGGGCAACCTGCTCGCGGTCGACCTGCTGGTGGTGGACGAGGCGTCGATGCTCGATCTCGCCCTCGCCACCCGGGTGCTCGACGCGCTGCCCCCCGACGCCCGCCTGGTGCTGCTCGGCGACAAGGACCAGCTCGCCGCAGTGGAAGCGGGTGCGGTGTTCGCCGAGCTCTCTGCCGGACGCAGCTTCAGCACCGCCATGATCGCCCGTCTGGCGACCCTGAGCGGGACGCCGGAGCCGGTCCTGCATGCTGCGCTGCCGGTTTCCGGGCCGGCGGCGGCGCTTGCCGACAGCGTGATCTGGCTCAGCGAGAGTCATCGCTTCCGGCGCGATTCGGGCATCGGCCGGCTGGCGGCGGACATCAACGCCGGTGCGGGCACGGCTGCGCTCGACTGGCTGCGTGCCGGCGCCGACGCATCGGTGCGCTGGATCGACGACGACGGCGCCCGTCCGTGCGCGGCCACGCTGGCGGCGATGGAAGCCGGCTACGCCGACTACTTTGCCGCGCTGCACGCACCGGTGGCCGATCCGCAGGCGCGGGTGGCGGCCGCCTTTGCCGCCTTCGACCACTTTCGGGTGCTGGTGGCGGTGCATGAGGGGCCGCGCGGGCTGGCGGCGCTCAATCTGCATCTCGAACGGCGGCTGCGGGTCGCGCTCGACCAGCCGGCGGAACGCGGGGCGGGGAACGCGTGGTTCGGCCGGCCGGTGATCGTGTTGCGCAACGACATGCTGCTCGGCCTCTACAACGGCGACATCGGCCTGTGCCTGCCGGCGCCCGGCGGCGAGCTGATGGTGTTCTTTCCGCAGCCCGGCGGCGGCTACCGCAGCATCGCGCCGCTGCGGCTGCCGGCGCACGACACCGCGTTTGCGCTCACCGTGCACAAGAGCCAGGGCTCGGAGTTCGACGAGGTGTTGCTGGTGCTGCCGGCGACCCCGGTGCGGGTGCTGACGCGCGAACTGCTCTATACCGGGGTGACGCGGGCGGCGCGCCGGGTCACGCTGGCCGGGCCGGCGCGCGTGTTCGCCGCCGGCTGCGCGCTGCGTACCCGGCGCCTCAGCGGGCTGGCGGCGAGGCTCGAAGCGCAGCCGTGAGGGTGCGCAGGTTGTGGCGCATCATCGCCACATAGTCCGGCGCCGGCCCGTCGGCGGCCGACAACGCGTCGGAATACAGCGTGCCGCCCACGGTGGCACCGCTTTCGGCGCGGATGCGCTCGATCAGGCGCGGATCGGCCACGTTCTCGATGAACACCGCAGGCACCTTTTCCTTGCGCAGCTGGCGGATCAGCCGCGCCACGCCCTGCGCGGTCGGTTCGGCATTGTTGGACACGCCCACCGGGGCCAGGAACTGCAGGCCGTAGGCGTGACCGAAATAGCCGAAGGCGTCGTGCGAGCTCACCACCTTGCGCCGGGCTTCGGGCAGGGCATCGAGGGCGTGGCGGATGTCGGCGTCGAGCGCCTCGAGTTCGCCGCGGTAGCGTTCGGCGTTGGCGCGATAGTGGGCGGCGCCTTCGGGGTCGGCGGCGATCAGGGCCGCGGCGATGTTGGCGACGTAGCGCTGCGCGTTGCCGACGTCCTGCCAGGCGTGGGGATCGATGCCGGCGCCGTGGCGGTGGCCATGGTCGTCATGGGCGCTCGCCATCTCGATGGTGTGCACGCCCATGCTGGCGATGACCACGGTGCCGGTGTAGCCCCCGGAGCGGGCGAGGCGCGTCACCCAGTCGTCGAAGCCGAGGCCGTTGGCCACCACCAGCCTTGCGCTGCCGATGCGGCGGGTGTCCGACGGGCGCGGCTGGAACGCATGGGCATCCTCGTCCGCCCCGACCAAGGTCTGGACCACGACCCGCTCGCCCCCGACCTGACGGACAAAATCGCCGAGAATGCTGAAGCTCGCGGTCACTTCGACCGGTGCCGCGTGTGCCATTGCGCTGCTCAGTGCAAGGATGGCAAAGACTTTGGCGAAGGCGCGGGAAAGCGAGGGCATCGGGACTCCGCAGGTTCAGGATTCGAGGTGTTTGCGCACCGGCAGGCGGCCGGCGAGGAGGCCGCCGGGTGCGGCCAGCAGCGAGGCGAAATACACCAGACCGCACATCAGCACGATGGCGGGGCCGGCGGGGACGTCGGCGTGGTAGGACACCAGCAGGCCGACCACGCTGCCGCCGAGCGCGAAGCTGCTCGCGAGCAACAGCAGCATCGGCAGGTTGCGTGCCCACAGGCGTCCCGCCGCCGCCGGCAGGATCATGATCCCGACCGCCATCAACGTGCCCAGCGCGTGGAAACCGCTGACCAGGTTCAGGACCACCAGCAGCAGGAAGCCATAGTGCGCCACCGGCGACCAACGGCTGACCGCGCGCAGGAAGGCGGGGTCGAAGCACTCCAGCACCAGCGGGCGGAACAGCAGCGCGAGGCCGAGCAGGGTCACGGTGGTGATGGCGGCGATCAGCAGCAGCGAGTTGTCGTCGAGTGCCAGCACCGAGCCGAACAGCACGTGCAGCAAGTCGAGATTCCGCCCGCGCAGCGACACGATCATCACCCCGGCGGCGAGCGACAGCAGGTAGAAGGCGGCGAGGCTGGCGTCCTCCTTGAGGATGGAGGCCCGCGTCACCAGCCCGGCGGCAAACACCACCACCAGCCCGGCGACGATGCCGCCGATGGTCATCGCCCCCAGCGACAGACCGAAGGCGAGGTAGCCGAGCGCGGCGCCGGGCAGGATCGCGTGGCTCATCGCGTCGCCCATCAGGCTCATCCGGCGCAGCAGCAGGAACACCCCGACCGGGGTGGCCCCGAGCGATAGCGCCAGGCAGCCGGCGAGCGCGCGACGCATGAAGCCGAAATCGGCGAACGGGCCGATCAGCAGGTCGTAGAGACTCATACCGCCTCCTCGACGTGGCATTCGCGCGCATTGTCGTCGAAGGCCTCGGACAGGTGGCGGGCGCGGGCGAGCATGACGTCGGTCATGACCTGGGTGGTCGGGCCGAACGCAACCAGTTCGCGCGCGAGCAGCAGACAGGTCGGGAAATGGCGCCGCACCTGCTCGAAGTCGTGCACCACGGTGAGGATGGTGCGGCCCTCGACATGCCAGTGCAGGATCAGGTGCACCAGATCCTCCACGGTGCGGGTGTCGATCGCGGCAAAGGGCTCGTCGAGCAGGATGATCGGCGCGTCCTGCAGGATCAGGCGCGCAAAGCGGGCGCGCTGCAACTGACCGCCCGACAATGAACCGATCGGGCGCGCCTCAAAGCCGGACATGCCCACCGCTTCGAGCGCGTGGCCCACGCGCTCGCGCTGGGCCCGGCTCACGCCGCCGAAGGGGCCCAGTTCGCGCCACAGGCCCATCGCCGCCATGTCGAACACCGACACCGGAAAGCTGTGGTCCATCTCGCTGCGCTGGGGCATGTAGGCGATGCCGCCACGCGGCAGTTCGGGCAGGTGGATGTGGCCGCCGATCGGGCGCAGTTCGCCGGCGACGCCCTTGAGCAGCGTGGATTTGCCGGCACCGTTGGGGCCGACCACGGCAACCAGTGCGCCCGCTGGGATGGCGGCGGTCAGGTGATGCACCGCCGGATGACGCTCGTAGCCGAGGGTCAGGTTGTCGAAGCGGATCATGGGCGGGACGGACGGTTGCATGTCAGGCGAGCGCCCACAGGACGGCGAGCCACAGCAGACCGGTGGCAGCGGCGGCGATCGCCAGCCGCGTGCCCAGGCCGGTGCCGAGCGGACTCGGGGGCAGCGCGGCGGCGCGGCGGGGAGCGGAGTGTTGGTGGCTATGGTTCATCGCCGGGGCTGCGCCGGGTTCAGGGTATTCATTCAGCGTTTGCTCGCGGCATCGGGGCCCAGGCGTTGCGCGCCGCAGGTCGCGCACGCACCGTGAAACACCAGTTCGGCGCGATCGAGCCGGTAGCCGTCGGGGAGCGCCACCGCGACCGCCGGCTCCAGGCTTTCGAGGCAGATCACCTGGCCGCAGCGGTCGCAGTGGAAATGGGCGTGGCGGTGGCTGTCGGCCCGTACCGCCTCGAAGCGCCAGGCCCGGTCGCTGCCCGCAATCCGGCGCGCAATACCTTGCTCGACCAGCCAGTCGAGGGCACGGTAGAGCGTAACCCGATCATGCGGGACATCCTGTGCGGCGAGGCAGGCGCCCAGTTCCTCGTGCGACATCGGCTGCACACTGGCCTGCAGGGCTTCGATCACCGCGATCCGGGTGCGGGTAACCCGCCCGCCGTGGGCGGCAATCAGGTCGCGGGTGGCGATGTGGGCATCGCCGCGCTGCGCGGTGCGGGTGCTTGGGGCAGAGGTCATTGATGCCTCGCAGTTTGCGGTTGGAACTGCAACATTGTAGCATTTGTGTCCGCCTGGTCGCATACCAGCTGCACTACCCAATATCCGGTTCGTGATGGAGATGCCATGAAGCGACGCTTGTCCGGTCTGGCCGCCGCCCTGTTGTGCACCACTGCGGCTCTTGCGCAGCACGCCCATGCGCCGCATGAACACGGCGTCGCCGAGTTGCGGGTCGCGATCGAGGGCGAAATGCTCGAGATCGAATTCGCCAGTCCGCTCGACAATCTGGTCGGCTTCGAACATGCACCGGGTACCGACCGGCAGCGCTCGGCGCTGGCCAATGCCGAGCGCACGCTGAACAACTTCGAGCGGCTGTTCGCACTGCCTGCCGCCGCGGGCTGCACGGTGAGCGAGACCGCGCTCGAACCTCCGTTCGGTGGGAACGGCGCGCAGGCACCCGCGGACCCGGCGGGGCACGCCGAACTGAGCGTGACCTACACCGTGCGCTGCACCGCCCCGGCTGCGCTCGATCGCCTCGAGGTCAGGATCTTCGACGCCTTTCCGGCCACGCGCCGGATCCGCGCCGAGCGTGTCTCGCCGCGCGGCCAGAGTGCCGCCACGCTCACCGCGCAGCAGCGCTCGCTTGCCTTGTGACCCCTCCTGCCGTTGCACTGCGTGATGTACGGCTGCGCTGGCCGGGCGCGGCGACCGACTGCCTGGCGATCGAACGCTTCGAACTGGCGCCGGGCGAGCGCGTTTTCCTGCAGGGCCCGAGTGGCAGCGGCAAGAGCACCCTGCTGTCGCTGATCGGCGGGGTGCTGCCACCGTCGGCGGGCACGGTCAGCGTGGCCGGGCAGACGCTCGCGGCGCTGTCGCCGGCCGCGCGCGACCGCTATCGGGCCGATCACGTCGGCTTCATCTTCCAGCTCTTCAACCTGCTGCCCTATCTGTCGGCGCGCGACAACATCCTGCTGGCATGCCGTTTCTCGGCGGCGCGGCGCGAGCGGCTGCGGCGCAGCGGACGTTCGCCTGCCGACGAGGCGCTGCGGCTGGCGGGGCATCTCGATCTCGCCCCGGAACTGCTCGAGCGTCCGGCCTCCGCCCTGTCGGTGGGTCAGCAGCAGCGCGTGGCGGCGGCGCGGGCGCTGATCGGGCAGCCCGGGCTGGTGGTCGCCGACGAGCCGACTTCCGCTCTGGATGCCGACCGCCAGACCGGTTTTCTCGACCTGCTGCTGGGCGAATGCGCGGCGGCGGGAGCGGCGTTGCTGTTCGTCAGCCATGACGCGCGACTGGCAACGCGCTTCAATCGGGTGCTCTGTTTGAGCGACATCAACCAGGCCGCGGCCGGGGCGGCGCAGTGAGCCCGATCTGGCATCTGAGCTGGCGCAGCGTGGCCAACCGCCGGCTGTCGGTGGCGCTGACCGTGATCGCGGTCGCGCTGGCGGTGGCGATGCTGATCGGGGTCGAACGCCTGCGCAACGATGCCCGCGAGGGTTTCGCCCGCACCCTCGCGGGGACGGACCTGATCGTCGGCGCGCGCAGCGGCCCGGTGCAATTGCTGCTGTACTCGGTGTTCCACATGGGCAACGCTACCAACAATGTCTCATGGGACAGCCTGCAGCGGATCGCGGCGCTACCCCAGGTCGACTGGCTGGTGCCGATCTCGCTGGGCGACTCGCATCGCGGCTTCCGCGTGGTCGGCACCACGGCGGAGTTCTTCAGCCGCTACCGCTACGGCCTCGACCGGCCCCTCGTCCTCGCCGCCGGCCGCCCGTTTGCGGCTGCGCCCGAGGGGCTGTTCGAGGTGGTGATCGGTGCCGAGGTCGCGGCGCGCTTCGGCTACCGCGCCGGCGACCGCGTCGTGCTCAGCCATGGCAGCGGAGGGGGGGTGAGCTTTGCCGACCATGCGGACAAGCCCTTTACCGTGGTCGGCGTCCTGGCGCGCAGCGGCACGCCGGTCGATCGTTCCTTGCTGGTCGGTCTGGAAGGCATCGAGGCCATCCATGTCGATTGGCAAGGCGGGGCGCCGATTCCGGGGCTGAGCATCGCGCCGGAGCATGTGCGCAAGTTCGATCTCCGCCCGAAGACGGTCACCGCTGCGTTGGTCGGACTCAAGAGCCGGGTGGCCGTGTTCCGCGTGCAACGCCAGATCAACACCTTCGCGACCGAGCCGCTGACTGCGATCCTGCCCGGGGCGACGCTGCAGGAGCTGTGGGGCCTGGTCGGCATCGCCGAGCAGGCGCTGCTCGCGGTGTCGGCGCTGGTGGTGGTGGTCGGCCTCGCCGGGCTGGTCGCGGTGATGGTCGCCAGCCTTGGGGAACGTCGTCGCGAACTGGCGATCCTGCGCGCGCTTGGCGCCGGTCCGCGGCAGATTCTGGCCCTGCTCGCGCTCGAGAGCATGGCGCTGGCGCTGGCCGGGATCGTTTGTGGCCTGGTCCTGGTCTATGGTGCAAGCGCCGCGCTGGCACCATGGCTCGCGGCGGAGTTCGGGCTCCATCTGGCCACGGGCTGGCCCCCGGGCTGGCCGTCGGTGTCAGAATGGACATTGCTCGGCGCGGTATTCGCCGCCAGCATGCTGGCGAGCCTGGTGCCGGGTATCCAGGCCTACCGCTATTCGGTGGCCGATGGCATGACGATCAGGATCTGACCATGAAACATCTGAAACGCGTTGCCGCGCTGCTGGCAGTGGTGGTGGGATTGTCCGCGCAGCTTGCGCTGGCGCAGAAGACGGCGCCGGCCGCAGCCGACGGCTATCAGGTCGGCGACCGTCTGGTGGCCCCGGGCAAGGGCGGCAGCGGTGACTTTCGCGAGATCAGCTGGGACGACCTGATCCCGGCCGACTGGCATCCGGAGCAGTTCCTCGCCGATCTCAAGCTCGGCGAACTGCAGGACAGCGATCCGCGCGCGATCGAAGCGATGCAGAAAATGCGCGAGGAATGGGATCGGGCGCCGCTGGTGGAGCGCTTCAATGGCCAGCGCATTCGCATCCCCGGCTTCATCGTGCCGCTCGAAACCGATGGCAAGATGATCCGCGAGTTCCTGCTGGTACCGTATTTCGGCGCCTGCGTGCACGTCCCGCCGCCGCCGGCCAACCAGCTCATCCACGTGATGCCCGACCAGCCGGTGACGGCGAAGCTGAACATGATGCCGGTGTGGGTCAACGGCGTGATCAATGTGGCGCGCTTCGAGTCCGACCTCGGCAACGCCGGCTACCAGGTGCGCGCGATCAAGGTGGAGGAGTACAAGGAGCCACTGCCGAAGTGAGCATGAATGCGCAATCCGCCCGCATCTAGGCCGAGATCAGCGCGGACAACTCGCGGTTGAGCAGTTCGGCGTCGCCGAGATTGAGTTCGAGCAGGCGCCGCAGGTGGGTGATGCTGTCGAGGTCGATCTCGCGGCAGACCAGACCCAGCTGATGGCCGCACCGATGGGCAAGGGTCGCCTCCATGCGCACCACGACGGCGTTCCCGGCGAGGGTGATTTCGAGCAGGCAGTGCTCGTCGTCCGCCATTGCCGGGAGATCTTCTTCCAACTCGACAAGAGCGCCCTTGAGCGCGAGATCGAGTACCGCGCACGGCAGCTGCCGGTCGGCCACCAATAGCCGGGCATTGCCACTGAACCGGATGCGCGAGTAGTGCCGTCGTTGTTCGCTGTGCATGGCGTTCTCCGCTGTCATCGGATCTGCGTGGGCTTCGCCGTTGCATTCTGCGACCGGTGGCGGCGCGCCACAAGTGCGGGCGAGGAAGCGTTCCCCGATTCGGGGCGCCGACTGTGCGGTTTTTGCCGGTCGGGCTCAACTATCTGTCGACGGACCGCCAATCCTGTCTAGAATCGGCGCTCGACTCGAATCTGAAGTTCAAGCGGAGTGGGTGTGAAGGATTCCAGGCAGGAGCAAGAAGGGCTGGCCCTCGCGGGCGGGGAAGCGCGGCCGGCCGATGGTGTCGCTCCCCCGCGTGATCAACGCCTGGTCGATGACGCCCTGTTGGGTTGTCTGCTGCTCGTTGCCCGTGGTCATGGTGCCGCGTTGACGCCGGATGCGTTGTTGTCGGGCCTGCCGCTCGAGAACGGCAGGCTGTCGCCGTCGCTGCTCGCGCGTGCCGCCAGCCGTGCCGGCCTCCAGTGTCGGGTGGTCCGTACCGGGCTCGAACGGGTCAATGCCGCGTTGCTGCCGGCCGTGCTGCTGCTCAAGGATGAACGTGCCTGCGTGCTCGCGGGCTGGTCGGACGATCTCGCTCAGGCTCAGGTGGTGTTCCCCGAGCTGGGCGACACCGCGATCGCGATGGATGCCGACGAACTTGCCGAACGTTACGCCGGACACGCGATCTACCTGCGTCCCGGCTACCGTTTCGACGCCCGTGCGCCCGGCGTGCGCAAGGCCCGGCAGGGGCACTGGTTCTGGAGCGTGATCGCCGAGAACCGGGCGCTCTACCGCGACGTCCTGCTCGCCGCGTTCATGATCAATTTCTTCGCGGTGGCGATGCCGCTGTTCGTGATGAACGTGTACGACCGCGTCGTCCCCAACCACGCCATCGACACCCTGTGGGCACTGTCGATCGGGGTGCTGGCGGTGATCACCGCCGAGCTCGTGCTGCGCACGATGCGGGGCCATTTCGTCGATCTTGCCGGCAGCCGCATCGACGTGCGGCTGTCCAGTTTCATCATGGAGCGGGTGCTGGGCCTGCGCATGGAGGCGCGTCCGGCGTCGGCCGGCTCGTTCGCGGCCAACCTGCGCGCGTTCGAATCGGTGCGCGATTTCATCAGCTCGGCAACGGTCGTGGCCTTCATCGATCTGCCCTTCGCGCTGTTGTTCCTGATCGTGATCGGCTGGATCGGCTGGCAGCTGCTGATTCCCTTCGTGCTCGGGGTCTGTCTGCTGCTGGCGTATGCGATGACGGTGCAGGGGCGCATGCACGAACTGGCGGAAACGACTTATCGCGCCGGCGCGCAGCGCAATGCGACCCTGATCGAGGGGCTGGTGGGGATCGAGACGATCAAGGCCATGGGCGCCGAATCCGCCATCCAGCGCAAATGGGAGAGCAGTGCCGCATTGCTCGCCCGGGTCGGCGCCCAGCTCCGCCTGCTGGCGGCGACCACGACCAACGGCGCGCAGTGGATCCAGCAGACCGTAAGCGTGGTGATCATCGCGATCGGGGTCTATCTGATCGACGAGCGCATGCTCACCATGGGCGGGCTGATCGCCTGCTACATGCTGTCGTCGCGCGCGATGGCGCCGATCGGCCAGGTTGCTGCGCTGCTGGTCCAATACCATACTGCGGCCACCGCCCTGACCTCGCTCGACGAACTGATGGAACGTCCGGTGGAGCGCCCGGAAGGCAGCGCCTTCATCAGCCGCCAGGGACTGAAGGGCGACATCGAGCTGCGCGATGTCAGCTTCACCTATCCGGGTGAGGACACGCCGGCCCTGCGCAACGTGTCGCTGAAGATCCGCGCGGGCGAGCACGTGGCCATACTCGGGCGCATCGGTTCGGGCAAGACCACGCTGGAAAAACTGATCCTCGGCCTGTACCAGCCCACCGGCGGTGCGCTGCTGGTCGATGGCATCGACCTGCGCCAGCTGGATCCGGCCGAATTGCGGCGCAATATCGGTTACGTGCCGCAGGATGTGACCCTGTTCTACGGCTCGCTGCGCGACAACATCGCACTCTCGGCGCCGCTCGCCGACGACGCCGCGGTCGTGCGCGCGGCGCGCATCGCCGGCGTGATCGAACATGCCAACGCTCATCCGCGCGGTTTCGACATGCTGGTGGGGGAGCGTGGCGAATCGCTGTCCGGCGGCCAGCGCCAGGGCGTGGCGATCGCCCGTGCGGTGATCAACGATCCGCCCATCCTGCTGCTCGACGAGCCGACCGCGTCGATGGACCACTCCAGCGAGGAGACGGTAAAGACCCAACTGCGCAGCTATGCGGTGGGCCGCACCATGATCGTGATCACCCATCGCACCTCGCTGCTCGACATGGCCGACCGCATCATCGTCATCGATGGCGGCAAGGTGGTGGCCGACGGGCCCAAGGCCCAGGTCGTGGAGGCCCTGCGCCAGGGTCGCATCGGGAGGGCGCTGTGATGGATGGCGAGCTGCAGCGTCGCGCCTTCAAGGGCGTCGGTACCGTGTCGGCGAAAGTGGACCGGGGTTTGCGGCCCCTGGTCGAGCGGGTGTTTGCCCGCTTCATCCCGCCGACGCGGGAGGAAGGGCTCGATTGGGCCGGCGACGCCGACTGGGCCCGTCTGCAGCAGGAGCCGTTGCGTGCGCGGCTGCTGCTGCGCTATGTGACCGCAGCGTTCGCCATCCTGCTGGTGTGGGCGGCCTTTGCGCCGATCGACGAAGTGACGCGCGGCGAGGCCAAGGTCGTGCCATCCACGCAGTTGCAGATCATCCAGTCGTTCGACGGCGGCGTGGTCGAGGAAATGCCGGTGCGCGAGGGGCAGATCGTCAATGCCGGCGATCTGCTGTTGCGCATCGATCCGACCCGTTTCGTATCCTCGCTGCAGGAAAACCGCGCCCAGTACTTCGCCCTGCAGGCGCGGGCGGCGCGGCTGCAGGCGCTCACCGCGGGCACCCCGCTGGTGATGGCGCCGGAGGTCGAGCGCGAAGTGCCCGACATCGTTGCCCACGAACGCCGCCTGTACCAGTCTACCCGTGCCGAGATGGAGGCCCAGCTGTCGATTGCCCGTCAGCAGCTGAACCAGCGCGAGCAGGAGCTCAACGAAATTCGTTCCCGGCGCGAGCAGGCGGGCCGATCCTACGATCTGGTGCAGCAGGAGCTGAGCGTGACCCGGCCGCTGCTTGCGTCCGGTGCCGTCTCCGAAGTCGACCTGCTGCGGCTCGAGCGCGACGTGTCACGCTTGCGCGGCGAGCGCGACCAGGCTTCGTCGCAGATCCTGCGGATCCAGTCGGCCATCGTCGAGGCCACCGGCAAGGTGCAAGAGGTCGAGCTGAACTTCCGTAACCAGCTGCGCAACGAGCTTTCGGAAACCATGAACAAGCTCGGCAGCCTGTCCGAAGGCAGCCGGGCGCTGCAGGACCGGGTCAAGCACGCCGAGATCCGCTCGCCGGTGCGTGGTACGGTCAAGCGTCTGCTGGTCAGCACTATCGGCGGCGTGGTCCAGCCCGGCAAGGAAGTGGTCGAAATCGTGCCGCTCGACGATGCGTTGATCCTCGAAGCCCGGATCACGCCCAAGGACATTGCCTTCCTGCGCCCGGGCCAGGACGCGGTGGTGAAGTTCACCGCCTACGATTTTGCGATCTACGGTGGGCTCGATGCCGTGGTCGAGCACATTTCCGCCGACAGCGTGACCGACGACAAGGGCAATGCGTTCTACGTCATCCGGGTGCGCACACGCGAAAGCCGACTGGGCGAGAACCTGCCGATCATTCCCGGCATGGTGGCCGAAGTGGACATCATCACCGGTAAGAAGTCCGTGCTTTCCTATCTGATCAAACCCGTCATGAGAGCGAAGGCCAACGCCTTGACCGAACGATGAGCACCCACCTTTTTATCACCCCCGATTCGCGTTTGCTGCCGCGCTGGGCGGAGGCCTTCCCGGACGCGCGGGCGGCCGCCTCGGTGGCCGGCCGGCCGGCCACCCACCCGCCTGCGGTGGTCTGGGTGAGCACCGGCGCGGACGGATGGGCGGATTGCGTGTCGCAGCTGCGTGCCATCGCCGGGGTGCAGGTGGTGGTGATCTCGGACGTCCCCAACCAGGCGGAGGGACTGCAGGCCCTGGAGGCCGGTGCGCAGGGCTATTGCCATGCGTTCGCGACTGCCGCCATGTTGCGCGAGGTGGCGCTGGTGGTGGCCCACGGCGGCTTGTGGGTGGGGCCGGAGCTTATGGCACGCGTGATCCGCGCTACCGCATCCCGTCTGCCGATGCGCGCCGACGATCCGCAACCCTTGCTGTCCCGGCTCAGCGAGCGCGAGCGCGAAGTAGCCTCGGCGGTGGTGCGTGGCCTCACCAACAAGGAAGCCGCGGCCCTGTTGGCAATCACCGAGCGCACGGTCAAGGCGCACCTGAGCGCGATCTTCGAAAAGCTCGCCGTGCGTGACCGCATGCAGCTCGCCCTGGTGCTGAGGCCGGCGGCCGCGTCGGCCGTGTGAGGTTTGTCACGGCCTGTCCACTGGTCCAATAGCCCCCGTTCCGGCGCCCCTCTAGTCTGCCTGCCAGCGAAGCATTTTCCCGACCCGGCGCCGTTGGCGTACGGATGGCAGACCAGGAGAGCAGGACATGGCAAACGCACAGGCAATCGCAACCATCGTCAGTATCAGCGGCCGGGCACTCGCCCGCGATGCGGAAGGCAACACGCGCGCACTCAAGCCCGGTGATGTCCTGCTCGAAGGCGAAACCCTGATCACATCGGCTGGCGGTCGGGTCGAACTCGCGTTTATCGACGGCAGCATGCTGCAGGTCGCCGACGGCCAGTCGGTATTGATGAGCGCAGAACTGTCCGAGGCCACCCGCCCGGACGCCCCCGACGCCCAGTTGGCCGACGGCACCATCCAGCAGGTCATCGACGCGCTGAACGAAGGCGGCAACCTCGACGACGTCCTCGAGGAACCGGCCGCCGGTCTGGCGGGCGGTGCGGGTGGCGAAGGCAGCAGCTTCGTACGGCTGCTGCGGATCGCAGAGGGTATCGACCCGGTCGAGTTCGAGTTTGCGGCATCGAGCGCTGCAATTCCTCCCGAGTTTCTTGCCGGGGCGGCCGACAACGACGATCAGGCGGCAACGAACGGCCCGACCGAAGAACCGCCGACTGAAGAGCCGCCGACTGAAGAGCCGCCGACCGAAGAGCCGCCGACCGAAGAGCCGCCGACCGAAGAGCCGCCGACCGAAGAGCCGCCGACCGAAGAGCCGCCGGTCGAAGAGCCGCCGACCGAAGAACCGCCGACCGAAGAACCGCCGACCGAAGAACCGCCGACCGAAGAACCGCCGACCGAAGAACCGCCGACCGAGGAACCGCCGGTCGACGAACCGCCGACCGAAGAGCCCCCGGTCGAAGAACCCCCGGTCAACGATGCGCCCACGATCGACGTGACGGCCGGCGGCTTCACCGAAGGCAGTGCCGCCGCAGGCGCCGTGGCGGC
>NZ_JBDGKX010000005.1:0-117654 GCF_057656155.1 Azoarcus sp. Soil_N_20 | reverse complement strand
CCCCGAGGGGCTGAGCGGCACCGACAGCGACACCCCGGCGGTGGAGCTGGTCAACGATGCGCCCACGATCGACGTGACGGCCGGCGGCTTCACCGAAGGCAGTGCCGCCGCAGGCGCCGTGGCGGCGACCTACACGGTGGCCGACGCGGACAATACGGACGCCGAACTGGCGGTGGCGTTCACCGCCGGCAGCAACGACGCCGGCTACTACGCGCTGGTCGGCGGGCAGGTGGTGCTCACCCAGGCCGGTGCGGACCAGGTCAATGGCGGTGGCAGCCTGCCGCCGGTGGCACTGACCGTGACCGACCCCGAGGGGCTGAGCGGCACCGACAGCGACACCCCGGCGGTGGAGCTGGTCAACGATGCGCCCACGATCGACGTGATGGCCGGCGGCTTCACCGAAGGCAGTGCTGCCGCAGGCGCCGTGGCGGCGACCTACACGGTGGCCGACGCGGACAATACGGACGCCGAACTGGCGGTGGCGTTCACCGCCGGCAGCAAAGACGCCGGCTACTACGCGCTGGTCGGCGGGCAGGTGGTGCTCACCCAGGCCGGTGCGGACCAAGTCAATGGCGGTGGCAGCCTGCCGCCGGTGGCACTGACCGTGACCGACCCCGAGGGGCTGAGCGGCACCGACAGCGACACCCCGGCGGTGGAGCTGGTCAACGATGCGCCGGAGACGGCTGACACGACCGCTTCGGGCGCGGAGGATGCGGCGGCAATCGCGGTGAGCCTGTCGGGTTCGGACCCGGACGGTACGGTCGATCACTTCGTGGTCAAGAGCCTGCCGGTCAATGGCGTGCTGCAACTCAACGGCGTGACGCTGAACATCGGCGACGAAGTGCCGGCGAGCGCGAACGCAGCCAGCGTCACCTTTGTGCCGGCTGCGGGCTGGAGCGGCGACACCAGCTTCAGCTACGCATCCGTCGACGACCTCGATGCGGAAGATGGCACCCCGGCCACGGCAACGATCAGCGTGACTCCGGCCAATGATCCGCCGGTGTTCGATGGCGAGCGGACGGCCAGCGTTTCGGAGGAGGGATTGCCCGCCGGGGTCGCCGACGCTTCGCCGTCTCCGACGGACACCACGAACAATGTGGTGGCAACCGGCAATTTCGTGGTCGGCGACCTGGATGGCGACGCCCTCTCCCTCAGCTTGACGGCACCGACCGTCACCCTGAGCTCGGACGGTCAGCCGGTGGCCTGGGTGGGTGACGGGACCTCGGTGCTGACCGCGACGAGCGCGGATGGCCGGTCGGTCATGACCGTCAGCATCACCGCTGCCGGTGCTTACACCGTAACGCTGCAGGGTGCGGTGGATCATCCGCTCGTCGGGGTCGAGGATGTGATCGAACTGGCCTTCGGGGTCACCGCAAGCGACGGTTCGGCGACCAGCCACAGCGTGCTCAATGTCCGGATCGAAGACGATGCGCCGGTTGCGGTCAATGACATCGCCAACGTGTCACCTGGAGACCATGTCCACGGCAGCATCCTGGCCAACGATCTGGGTGCGGATCTGCCGGGCAAGGTCGTCAGCGTGGTCCATCAGGGCCAGACCTACACCGCCGGGGCAGACGGAACCATCAGCATCGCCACCGCGACCGGCGTGCTGGTCGTGAGTGAGGACGGCAGTTACGACTTCACCTCGTCCTTGTTCGCCAGCACGGGCGGAGGCGACAGTCTCGCCGCCTGGAGCGACGTCGAACTGACTGCGCTGAATGGCGCCCGCAACGTCGCCGCGCAGAACGAGTTCTACATCAGTAGCGGGGTGCCGGTGGAGACCAATCTCCACAATCTCGTCGGCACGGGGAGCTTCACGGTGACCGCCGATGGCATCGGGGTCGCCGGCGGGCAGGGCAGTGCGCCCTACCTCAACGGCCATCCGACCACGCCCGAAGGGGTACTGGTCGATCTCGGCCACGAGGTGAGCGCGCTGAATGCGAGCTTTTATTCGCAGACCAACGCGAGTGCTTCGTTCAACTGGGCGACGTACAGCGCCCAGGGGCAGCTGCTCGACACCGGTTCCGGACCGATCGCCAGTCCGGGATTCGCCCTGAACGTGGCCAACGAGGGCGGCGAGGCCTTCCGCTACGTCATCTTCTACGGCAACGACAACAGCGCCAACATCAAGGTGCTGCTGGCCGGACTCGATGGCATCCAGTTTGCCGATGTGCAGCCCGAAACCTTCACCTACAACATGGTGGATGCAGATGGTGATCCCGCGTCGGCGACCCTGACCGTGTCCCACGGTGCGCCGACCCCGGTCAATCATGCGCCGCTGGCCGCGATCTCGGCGGTGGCGGGAATGGAAGATGCCGGTTACATCTTCTCGTGGGCCGACTTCAATGTTTCCGATG
Organism: Azoarcus sp. Soil_N_20; assembly: GCF_057656155.1. Lineage (NCBI taxonomy): Bacteria > Pseudomonadati > Pseudomonadota > Betaproteobacteria > Rhodocyclales > Zoogloeaceae > Azoarcus > Azoarcus sp. Soil_N_20. The sequence goes on along the minus strand of NZ_JBDGKX010000005.1, from coordinate 115,297 downwards.
CCGATTCGGCGGTTTCCGCGCTCGGCATCCAGGTCACCGCGCTGCCCGCCGACGGCACGCTCGAAATGCTCAGTGGCGGAGTGTGGCTGGGCGTCGTGGCGGACCAGGTCATCGCCTATGCCGATATCGCCGCAGGGAACCTGCGCTTCATGCCGGCCCCGAACGCATCCGGCAGCGACGTGTTCGGCGGCTCCGGGGTGGGCAACCTGGAGGCCGATTACGCCCGCTTCTCGTTCAAGCCGACCGACGGACAGGACCTTGGCAATGAGGTGACGATGACGGTCGATATCGCGCCGGTGGCCGACGCGGCATCCTTGTCGATCACGCTGGGGGCGCCGGTACAGGTGATCGTGTCCCCGGGTGCCCCGTTGTCCGGGACCACGCGCTATCCGCTCGCCATCGAAGCCGTGGCAGGGGATGCGGATGGCTCGGAGCAACTCGCCGGCCTGAGCATCGGCGGCCTTCCCGCGGGGGCCGTGCTGCGTGACGGCGACGGCAACGAGTATTCCGGCGGCGGCACGATCGCACTCGATGGCTGGGACCTGTCTTCCCTCACAGTGACGCCCCCGAGCGATTCCGCGACCGATCTTGCGCTGCAGGTGAGCGTGAGTTCGATCGAACCGAACGGCGATGTGGCGCTGACGGTCCGCAGTGTCACGATCGTCGTCGGCGATGCGGACGTGGTCGCGCCCACCGCCGACCTGTCCGGTGGAACGGGCAATGACTGGTTGATCGGCGGCGACGGCAACGATACGCTGGATGCCGGCGCCGGTAACGATCTGCTGTATGGCGGCCTCGGTGCCGATACCTTCGAGTGGGCGTTGGCCGACACCGGCTCCGTCGGGAACCCCGCGTCCGATACCGTGGGAGACTTCACCCTCGGCAGCTTTGCCACCACCGGTGATGCCGATTGCCTCGACCTTGCCGACCTGCTTCAGGGCGAGAGCGCCGGCACCATCGACAACTTCCTCAACATCGAACAGGTCGGCGGCAATACCGTGATCCACGTCAGCAGCGCGGGCGGCTTCGCAGGCGGCGCCTATGTACCGGGCGCCGAGGACCAGACCATCGTGCTGGAGAGTGTGTCGTTCGACAGCGGCTTGAGCAGCCACGACATGATCAACCAGCTGGTTGCCAATGGCCAGCTGCTCATCAGCAACGGCTAATGCGGGTTTCCGGGAGAACGGACGCGATGTATGTGAAGCGTGATGGGAGCGGGCGTATCATCGCCGCGAGTCTCGAGGCGGAGGGCGCGATCAACGAGCGGATCGACGACGGATCGGCAGAATTGCTCGCGTTCGGGCAGAGGGCGGGCAGCGAGGCAACGCTGACCGCATCCGACCTGCGCCTGGTCCGGGTGCTGGAGGATATCGTCGATCTGCTGATCGAGCGCGATGTGATCCGCTTCACCGACCTGCCCGAGCAGGCTCAGCAGAAACTGATGGAACGGCGCTCGTTGCGCGCATCGCTGCGCAGCGGACTGGAACTGCTCGGCGCGGCTGATGACGGCTTGATCTGAGCGGGTCGTGGTGGTCCGGGTGAGGCCTGCGGCGGCGATCACCCGGACGCTTGCTGTCGTTCAACGGATACCGGGACCGGTCATCGCGTCGAAGCCGACATCGCGCAGCATCGCCGCATCTCCGCCTTGTTCCACGCCCTCGGCGATGACCGTCAGCCCGAGTGCGTGCGCCAGCGTGCACAGACTGCGCGCAAATGCCTGATTGCCCGCGTTGCCAGCGAGGTCGCGGACCAGCGAGGCATCGACTTTCAGGTAATCGAGCCCGAGGTCGTGCAGATCGCTCAGCGCACTGAAGTGCGGGCCGGCATGCTCGAGCCCGAGCTTGCAGGCAAGCGGCTTGAGCGCCAGACAGAAGGTACGGAAGTCGGCCTGGTTGCGTGCCGCACTTTGTTCGGGCACTTCCATCCACAGCAGCGGGGCCGCATCCGGTGCCCGCCCGAGCTGGCCGAGAAGGTCGGCGAGGAAGCCGGCGTCGTGGATCGACTGCGACGAAATGTTGACTGCCACCGCTTGCCCGTCGGCGCGAATGAGATCGAGTGCGGCCCGCACCACTGCCCCGTCGATCCGCCCCATCAGCCCGAGACGCACCGCCCACGGCATGAAGTAGCCCACTCCGCGCCATTCACCATCGAGCCGGAGCCGTACCGGCGCCTCGATGTGGACTGTCTTTCCGGCACCGTCGGTGACCGGATAGGTTTCCAGCCTGAGCTCGCCGCGATCGAGCGCGGTGACAATGGCGTCGCGCCATTGCGCCTGATCGCGGCGAGGCTGGGCAAGGCCGGTTCCGGCGTCGATGTGGACCGCGCGTTCGCCGCCGAGCTCGGCCTCGGCCAGCACGGCATCGATCCGGGTCAGCACGGCCCCCGGCGCCTCGCCCGGCGCGTAGCGCGCGGCCGCGATCGGCAGCGGGATCGGGGCGATGCCGTGGGCGCGGCGGTCGACGACCACATGCAGCGCGGCCGCGAAGGTCTCGACCCACTGCGCCAGGTCGGCGACGTCCGGGGTCATGACCGCCAGATCGGTGCCGTTGAGGCGCCCCGCCGCCCACCCGGTGTGGTCGGCCAGCTGATCACGCAGCGCGTCGGCCAGTTCGCACAGCAGGCGGTCCACGAAGTCGCGGCCTTGCGAGCGGTTGAGCTCGGCCAGCCTGCCGACGCGCGCGATCAGCAGCGCGCCGCCGGGCGCCGTGTCGTGGTCCTCGAGCTGCGCGCCGAGCACATTGAGGAACTGACGGCGCTCGAGCAGGCCGGTGAGCGCGTCCTCCTGGGTCTGCTTGCGCAGAATCTCGAGGCGCCGCGCCTCGTCGACCAGCATCAGACGCACCCGATCGGACAGCGCATTCATCGCCCGCACCACCACCCGCAGCTCGGCGGTGGCCGGTTCGGGCGTGGTGATGAAGCGGCGTTCGCCGATCGCTTCGGCCTGCCCGACCAGCTTGCGCAGCGGATGGGTGATGCGCCCCAGCAGCAGGCTGCCGATTGCGCCCGCGGCCGCGGCCATGACCACGAACCACAGCAGCAACTGCCGGATGCTGCTCCACAGCTCGGCATAGGCGTAGCTGGTCTGGCTCTCCAGGGTCAGGGTGGCGAACTGTTGCCAGCCGTCCTGCACATGGGCCACGCCCGGATGGGCCTCGATCGCCGCGAGGCGGACGAACCATGCCGGCACCTCGTCGAGCCGGGGCTCGGCGCTGCGTTCGACCAGGGTGGTGCCGTCGGGGCCGCGCAGACGGATCAGGCGGTAATGGCCGGCGTCGAACTGGGCGGCGACCTGCAGTTCGACCGTCACCGGATCCTTCGGCATCTGCGACAGCGACAGTGCGAGCGCCGTCGCATTGTCGACATTCTTTACATTGAGCTGCTGCTCGAGGTAGCGCTTGGCCGCCAGGGTGCTCACCACCAGACTGCCGCCGAGCGACAGCAGGGTGACCAGGGCGATGGCGATCCACAGTTGCTTGATCAGGGACATGGGCGTGGAACTCCGGGAAAAGTCGGTTCGATCCGGTACGGGCTCATTGCAGTCCTTCGGCGCGCATGCGCTCGATCACGTCGCGCCAGCGCGACAGGCGGGTGGTGGGGTCGGCCGCCGAGGTGGTACCGCCGCCCACCCACAGGCCTTCGTTGTTGAAGCTGAACACGGGAAACAGGTCGGGGCGGCGACCTGCGGGGCGGATCTCGCCGATCAGGTTGTCCAGCACCAGCGGTTCGACGGTGGGGGTCTCGAAGTAGCTCAGCACCATGTGGGCCTGGGTCAGGGTGCTGTCCGCCGCGCCGATGCGGGCGCGCACATAGACGAGCCTGAGCTTTTCCGCCGGCACCTCGAGCAGGCGCAGGGTGATGTACTTGGCGATCGAGAAGTCCTCGCAGTCGCCGGCGCCGCGACCGAGGGTCTCGAGCGGCGTCGCCCAGTAGTCGCTCTGCTGCCACACGACAATGTCGTCCAGGAACCGGGTGCGGCGGTTGAAGAAGGTATTCACCCGGCCGAGCTTTTCGCTGTCGTCCAGGTCGCGTGCCTCGTCCATCATCCGCCGCCACGCCGCCACCGCCTCGCCGCCCGGCGCACCGTAGCGCGAAACCGCGAGCTCCTGCATGCGGTCGAGCTCCGGCGCCGCCACACACAGGCCGATCACCAGGCCGAACAGCAGTGCGACATACCTTCGCACCCGGCCATGACGGCGGGACGGCAGATGCGCCATGGTGCGGGCTGGGGGCGGGAAGGGCATCGGTGCTCGGGTGGTGGACTGGCGCCCATTATCCGGAAACGGGGCCCCCTGTGCTGCCCCGATCGGCTGCGAATCACGGAATATCGTCACAAACGTTGAATTGTGCGCATTTCGCAACGATTCATGCGTATACGATGCGGACTGCTCAGATCGGCTCGAGGCGCCGCACGCCGCAGCCGGCATTTCAGATTGTCCCGGAGAATCCATGAAACGAGTTTGTACCCTGCTGTCGATCGCAGTCCTTGCCGCTCTGCCTGCGGCCGCCCTGGCGACGATGCCCGATGCCCTGCGCGATGCCGCGCGCAAGGCGGTGGTGACCAACCCCGACGTGCAGGCGCGCTGGCATGCTTTCGGTGCGGCAGGGGCGGATCAGGACGCCGCCCGTGGTGGCTACTTCCCGCAGGTCGACCTGAGCACCGGAGTCGGCCGCGAAAGCCAGAAGCGGCCGGATATCTCGACCGATTATTTCACCCATGGCAACGCCACGCTGTCGCTGAACCAGATGGTGTATGACGGCTTCTTTACCCGCAGCGAGGTTTCGCGCCTCGGCTATACACGCCTGGCGCGCTATTACGAAATCATCGACGCCTCCGAGTCTGCCGCGCTCGAGGCCGTCCGTGGCTATGCCGACGTCCTGCGCTATCGCGATCTGGTGGTGCTGGCCAAGCAGAACTATGTCGAACACAAGCAGGTGTATGACCAGATCGGCGAGCGTGCCGGCGCCGGCGTGGGGCGCCGCGTCGACCTCGAGCAGGCGACCGGTCGGCTGGCGCTGGCCGAATCCAATCTGCTGACCGAAGTGTCCAACCTGCACGACGTCAGCAGCCGCTACCTGCGAATCGTGGGCGAGCTGCCGGCCGAGCGCATGCCGACGCTTGGCGAGAGTCTGAACGGCGGAGGGTTGCCAGCCACGGTGAACGACGCGCTGCGCGAAGCCTTCAACACCAGCCCGGTGCTCAATGCCGCGGTCGAGAACGTGCGTGCCGGACAATCGGCGGTCGATACGCGGCGCGCGGCCTACCATCCACGCGTCGACCTTCGCGCCCGGCAGGCGATCGACAACAATCTGGACGGCATCGATGGTCGGTCGCGCGACGGCGTGGTCGAACTGGTCCTGACCTACAACCTGTTCCGCGGTGGCGCGGACAATGCCCGCGTCCGCCAGGCCGCCGAATCGCTCAACCAGGCCAGGGAACTGCGCGAGAAGGCGTGCCGCGACGTGCGCCAGAACCTGTCGATCGCCTGGAACGACGTCCGGCGGCTCGAAGAGCAGTTGCGCTATCTCGATCAGCATCAACTGTCGATCGAGAAGGCGCGCGAAGCCTACCGCCGCCAGTTCGACATCGGCCAGCGCACCCTGCTCGACCTGCTCGACACCGAGAACGAATATTTCCAGGCCCGCCGCGCCTACGTCAATGCTCGCTATGACCGTCTCACCGCCGAGGCCCGCACCCTGGCCGGCATGGGGCATCTGATGCGCACCCTGGAGGTGGCGCGCGAGGATCTGCCGTCGGCCGTGGAAGCCGGGCAGGACCGCATGGGCATCGACATCGCCGACCTGTGCCCGGCCGATGCACCGGCGCCGTTGCAGATCGACAAGGCCGCGCTGCTCGCCGAGACCCTGAAGGAAATGGGCGGCAAGAAGTAGATTGCTGCGGCCGCGCGTGCTCGAACAATGAACGCACCCTCGCCGGAGGGCGCATAGAATGGCGCAACCGCTTCCCGTGTTGCGCCATTCCGACCTTCGATGAACGCCCTCGATCCGCTCGCCGACCCCGCGCCCGCCACCGATCAGCCGGCCGCCCCGCACGACGCTGCGCCGCAACGGGTGGTGAAGATCCGGCGCGATTACAACACCTGGGTCGCCAACGAAACGCTCGAGGACTACGCGCTGCGCTTCACCCCGCGCAGTTTCCGCAAGTGGACCGAGTTCCGGGTCGGCAACACCGCCTTCGGCGCCGCCTCCTTCCTGGTGCTCGAGGCGGTCGGCGCCACCATGCTGGTGGGCTACGGCTTCATCAACAGCTTCTGGGCGATCCTCGCGATCGGCCTGATCATCTTCCTGACCGGCTTGCCGATCAGCCTCTACGCCGCCCGCCACGGCGTGGACATGGACCTGCTGACGAGGGGCTCGGGTTTCGGCTACATCGGCTCGACCATCACCTCGCTGGTGTATGCGTCCTTCACCTTCATCCTGTTCGCGCTCGAGGCGGCGATCATGGCCTACGCGCTGGAGATGGCGCTCGGCATCCCGCCCGCATGGGGCTACCTGATCTGCGCGCTGGTGGTGATCCCGCTGGTGACCCACGGCATCACCGTGATCAGCAAGCTGCAGACCCTGACCCAGCCGCTTTGGCTGTTCCTGCTCGCGCTGCCCTTCTTCTTCGTGTTGCGCGAGGACCCGACCGTGCTCGCCGGCCTGTGGCAGTACCCCGGGGTGGACGGCAAGGGCGGCGCCTTCGATCTGCACCTGTTTGCCGGCGCGATGACGGTCGGCATCGCACTGATCACGCAGATGGGCGAGCAGGCCGACTACCTGCGCTTCATGCCCGCGCGCACCGAGCAGAACCGCTGGCGCTGGCTGTTCGGCGTAGTGCTGGGCGGGCCGGGGTGGGTGCTGATCGGGGTGGTGAAGATGCTCGGCGGCGCGCTGCTGGCGTGGATGCTGTTGCGCAACGGCATGTCGGCGGCACGGGCGGTCGACCCCAACCAGATGTATCTGCTCGGCTTTTCGGCGGTGTTCGACAGCGCGCTGGGGGCGATGGTGGTGACCGCGCTGTTTGTCATCGTGTCGCAGTTGAAGATCAACGTCACCAACGCCTACGCCGGTTCGCTGGCGTGGTCGAACTTCTTCTCGCGCCTGACCCACAGCCATCCGGGGCGGGTGGTGTGGGTGGTGTTCAACATCCTGATCGCGCTGCTGCTGATGGAGATGAACGTGTTCCAGGCGCTCGGTCAGGTGCTCGGGCTGTACTCCAACATCGCCATCTCGTGGATGGTGGCGGTGGTCGCCGACCTGGTGATCAACAAGCCGCTCGGGCTGTCGCCGCCCGGGATCGAGTTCAAGCGCAGTCACCTGTACGACATCAACCCGGTCGGGGTGGGGGCGATGCTGATCGCCTCGGTGCTGTCGGTGAGCACCTTCATCGGCCTGTTCGGCCCGGTGCTGCAACCCTTCGCCCCCTTCATCGCGCTCGGGGTGGCGCTGGTGGCCTCGCCGCTGATCGCCTGGCTCACCGCTGGCCGGTACTATCTGGCGCGCGCCCCCGAACCGGTGCACACCGCGGGCAAGGCCTGGGTGGCGACGCGCAAGTGCTGCATCTGCGGCCAGCGTTTCGAGCCCGAGGACACCAGCCACTGTCCGGCCTACCAGGGCACCATCTGTTCGCTGTGCTGTTCGCTCGACGCGCGCTGCGGCGATCAGTGCAAGCCGCACGCGCGGCTGTCGGCGCAGTGGTCGGGGGTGTTGCACAGGGTCCTGCCGAAGTCGCTGCAGCCCTACCTCGACGCCGGTCTCGGCCACTATCTGTTGCTGATCACCGGGATCACCGCCTTTCTCGCGCTGCTGCTGGGCACGCTGTACTACCACGAGATCCTCGCGCGCGGCCCCGCGGCCGCCGCCGGCGACCTGAAAGGCGTGCTGATCAAGACTTTCGCCGCGCTGTTCCTGATGAGCGGCATCGGCGCCTGGTGGATGGTGCTGACCCACAAGAGCCGTCAGGTGGCGCAGGAGGAGTCGAACCGCCAGACCCGGCTGCTGATGCAGGAGATCGAGTCGCACCGGCGCACCGACGAGCAGCTGCAGAACGCGCGCCGCATCGCCGAGCAGGCCAACCAGGCCAAGAGCCGCTACGTGACCTCGATCAGCCACGAGCTGCGCACGCCGCTCAACAGCATTCTCGGCTACGCCCAGATCCTCGACGGCGATCCCGCGATCCCGCCCCACCGCCAGCAAGCGGTGGGCGTGATCAAGCGCAGCGGCGAGCACCTGCTGTCGCTGATCGAGGGCACTCTCGACATCGCCCGCATCGAGGGTGGCAAGTTCGCGCTCGACATGCGCCCGCTCGCTTTCCCCGACTTCGTTCGCCAGCTGACCGCCATGTTCGAGCTGCAGGCGCGCAACAAGGGCCTGGGTTTTCGCTTCGAGACCATCGGCACCCTGCCGGAAGTGGTGCGCGCCGACGAGAAGCGCTTGCGCCAGATCCTGATCAACATCATCGGCAACGCGATCAAGTTCACCGCGCGCGGCACGGTGCAGCTGCGCCTCACCTACCGCCGCGAGATGGCCCTGTTCGAAGTCGAGGACAGCGGGCCGGGCATACCGGCGGAGGAGATCGCCCACATCTTCGAGCCCTTTGCCCGCGGCAGCAGCGCACGCGGCGGCACCACCACCGGTACCGGGCTGGGGCTGACGATCAGCAAGATGCTCACCGACCTGATGGGTGGCGAGCTCACCGTGGACAGCCGGCCGGGCGAGGGCAGCGTGTTCCGCGTTCGCCTGTTCCTGCCGCAACTGCACGACACCCAGGCCGCCGAGGCCCTGCCACGCATCCGGCGCATCGGCTACAAGGGCGTGCGCCGGCGCATCCTCACCGTGGACAATGAGCGCGTCGATCGCGAACTGCTGGTGAACGTGCTCGAACCGCTCGGTTTCGAGGTCGCCCAGGCGGAGTCCGGCCACGATTGTCTCGACCTGGTGCCGCGTTTCCGTCCGCACCTGATTTTCATGGATCTGGCAATGCCCGGCATCGATGGCTGGGAAACCATCCGCCGCCTGCGCGCGTCCGGGCTGGACGACGCGCCGCTGGCGATCATCTCGGCCAATGCCTTCGACAAGGGGCTGGACAACGACCTCGGAATCGATGCCGGCGACTTCATCCTCAAGCCGATTCGGGTCGATGAGCTGCTCGACTGGATCGGCCGGCGCCTGCAGCTCGAGTGGGTGTGGGCGGATTCGCCCGATGCCGTCCTGGTGCCCGCCCCGCAAGCCGCGGTGGCACGGCTGGTGCTGCCGCCCGAGGCCGAGCTGCGCGCGCTCGACGAGCTGATCGAACTGGGCTTCCTGCGCGGCATCCTGACCAAACTGGCCGAGATCGAGCGCTCCGACCCGGTGCACGGCGAGTTCGTCCGCGTGCAGCGCGACCTGGCGCGCCAGTTCCAGTTCGAGGCGATGGGCGAGATACTGCGTCGCAAGGATCCGCCCGCATCATGACGCCGCCCCTGTCCGCTGCCGATCCCGCCGCCGCTGCCGCCGGTATCGTGCTGATCGTCGACGACGTGCCGGAAAACCTCGCGCTGCTGCACGACGCGCTCGACGAGGCCGGCTATCTCGTGCTCGTCGCCACCAATGGCGAGAGTGCGCTCGCGCGCGCCCGCCAGAGTCTGCCCGACGTGGTCCTGCTCGACGCGCTGATGCCGGGCATGGACGGCTTCGAGGTCGCGCGTCGGCTCAAGGCCGACTTTGCCACCCGTGCGATTCCGCTGATCTTCATGACCGGTCTGACCGAGACCGAGCACGTCGTCGCCGCCTTCGCCGCCGGCGGCGCCGACTACGTGACCAAGCCGATCAAGCCGGCCGAGGTGCTCGCCCGCATTGCCGCCCATGTGCAGAACGCGCGCCAGATGAAACAGGCGCGAAGCGCGCTCGACGCCTTCGGCCAGGCCACGGTGGCGGTACGCGCGCACGACGGCAGGCTGGTGTGGCAGACGCCCCTCGCGCGCCAGCTGATCGGGCGCTGGTTCGATGCCACCCGCAGCGAGCCGAGCGAGTTCGCCCCGCCGCGCCTGCTCGACTGGATACTCGCCGCCGAACTGGCGCGCCGCGAACGCCGCGACGTGCCGGCGCTGGTCGCGGTGGACGGCCAGCGTCGCCTGCTCGCCTCCTTCCACGACCAGACCGGCGACGAAGAGTGGCTGGTGGTGTTGCGCGAGGAGAACGACGCCAGCGCGATCGAAGCCCTGATCACCGCCTTCCGCCTCACCACCCGCGAGGCCGAGGTGCTGTATTGGGTGATCCGCGGCAAGACCAACCGCGACATCGGCGAGATCCTCGGCTCCAGTCCGCGCACCGTGCATAAGCACCTCGAACACGTGTTCGAGAAGCTCGGGGTGGAAACCCGCACCGCGGCGGCATCGATGGCGATGGCGAGGTTGCGCGCCACCGGTGACGGCTAGTCGCTGACCCTCGTCCCCTTCCGGTTTCACGTCACCAGGGTCGAAGAACGCGGCGCGGAGTGTCGGATATTTTTACAGTTTGCGTGCGACGTTATGCGATTTTGGCGATGTTATCCGAAATAGCGACAATAAAGTGTTGAAAATAATATAAAGACAATATTCGACTTAGACTTGGCATTGAAAGTGCTTATCAGCTCCATATGCTCAGTCCGGTTGGTGTCTGGTGAAACCAGCGTTTCATGGATACGAATCGGCGGCCTGCCTTCTGTATTCAATGCCCATGGGGAAAAATCATGAACAGGAAACTCATAGCACTCGCGATTCTGGCCTTGTCGGCGCAGGCAAACGCAGCCCAGATCCTCGTAACCCAGTTCGATTTCCAGTTCAACGGCGTCGATGTCTATCAGCAGATGGCCGCCAATCTCGCCGCGGAGGGCCATACCGTGGATGTGGTCGACTCGAAAACCGGTGGCAGTCTGGCGGCGGCGCTCACTGCGAAGGCCTATGACCAGGTGTATCTGTGGGACCTCACCGCGTCCCTGTACCTGAACGCCACCGATACCTCGGCGCTGAGTACGTTCTGGAACGCGCACAGCGGCCTGGTCGTGGATACCCGGTCCTATGGCTACTACTTTCAAGGTGCAAACGGCTCGGAAGTCGCCTTGCTGCAGAATGTCGCCAGCAATTTTCTGCTGACCGGCGGCGGCGTCTGGGTCGGCACCGACCACGATGCCGAGTGGACCAAGAACGGAAACGCCTTCCTGGCCGCAATCGGGGTCAATACCGTTACTGGCAGTTTCAGTGATCCGGTTAATTTTGCCGATCCCTCTTCGGTCCTGCTGGACAGTGTCACACCCACGGATCTTTGGGCAGCAGGTCAGACGGTCGGCGAAGCGCCGATCGGCGTCCAACCCAACGGCATCGAGATGTTCATTCACTTCGGCCATACCCGCCAGGATGGCAGCGTGCTGCCTTACATCTCTGCCAGCTTCCCGCTCGAAGGGCCGCAACCGCCCACCGGCGTTCCCGAACCCGCGTCGCTCGCGTTGCTGGGCATCGGGCTGGCGGGTCTGGGCGCCGTACGCCGCCGCAACAGAACTTGATTCCGGCGTGCGGGCTCGACAAAATGGCGGCCAGTGGGCGCCATTTTGTTGGCGGTCGAGGCGATCGTGAGACCGCTTCCCGATCCGCCTGGCCTGCGAGCATGCCCATGACACGCCGCATCCGTTCGTTCCTTGTGTTTGTCCTGTTCGCCTGCGGCGTCGCCTTCGTGTCGCCACCGGCGGCCGCCCAGGACGGGGCCATCCGCCAGCGGCTCAAGGAGCGCCTGACCGAGCGCCAGCAGCAGAAGGCGCGCGCCGCGGCGGACCCGACTGCCGCTTCCGCGATCACCGGACCGGGCGATTACCGGTTCACGCTCGAGCACGCCGGGCTGACGCGGATGTACCGGGTGCACGTGCCGGCCAGGTACGACCCGGCACGGCCGGTGCCACTGCTGGTCGCACTGCACGGCGGTGGTGGCAGCATGGACTATCAGGCCAACGACGCCTACTACGGTCTGATCACCAAGTCGGAGCGCGAAGGTTTTGTTGCGGTTTTTCCCAATGGCTACAGCAAGCTCGAGAGCGGCAAGCTGGCGACCTGGAATGCCGGCAACTGTTGCGGCGGTGCGCGCGACCAGAACGTCGACGACGTCGGCTTCATCCGCGCGCTCCTTGCCCAGCTGGCCCGTCGGATCACCGTGGACCCCGACCGCGTTTTCGCCGCCGGCATGTCGAACGGCGGCATGATGGCCTATCGGCTGGCGTGCGAGATGCCCGAGGTGTTCACGGCGATCGCGGCCGTGGCCGGCACCGACAACACGCGCAGCTGCAAGCCGGGGCAGCCGGTGTCGATCCTGCACATCCACGCCCGCAACGATACCCACGTGCTGTTCGGCGGCGGGGCCGGTCCCGATGGACCCCGCCCGTCGGCGGTCACCGACTACACCTCGGTCGCGGATACGGTTGCCGGCTGGGTACGGTTGAATGGCTGTGGCGCCACCCCGAGGCGCACCCTCGAGCGGGCAGGCGCCTACTGCGAGGTGTATTCGTCGTGTAGGGGCGGCGCCGAGGTCCAGCTGTGCGTCACCGACAGCGGTGGCCACTCGTGGCCGGGCGGACACAAACCGCGTGGCGATGAACCGCCCTCGCAGGCGATCTCGGCCAACGACGTGATGTGGGACTTTTTCAAACGGCGGTGAACATCGGGCCGGCGCCGGCCGCTATGCAGGCTCGCGCGCAGAGCAGAACCACAGCTTGTTGCCTTCGCTGTCGACAAAGCTGCCGACCAGAAAATCGTCATAGACCGCAACCGGATCTCCGATTGCAACGCCGCTGGCGCGCAGTTCGGTCTCGGTGCGACCGGCGTGGGTCGTCTCCAGCGTGATACGTGGATTGAGGGTCGCGCACGGCTCCGCGGCACCGTCGTCCTTGAGCATGAAGATGGTCGACCCGAGTCGGTAGCCGACGCACTCGTCGCCCTCGAATGCCGGTGGCCAGCCCAGCGTCTCGCCGTAGAAACGGTGGGCACGCGCGCGATTCGCAACGGCGAGCGCGACCACCTTGAGTTTCACGAAGCCGAATCTCGCACTGTCCATGGTTCGTCCTCCTCTGTGCGTCGGGGTCTGCGGGCATCCTTTCGTGGTCGGTCTGCCGTCACCGCAGGCGTAACGCTTCAAGCATAGACCAGCGCAGCATTGCCGCGGGAGCGGCGGGCACACCGCCCACCGGAGCGCGGGCACGACAAATTAAATTGCGAATAGTTCGCATTAAGCTTATCATCCCTGCCAATCCTGAATGCTTCACCAGCATCCAAAGCCGTTCTCACTTCAATCTCGCTCCCGAAAGGAATTGCATATGCCCCGTTTTCCGCTCCGCGCCCTGACCGTCGGCGCCCTGGCCTGCCTGTCGTTCGCCGCGCACGCCCTCGAATATCCCATCGGCACACCGCAGCAACGCTACGGCATGGAGATCGCGGCGGTGTACCTGCAGCCGGTCGACATGGAGCCGGACGGGATGATGCGCAAGGCGGCCGATTCGGATATCCACATCGAAGCCGATATCCGGGCCCTCGCCAATAATCCCAACGGCTTCGAGGAGGGTTCGTGGATTCCTTACCTGACGGTCAAGTTCGAGATCGAGAAGATCGGCGGTGACTGGAAGCAGTCCGGCACCTTCATGCCGATGGTGGCGAACGACGGCCCGCACTATGGCGACAACATCAAGCTCGCGGGGCCCGGCAAGTACCGGGTGAAATATACCATCCTGCCGCCGGGGGCCGAGGCCCAGGGTGGCCACGGCCAGCATTTCGGCCGCCACACCGACCGCGCCACCGGCGTGCGGCCGTGGTTCAAGGCGTTCGAGACCGAGAACGACTTCACCTACGTCGGCATCGGCAAGAAGGGCGGGTACTGACATGGCCACGCCCGCGCTATTGCGCACCGGACTTGCGATCGCGGTGTTCGGGGTGGCAGGCGGGGTCTCTGCCGCCAGTCCCCAGGATGCGTTGCTCGTCGAACTCAGGCGGCTAGCCGAGCGCGTCGACCGACTCGAGAAGCGCAACGCCGAACTCGAGCAGAGGCTTGCGCAACCCGCCGCCGCGGGCCTCGCCAACCGGGTCGCGGCGCTCGAGCAACAGAACAGCGAACTCGCCACAAGCCTCGACAGCGATCGCATCAGCGATCGCGAGCCGGAACTGGTGACCCGCCTGAAGGCGGTCGAGACCCTGGCCGACGCGAACCGCAGTCGCAGCGGCGTGCTCGACGCGCTCGAGGGCATTGCGGTCGAAGGCAGCGTGCTCGCGGTGGCGCAGCACGTCAATGGCGGGGCGCGGACCAACGACAACGCCGAGAGTCAGCTCAACTGGCGCGGCGACATCGAGGTCAGCCTGCCCGGCGGCGACATCGGCAGCGCGAGCGGCCAGTTCTTCGCCCATGTGCGGCTCGGCCAGGGCGAGAGCTTCAGCAAGCTGCGCCCGACTTTCACCGGCGCGCTCAATTCGACCGCGTTCCAGCTCGGCAATCCGGACGGCGAGCGCAACGGTGCCAACAGCACCGCACTGCTGGCGCAAGCCTGGTACCAGCTCGACGTACCGCTGGGCGGACACGCGACCACGTCGAAGCATCATCTCGCGCTTACCGTCGGCAAGATCGACCCGTTCGGCTTCTTCGACCAGAACGCGATCGCCGACGACGAGGGCGAACGCTTCCTCAACAACGTCTTCGTGCATAACCCGATGATCGACTCCGGCGGCGCCCTGGGGGCCGACGACTACGGCTTCTCGCCCGGCGCCCGCGTTGCCTTCCACAGCGATGCGGCCAAGCCCGACGTGTGGACGGCCTCGGTCGGGGTGTTCGCTGCGGGAGACGGGGCGAGCTTCGGTGACGCGCCGCACAAGCCCTTCGTGATCGGTCAGGTCGAGTTCGGCACCAAGCTGTTCGGCGGGCTGGACGGGACCTACCGCGCGTATGGCTGGCGCAACGGCCAGTACGAGGGCTACGATGGCTCGACCGATGGCACCACCGGCTGGGGGTTGAGCGTCGATCAGCGCGTGAGTGAGGATCTCACCCTGTTCGGGCGCTATGGCGACGGCACCTCGGGCAAGACCGCGTTCGACCGCACGCTCACGCTCGGCGGCGAACTCACCGGCAATGCCTGGGGCCGCGGTGCCGACGGCCTCGGCTTCGCCTGGGGCTGGCTGCGCGCGAGCAGCGGGTTCCGCCGCGACACGGCGGCCGACCCGACGCTGACCGGATTTGCCGCGAACGGTGCGGAACAGGTCGCCGAGCTCTACTACCGCTGGCACGTGAACGACCAACTCGCCCTCACCCCGGACCTGCAGCACGTGCGCCGTGCGTCGGCCGATCGCGACGCGAAGTCCATCACGGCAGTGGGGGTACGCGCCCTGTATGCGTTCTGAACCTCGTCCATCCTTCTCCGCCCCGTCCGGCCCCAATGCCCGGCGGGGCTTTTTGTGCTTTTTGCGCCGGAGCCGTTCATGACCTATCCGACTTCACTGGCCGCCCTGCTGTGTGCCGCCGCGCTCGCCCAGCCCGGTGCGGCACACGCCGATCTGCCGACCGTCGCGCTCGTTGCCGAGGATGGCCGCTTCACCCCCGACACCCTCGAAGTGCCGGCCAACACCCGCTTCCGTCTGCAGGTGACCAACCGCAATGCCGGGCCCGAGGAGTTCGAGACCTCCAGCCCGTTCAAGGAGCTGGTGGTGGCACCCGGGGTCACCCGGACCACCGTCTTCCCGCCGCTGAAGCCGGGCGAGTATCCGTTCTTCGGCGAATTCCACCCCGATACCGCCAAAGGGCGGCTGATCGCCAGATAGCGTCCACACGGAGTTCGATCATGGGCAATGCCTTGTTCATCGTCTGGCGCGAGAGCGTCGAAGCCATCCTCGTGGTGGGGATCCTGTACGCATGGATCCGCACCCACGGCGACGGCCGCATCACGCCCCGCCACCTGTGGGCCGGCGTGGCCGGCGGGCTGGTGCTCGCCGGCGCACTCGCCGCCGCCATGCTCGGCGTGCAGGGTCAGCTCGCGGGCGCTGCACTGGACGCGTTCCAGGCCGGCATCGTGCTCGTTGCCGCGGTGCTCGTCACCCACATGGTGTTGTGGATGCGGCGTCACGCCCGCCACCTGCGGCGTGATCTCGAAGCGGGGCTGGCGCGTGCCGCGGACAGCGCCGGCGGCTTCTCCGCGGCCTTGCTTGCGGCGCTCGCGGTGGGCCGCGAAGGCGCCGAGACCGTCCTGTTCCTGTACGGCCTCGGCATGGAGCGCAGCGGCGGCGAGCTCGGCGCCATGTTCGCCGGCGCCGGGCTGGGCTTCGCCCTCGCGCTCGTCACCGCCGCGCTGATCCAGCGCGGCTCGAAGCTGCTGTCGCCGCGCACATTCTTCCGCATCACCGAGGCGCTGTTGCTGCTGCTCGCGGCGGGGCTGGTGGTGGCCGGGGTCGAGCGCCTGATCGACATGGAATGGTTGCCGCCGCTGATCGAGCCGGTATGGGACAGCTCCGCGCTGCTCGACGACGGCAGCACAGCCGGCAAGCTCGCCAGCGCCTTCGCCGGCTATCGCGCACGACCCGCGCTGACCGTGCTGGCGGCGTGGCTCGGCTACTGGATGCTGGTGAGCTGGCTCGCGCGCGAGCGTCCGGCGCGGAGCGCGCCATGAGCGGCTGCACGCAGGTGGTGTCCGCCCCGCGGACGCCGTGGATCGAGCGGCTGGGCGAGGCCATGCGCCGCCACCGCGGGGTCATCGTCGGCGTGCAGTGGGGGGTGCTGGTCGCCTATCTGGTTCTCGTCGTCACCCCGGCCTTCCTGCCGCTCCCGGAAACCGGCGCCCATCTGTGGGACAACCTCACGCTGTTCGCCCAGTTTGCGTTCTGGGGCGTCTGGTGGCCCTTCGTGCTGCTGTCGATGCTGTTCATGGGGCGGGTGTGGTGCGGCGTGCTGTGCCCGGAGGGTTTCGTCTCCGAGCAGGCGAGCCGCTTCGGCCTGGGGCGGCCGGTGCCGCGCTGGCTGAAGTGGGGGGGCTGGCCGTTCGTTGCCTTCCTCGCCACCACCGTGTACGGCCAGTTGGTGAGCGTCTATGAGTACCCGCAGGCGGCGCTGCTGGTGCTGGGCGGTTCGACCGTGGCAGCGATCGCGGTCGGCCTCGTGTATGGCCGCGGAAAGCGCGTGTGGTGCCGCCACCTGTGCCCGGTGAGCGGCGTGTTCGGCCTGCTGGCGCGGTTTGCGCCGGTGCATTTCCGCACCGACCGGGCGCGCTGGGAGGCGGCGGTCGGCTCGCCGGCGGCCCCGGTGAACTGTGCCCCGCTGCTTGACCTGCGGCGCATGCAGAGCGCCGCGCCGTGCCACATGTGCGGGCGCTGCAGCGGCCATCGCGACGCGATCGGCCTCGCCGTACGCGCGCCCGGCAGCGAACTCGCGCAGCTCGGCGACGCCGACGTCGAGCGCTGGGAAGTGCGTCTGCTGGTGTTCGGCCTGATCGGCACCGCGATCGGTGCCTTCCAGTGGTCGGCCTCGCCGTGGTTCGTGCACGCCAAGTTGGCAATCGCTGAATGGCTGATCGATGGCGAGCACTTCGCGCTCCTCGACGACGACATCCCGTGGTGGCTGCTGACCCATTATCCGCAGGCGAACGATGTGTTCACCTGGCTCGACGGGATGATGATCCTCGGCTACATCGGGGCTGCCGCGCTCGTCGTGGGGGGCTGGGTGAGTCTGTGGCTGCGGGTCGCGGGCCGCCTGCTGGGCGAGCCGCAAGCGCACCTGCGGCTCGCCTACGCGCTGGTGCCGCTGGCCGGGGTCGGCCTCTTTCTCGGTCTGTCGGGGCTCACCGTCACGCTGCTGAGCGCCGAAGGGGTGGTGATCCCGCAGTTGGGCGCGCTGCGCGCGGCGCTTCTCGCGCTCGGTGCGGCGGGCAGCCTGTGGCTGCTCGGACGGCAAATCGCCGCCACCGCCGCGGTGGCCCGTGGCGGGCGACCGGGTGCGTTCGGCGCCGGCGCGGCCGCGATCGCCGGCGCGGTGCTGCCGTGGGTGCTGATGTACTTCGTCTGGTAGCGGCAGGCCGCATCAGGCGGCGCGGATCCTTTGTCGCGCCGAACGCACGGTTCAACGCGGAGTCGAACGGAGTCCTGCGCCGCCGTGATGCGGCCTGCCCGTGCCCGTGCCCGGGCGCACGGTCTCGGGCACAATGACGGGTTCCGCCAGCGCCACAAGTGCTGCGGCACCTCAACGACGGAGATCCCCGTGTTCGGTCTGTTCGAAAAATGCGTCGATCCTTACCCTGAGGCCCCACCGTCCACCCCGCCGCGTGGCTTCCTTGCCTTCCTGTGGGCAGGGACCGCCGGGGTGCGCCCCTTCATCGGCGGCATGGCACTGCTGACCGCCACCATCGGTGCCTTCGAGGCCCTGCTGTTTGCGATGCTGGGCACGGTGGTGGACTGGCTGGGCGCAGTCGACGCGGACCGGCTGTGGGCCGACGAGGGCGACAAGCTGTTGTTGCTCGCCGCCATCATCGTCGGCAGCATCGTGCTGGTCGCGTTCCAGACCATGCTCAAGCACCAGACCCTGGCCGGCAACTTTCCGATGCGTCTGCGCTGGAACTTCCATCGCCTGATGCTGGGTCAGAGCATGGGTTTCTACCAGGACGAGTTTGCCGGCCGGGTGGCAGCCAAGGTGATGCAGACCGCGCTCGCGGTGCGCGATACCTGCCTCACCCTGACCGACATCCTGGTTTTCGTCACCATCTACTTCGTCACCCTGGTGGTCGTGGTCGGCGGCTTCGACAGCTGGATGCTGCTGCCCCTGCTCGGCTGGCTGTCGTGCTATCTGCTTGCGCTACGTTGGTTCGTGCCGCGCCTGTCGACGGTGTCGCGCGCGCAGGCCGATGCGCGCTCGCTGATGACCGGGCGCATCACCGACGCCTACACCAATATCGCCACCGTCAAGCTGTTCTCGCATGCCGGGCGGGAGGCCGCCTATGCACGCTCGGCAATGAAGGAGTTCATGCACACCGTGCACGCGCAGATGCGGCTGGTGAGCGGGATCGAGATCGTCAATCACACCCTCAGCATGGGGCTGATCATGAGCACCGTCGGCACCGTGCTGTGGTTGTGGATGCAGGGCGAGGTCGGGGTCGGTGCGGTGGCCGCGGCGACCGCGATGGCGCTGCGCCTGAACGGCATGTCGCACTGGGTGATGTGGGAACTGGCCGCGCT
Source organism: Azoarcus sp. Soil_N_20 (assembly GCF_057656155.1). NCBI lineage: Bacteria > Pseudomonadati > Pseudomonadota > Betaproteobacteria > Rhodocyclales > Zoogloeaceae > Azoarcus > Azoarcus sp. Soil_N_20. The sequence continues at coordinate 96,113 of NZ_JBDGKX010000005.1, read as the reverse complement.
GTTCGAGCATGTCGGTACCGTGCAGGACGGCATCAACACCCTGGCGCGGCCGCACCTGATCGTCGACCGGCCCGATGCGCAGCCGCTGCGGGTGAGCCACGGCGAGATCCGCTTCGAACGCCTGGGTTTTGCCTACGGTGCCATCGGGCCGCAGGCGCGCAAGGTGATCGACGAGTTGTCGCTGGTGATCCGTCCGGGCGAGAAGATCGGCGTGGTCGGCCGCTCCGGCGCCGGCAAGTCCACCATCGTCAATCTGCTGCTGCGTTTCTATGACGTGGAACAGGGGCGCATCCTGATCGATGGCCAGGACATCGGCCATGTCACGCAGGACAGCCTGCGTGCGCAGATCGGCATGGTGACCCAGGACACCTCGCTGCTGCACCGCTCGGTGCGCGACAACATCCTTTACGGCCGGCCCGCTGCCACCGACGAGGACATGATTGCGGCGGCAAAGCGCGCCGAGGCGCACGACTTCATCCAGACCCTGAGCGACCCGCACGGCCGCCGCGGCTACGACGCCCACGTCGGCGAGCGCGGAGTGAAGCTGTCCGGCGGCCAGCGCCAGCGCATCGCGATCGCCCGGGTGATGCTCAAGGATGCGCCCATCCTGCTGCTCGACGAGGCCACCAGCGCGCTCGACTCCGAGGTCGAGGCGGCGATCCAGGCCAGCCTGTACCGGCTGATGGAGGGCAAGACCGTAGTCGCGATCGCCCACCGGCTGTCGACCATCGCCGCGATGGACCGCCTGATCGTGCTCGACCATGGGCGCATCGTGGAGGAGGGCGACCACCGCGCCCTGCTCGCCCGGGGCGGGCTGTACGCGCGCCTGTGGGCACACCAGAGCGGCGGCTTCCTGGGCGAGGAGGTGGACGACGCGGAAGGCGCCGCGGCAGTCGTGTCAGTCGCGGCGGGCGAAGGCGGCAAAGTCGCCGAGCCGGTCTGACGCGCCCGGCATGAGCACGATGAAGTACCTCGGCGGCTATCCTGCGGCGTTGGTCGCGCAGGTTCGACAGCTCATCGACGAGGGCAGGCTCGCCGCCGTGCTGGTGCAGCGCTATCCGGTGGCGCACGCCGTGCGTACCGACGGCGCGCTGTACGACTACGTCAACGCGTTGAAGGCAGATTTCATGCGCAAGGCGCCGCCGCTGTCACGGGTGAACTACGACAATACGCTGCACGTCGTGCGCCATGCCCTCGGCACCCACACCGCGATCTCGCGGGTGCAGGGCGGCAAGCTCAAGGCCAAGCGCGAGATCCGCGTCGCCAGCGTGTTCCGTGACATGCCGCCGGAATTCCTGCGCATGATCGTCGTGCATGAACTTGCGCATCTGAAGGAGCGCGACCACGACAAGGCCTTCTACCAGCTGTGCACCCACATGGAACCGGCCTATCATCAGTACGAATTCGACCTGCGGGTGTATCTGTGCCACCTCGACGCGGGCGGCACGGCATTGTGGTTGCCCGCGCCGGGAAGTGCTGCGCGCTAGAAGATCAGGGTAACGAGTTTGCCGGGTTTCCGGCGGGCCGCTCAAGTCGACCACCGGCGCCCGAGCCGGCACTATTACCCGAATCACCACCGGCGGCGGGCTGAAGCCCGCCCTGCGCGACGGCTGGCCGGGTATCCAATTTACATCCGGCTCAGATCCTCGATCGCATCCACCACCATGCCGGTGCCGACGGCGATCAGCAGGATGTCGGCGGCAACGCGCACATAGCGATGCCCGATCGGTGGCACGCCGAGTTCGATGACCAGCGCCGGCGGCAGATCATAGAAGATCACGTCGCGCGGCAACGGCCGCCCTCGCGACCACTTTCGCGCCTGCCCCGGCGGCATGCAGCCGTTGTTCTTCTTCGCCAGACCGGGCGGGCAGCGGCCGCTGGAGTAGTGCTGGCGAAAATAGTCGCGAGCGACCGTGCGGCGATGATCGTCGAAATGCTGAATGACCACCGTGGTGCTTCGGCTGCTGCCGCTGCGGGACTCGCGGTCGTCACGATCGTCGCGGTCGGCGCTGCTGCGCGGACGGTCGCCGCTGCGCTCGTAGCGCTGGTCGCTCGGGCGCGGATCACCGCGGCGGTCGCCGTTTCCCTTGTCCTTGGCGCGCTGCTCGTACTTGCCGTTGCCACCGCCATTGCCTTTGCCGCCCCCGGCGTGGTCCGGCTTGTCGGCGAGGCTGGGGGCGCTGGCAAATACGCCGAGCAGGAATGCGGCAATCACGCCCGCCTGTAATGTCTTGTTTCGCATGACTGTTTTTTCCTATTTCCGAGAGCCTGGGCCGCTCGCTAAAGCAACCTGACTTTGACCCGTTTGCCCTTGAGCGTGCCTTCTGCAAGTTTGCGCAGGGCTTCGCCAACAATAGCCCGTGCGACCGCAACATAGGTGTAAGCATCGGTGACCTGGATCTTGCCCACCTGCTCGCGGGTAAAGCCGCCGTCGCCGGTCAGTGCGCCGAGCACGTCGCCGGGGCGGAACTTCTCCTTGCGCCCGCCCAGGATCTGCAGCGTCGCCATCGGCGGCAGCAGGGGCTCGGCGCTGGCTGGCGCCAGTTCGTCGAGCCTGTGCCACTCGGGCCCGAAGCCCTGGGCCTGAGCGAGGGCGGCGACCCGGCGCTGGTCGGCGCGACTGGCCAGGCTCAGCGCCCAGCCGTCGTCGTCGGCGCGCCCGGTGCGGCCGATCCGATGGACGTGGATCTCGGGGTCGGGAGTGACATCGACGTTGATCACCGCCTCCAGCCCGGCAATGTCGAGGCCGCGCGCGGCGACGTCGGTGGCGACCAGCACCGAGCAGCTGCGGCTGGCGAACTGCACCAGCACCTGGTCGCGTTCGCGCTGCTCCAGCTCGCCGTGCAGCGCCAGCGCCTGGATGCCGCGGGCCTGCAGCACTTCGAGCAGGTCGCGGCATTGCTGGCGGGTGTTGCAGAACGCGAGCGTGCTCACCGGGCGGTAATGCAGCAACAACTGCACGACCGCTTCGAGGCGCTGTTCGTGCTCGACCTCATAGAAGCGCTGGCGGATCTTGCCGCTGTCGTGCCGTTCTTCGAGTTTGACCTCGCGCGGCTGGCGCAGGAACTGCGCGGCGAGCTTCGCGATTCCGTCCGGATAGGTCGCGGAGAACAGCAGGGTCTGACGATGCGGCGGACAGGCCCGGGCGACCGCGACGATGTCGTCGAAGAAGCCCATGTCGAGCATGCGGTCGGCTTCGTCGAGCACCAGGGTGTTGAGGGCTGCGAGCTCGAGGCTACCGCGCTGCAGGTGGTCGAGCAAACGCCCCGGCGTGCCCACCACGACGTGGGCGCCATGTTCGAGGCTATTGATCTGCGGTCGGATCGGCGAGCCGCCGCACAGCGTCAGCACCTTGATGTTCTCGGCGGCGCGGGCCAGGCGCCGGATCTCCTTGGCCACCTGGTCGGCGAGCTCGCGCGTCGGGCACAGCACCATGGCCTGCACCCGCAGGCTGCGCGGACTGAGCTTGCCCAGCAGCGGCAGGGCGAAGGTCGCGGTCTTGCCGCTGCCGGTCTTGGCCTGGGCGATGAGGTCGTGGCCGGCCAGCGCCAGCGGCAGCGCCGCGGCCTGGATCGGCGTCATCGTCAGGTAGCCGAGCTGGGTGAGGTTGGCCAGCACCTCGGGGGCGAGCAACAGTTCGGCAAAGGCGGGGCCGGCTCCGGTGGCGGCGCGCGGTGTGGTGTCGAGGCGCGCGTCTGCCGCGGCGGGGGATTCGGGTTGCGAGTTCATGCCGGATTATACGGGGTAGGGGTATAGGCGTTCAGGGCGTTTTCCGCAGTGCGGTCGGGCGTGCGGCGGGGTGCGGGTTCGAAGCGCCCAGGCACGCGCGCGCAGCGTCGGGCGCTTTTTCCGCGTTCCACTGTCGAAGGGCGGACAACGGGATGGTAGCCGCTCGAAACCGCGCGGCGGGCCGCCATCGATGGATCGATCGGCATGGAGGACAGGTCATGGAAACCTTCGCGAAACCGCAGCACTGGTTGGCGTCGCTGGCCCTGGTCATGGGCATGTTGCTCACGCAAGCCACGCTCGCCCATCACGGCTGGGCCTGGGCGAGCGACACCGAGTTCGAGCTCAGCGGCACCATCACCGCCGTCCGCCTCGGCAATCCGCACGGTCAGCTGACCGTCGATGTGCGCGGCGAAAGCTGGCAGGTCGAGGTCGGCCAGCCCTGGCGCAACGAGCGCGCCGGCCTCACCGACGAACTGCTCGCGGTCGGGCAACTCATCACCGCCCACGGCCACCGCTCCTCCAACCCCAGCCAGCGCCTGATGAAGGCCGAGCGCATCGTCATCGACGGCAAGCGCTACGACCTCTACCCGGACCGCAAGTCCTGAGCGGCAAGGCGGCGCCCGGATGATCGACGCCTGGCTGGTCAGCCTCGAAGCCACCGCGCTCGCCCGCGCGCTGCGCGCCTCGGTGTGGGTCTATCCGCTGGTCAACGCCGGTCACATCCTGGGTGTGGCCCTCCTCGTCGGTGCCATCGTTCCGCTCGACCTGCGTCTGCTCGGCGTCTGGCGCGCGCTGCCGCTCGGCCCATTGTGGCAGGTGCTCACGCGCAGCGCCGTAGTCGGCCTGGTGCTCGCGGCCGGGTTCGGCGTGTTGCTGTTCATCACCCGCGCCACTGAATATGCCGCTTCGGGGCTGTTCGTGACCAAGATGGTGGTCGTCGCGCTGGCCACAACAAACGCGCTGGCCCTACGAGCGGCCGGATCCGACGAACTGCTGCCCGTGGGCGACACCCACCGGAGCCTGCCCGCGCGCGTCCGTCTCGCCGCCGGCATCTCGCTGCTGGGGTGGCTCATGGTGCTGACCCTCGGACGGCTGGTGGGCTACTCATGAGGCGGATGCAAGCCGCCGAACCGTTGGTCATGTGCCACTTCCGTCCTCAGTAAGTCGTTGTGGCTTCTGCTGGATAATGCCATCCGAGGCTATCACCGGTTCTCGGGGCAGCCGCCGGAGGGCGGACTTCAGTCCGCCACGGACCGGTGATCGGCCTGAGCTGCCCTTCGGTATCAGCGAGGTGAATGGCGGCTGTACGATCTAATCCCGCTGTGCATCTCACGTCCGACCTCAATGGCCGCTTTCACCATGACGCGAGCGGCGCATCTCGGAGTCCTGAGCCGAAATTGATGGGAGTGCCGCATTGCGGAGTCTCCCGCGGAGAGTGCTCTTTGAGACTTTCAAGGTGTATTAAGTACGGATTCCGTTCAGCGTCGCCCACTGGCTATCAGGCTATTGGATTTCATTTTGACGAAGATGGTGTCAATTCCAACGCCTTGGAATCTCGCCGCCCTTCGCGACGCCGTTAAGCACGTCCATGGCGCCGACGTCGCGAACACGGCTTACCGATGTGCTCAGTCGATCAGCAAGCGGCAGGTCTATATGCAGTACCACTACTCAGAGGTCCAAAGGCTTGTGGGTGCAGATCTTGAGGATGCTCAGCCGGAACGCGTATTGGTCGACTATGTGTTACCTGTCGATCAAGCCAGATATGCCGAATTCCACCATCGGCGCATACAAGCGGAGGCAAGCTTGTTGGCCCTCCTGCAATGTATTCATGCAACGTCAGACAACTTGGGGCATGTCATCTACTACGCATTCAACTTCGATGCCGATCCGAAGCGGCAGACGAAGCCTCACAAAATTTCGATCTTCAGTGTCTCCAGGGCCCTACCTTCTGGACCAGTAAAGGATGCCGTCGATGCCTTTGTCTGCGACTCCGACCTGATACACGTGGCTGCACTCGTGAATTGCTCAAAGCACCGCAGCGTTGTAAGCGCACCGCTGTCGGTCAGTTTTGTGAAGGATGTCGAATCGCACGGTCTGAGGTTTGAAGGCTTCCACTACAAGGATGTTTGGTATCCCCCAATGTGGGCGATGCGCTTCGTGACCTCGGCGGTCGATGCCTTGCAGACCCACGTTCTTGAGATTGGGGCAAGGTTGAATAGGGAACTCGGCGCCTAGCCCTTAGTGCTTTTCCGAGTCGTCTGAAACATTCTATAGCGGACTGCTGCTGGCCGACCCCCCGGCATCCGCATGCCGTCACCGAAAACGGCCATGCACATGCTCCGGTATCCGATCCAGCGTCCGGTCCTGCCGACGCCCCCGAATAGGTGCTATCGGCCAGTTTCTAACTGTCAGCTTACGCCCAGACACTTTTCCCGATCGGCAGCTTTCAGCAAGGCAGGCAGTCAACTATCGAACTGCTCTCCCGTGATCCAACAGGCCCCGTGATGCCTGTATGCCCCTACTTAAAACGCGAGCGTCAGCATCCCGGCACCCCAGACGAGCAGAGCGACGCCGGCCGCGTAGCCGAGCCAGTGCCCCGCAGGGACAGTCTTTTCGCACAGTACGAACAGTGCGAGGCTCGCAATCCAGTAGAGGTTCATCACGCCGCCGCAAAATATCAGCACCATCAGGAACCAGCAGCAGCCGACGCAGAAAGCGCCGTGCACAAGGCCCATGCGCAGCGCGCCACGGGCGCCCCGCCTCCAATGGGTACTGAGGAATGCAAGCGGCGATCGGCAGTGGCGAAGACAGGCATGCTTGATCGGGGTGAGTTGGTAAACGCCGGCGGCGAGCAGCAGGAAGCCGCCTAAAACCGCGTTGGTCGCGACGAGCGTCGGTGAAAGGATACCGGTGAGCTCGAGCTCCCACTGCAGGAATACCGCGACCAGGCTGAAGCCAGCCCAGGCGGTGAGATAGCCAAACGCGAAACTACTCGTCGCGACATAGGGATGGCCGGTGTCGTGCTGCCTGCGATTGACCGTCGCAAACAAAAGGATCACCGGCGCCGCGCTGGGCAGCATCATCGCGATCATCATGATCCACCACATGAGGAACATCAGGACTGCATAGCCGGGCGTCCAGACCGCGCGCGTCATCATCGCCATGCCGGCCATGCCCCCTTCGAACATGCCCCCCGCCGTCCCAAGCTGCGACACGCGGGTCATCTCCAACGCCGACATGCCCATGCCGGCGCCGGCCAGCAGATACGCCCACGACAGAGCGACAACCGCAAGAAGCGCTGTAATGACAACCATACGATCGCGCCTGATCACTGCCTCAAGTGTGGCGTCGATGGGTACCGTGCTCACTGTTCACCCGATTATGTTTGCCGAATTCGGGAGATGGCTGTTCTGCGCCACCTCGACACCGACCCCTTCCGGCCGTCAGGTGCCAAGCCATGCAGTGAGCCTTGATCTGTCGCGGACCAGTCCATCCTGATTGAAGTGGTGAACGCAGAAATGGGCCCATGAGTCCTCGAACGCCATCTCCATATCACCCGCCACCGATGTCGTCCCTTGCCCGATCTCTGCGTAGGTAAACTCGAAACTGCCGCTAGGGCGTGCCAACGCAATGTGGAACGGTTGACCAGTAAACTCGTTGATTATTGGTCTGCCGCTGCTCCTCAGGATGCCCGGTATATCGACTTTTGCGGTTCTGAGCTCCAGGTTCGCCTCGAGATCGATCGGCAGGAACAATGTCTTGCAGAACTCCGAGCAGGTGGCCGCGAATACGGAGAAATGATTGCTCAGTGGTTCACATGCGCCGCCCGAGACAATTGTTTCCAGTGCAAGCCGTTGAGCTTCATCCGCACGTTCGTCGATGATGATCTGACATTTGCCATTTCCGTCCTTGATTTCGCCGGGCCACTTGTACAGCGCCGCCCAATTCAGCCCCCCGAGCGGCGTATCGTTGAAATGGCCTTCAACGATGTTGCCAACGAAGGCCGACTGGCAATAGCCGTGGGTACTCGGCAAGTTGAACTGGCAACCGCAATTCACAGCACAATTGCAGTTGTCATAGGTTTCGCTCTTGAAAAGCCATTCATCATTCATTTCGTCGATCCTCCTGACTGAATGAACGCCCTGATGCCCAGCGTCCATTCGCTGGAACGATGTTCTGGTTGATGTGGAAGAGATTGTGCGGGTCATAGGTCGCCTTCACTTGGGCGAGCCGCTCGTAGTTGGCGCCATAGTTTGCGGGCGCACGGTGACCGTCGTCGCTGGACATGAAGTTGACGTAGCCCCCATCGCCGCCCGAGTGGGGATGAATGGCGGCGTAGTAGTCCTTCACCCACTTGATGTTGGCCTCGTTGTCAGCAGGATCCGGCCAGATTCCCACGATCACCGGGGCAAAGCGCTTGTCCCGGTGACCGAACGCGGTCTCGTTGGCACCGACCCGTTGCGCCGCACCGTTGATCGGGTGGAGATGCATGCTCGAGCTGATGTGCGGAGTCTTTTTGCCATGCTCGATGTGCGCAGCGATCGCCGCGTCGGTGAGCTCGGTGATGAAGTCTGCTTTCCAGTAATGCTGCATGCCTTTCGGGACCAAGCTGTCGAAGGCGCTCTGCAGGGCCGGGAACGGCATGACGCCGACCTGCTCCGCCTTCACTTCGGCAACGTGGCGGAGTGGCTTGAGTATTCGCTCAGCCTCCTCATGTGGGCCGTTCCAGCATGTGACCAGTACACAGAACAGATCCCCGACCCGGTCCTCGGGGATAAACGGCAGCGGAGGAGCAATCTGCCAGCCGAAAAAGCATCCGAGCTGTTCGGGCGCCTCCGCAATGAATTCGCGGTAGCACTGCAGGACCGCCGCGGCATCGTCGAACTCGTAGAACAGCGGGCCGCCCACGATGTCACCGACCTCGTGGAGCTGAAACACGAAGCTGGTGACGACACCGAAGTTGCCGCCGCCGCCGCGCAGGGCCCAGAACAAGTCTTCGTTCTGGTAATCGCTCGCGGTGACCTGCCGGCCATCGGCGAGAACGACATCGGCCTCCAGCAGGTTGTCGATGGCGAGACCGACCCCGCGGGTCAGGTAGCCGATGCCGCCGCCCAGCGTCAGGCCACCCACCCCGGTCGTCGAGATGATCCCGCCGGGCGCTGCCAGGCCGAACGGGTAGGTCGCATGGTCGACATCACCCCACGTCGCGCCGCCCCCAACCCGGGCGATCTTCTTGAGCGGGTCGACCCGAACGTAGTTCATCCGCGACAGGTCGATGACCAGACCCTCATCCACCGTGCCGAATCCGGGAACGCTGTGGCCCCCACCACGAATGGCCAGGTCGAGCTCGCCGTCGCGGGCAGCGGCGACCACGGCCATCACGTCGGCCGAATCCACGCACCGGACGACGGCGCGGGGTTTGCGGTCGTGCATGGCGTTGTAGACGGCGCGCGCGTCGTCGTAGTCAGAATCGGACGGGGTGATGACGCGACCGCGTACCGCTTCGGTCAATGCCTTGATTGTGTTGCTCATTGGGTGCTCCTCCGCTCCGTTTCACCAAGGATGCGCGAAGGATGCACCCTCGGGCGTTCCCGAAGCGTTCCCTCTCAACGGGACTCGCTCAGAAAGCCGGTTGCTGCCCGGAACGCCGGGAGATCATGGCCCGAGGGAATGGTCTCGAGGAGGTCCCCAAGTTGCTCACGCAGCGACTCATCGGGAAATCGACTGGCGAAGGAGTGCAGCGCCCGCAGCTCCAGCCAGCCCGCCCCTTGGGCGCTGGCGATCTCGACGGCACTGCGCAAAGAAGCGGCGGCGGCTTCGGTTTCCCCGCTGCGATAAGCCAGCTCACCATCGACTCGCCACAGCTCGGCCTCAAGATAGCGCTGGCTGCAGCGGTGTGACCACGAGAGCCCCTCGCGCGTGGCGGCTCGTCCCTGACGGAACTCGCCGACCATGCCACGAGCCCGGGCGAGAAGCAGGAGGGTGTAGGTCAGGTGGAGGGTCTCCCCTTCGGTACGCGAGCGCGCCACCGACTGTACGATCTTCTCGATGCCCCCAGCCGACCCGCCGCACACGTCGAGCCAGCCCCGAAGGGCCTCGAGCACGACCATGAGGTAGCGGTCCGAAAAGCGCCTCCAAAGACGGTCGGCATCCGCGAGGAGCTCGGCGAGGCGGGCGAGATCTTCGGATTCGGCCGCGATGATCGCCGCGTAAGTGACGACGTATCCCAAACTCATCAAATGATCGAGATCGACGGCGATCTCAAGAGCAGATCGGGCGGTCTCGTCGGCCCGGCCGGCATCTCCGGCCCACAGCTCGACCCAGGCCAGCCGTATGAGGCAAACCGCCTTCGGGTCCTGGGCGTACAACGCCAGATGCTCGTCGCGCTGGGATACGTCATAGGCTTCGATGGCGTCATCGAGATGGTGGCGGGCTCTGGCCAGATCGCCCCGCCAGAACGCGCTCACGCCGAGGAGATATCGGCCCTCTGTCCTGGCGACCGGATCATGACTCTCATGCTCGAGAAGGGCCCGGGCGAGTTCATCGCAATCGTCGAAGCGGCAGCCCTGCAGCCGGGCGAGGCCGAGACCACGGAGGATCGGCGGCGCCACGGGCCTGTGAAGCTTGCGGCAAAGCGAAAGGGCTCGCTCGTAGAGTTGGTGCGCACCCCTGGAGCCGTAACCGTCGAGGGCAACAAGCGGGGATCCGAGGGCGATCCGGATATCGAGTTCGAGTGCATCGCGGTCGGGTGACGGTGGCAGGTCGGCAAGCAGTGCGAGCGCGCGCTGAAACATGGTGACCGCTTCTTCGAGGGCCGACACGGCCACCGCTCGTGCCCCCGCTACGCGGTAGGCATCGATGGCCGGTTCGACTATGCCGGCCTGGTCGTAGTGTGCGGCCAGCTGCGGGCTGGCCGCGTCGATGTCGCTGTGGCGCTCGACGGCGATCGCCTCGGCGACAGCCCGGTGGAGTTGGCGTCGACGAGCGGGGCTGACCATCTCCAGCGCGACCGCCCGAAGCTTGTCGTGACTGAAATCGTACGCGAGCCCCTGATCGCGGATGATCCGTCGACGCCAGAGTTCGTCAACGTAATCAACGAGCTCGTGCTCATCGATCCCAGTGACCGAGACCATCAGACCGATCGAGAAGGGCCGACCAATAACGGCCGCCACTTCGGCTAGTCGCCGAGCGCCGTCGGTCAGTTGGCCCAGTCGAGCGCGCAGCACCGCCCGCATCGTCGGCGTGAGCACCGCTTGACTTCCATCAGAGGAGATCCCGGCTCGAAGCGCCTCGATGACAAAGAGTGGATTGCCTTCCGTCTCGCTCCAGAGTCGTGCCGCCAGCTTCGGATCGATCGTGTCCTCAGCGCGTAGCCGAGCAGCGAGCGTCGCAGTGGTGGCTTCGTCGAGTCGGTCGAGTGGCACGGTGGTCACGGCCTGGTTGTGGCCCAAAGCGTCAACGAGTCCAACGAGGGGATGATGCGGTGGGATCTCCTCCCAGCGGACGGTACCGACGATGAGGACCGGTGCCGTCTGTCCGGAACGGACAACGAAACCGATCAACTCGATGGTCTCGGCGTCACACCATTGGAGATCGTCGATGATTAGCAAGCGCGGGCGATCGCCGGCGACAACGGCTCGGTGCACAGCATCGAACAATCGATGGCGCTGGGCCGGGTCACCCGACTGGCTCCGTTCAGATGGCCGGGAAACGTCGCGGAGTTCGGGCAGCAGGCGCGCGAGCTCGGCCCGCCAGACCGTGTCGAGCGTGTCGATGTGGCTTCTGATCGCATCCGATCGGAGTAGGTCGACGACGGGACCCCATGGCAGTCTGCCCGCGGCCTCGTACGCACAAGCCGATGCCACCAGCTGTCCCTCAGCTCGAACACGGCGGCCGAGTTCCAGTGCGAGACGGGACTTTCCGATCCCCGGTTCCCCGGTCACCAACAGGAGATGTGCCCCACCCTTGCGCGCTCTGTTCCACGCCTCGATGAGCTGGGTCCATTCGAGGTCGCGGCCGACGAAAGGCGATTCGGCGACGGGTAGGTCCTTGCCCTGCACGTCGTCGCGGTTGCGTGTGCCAGCCCGAAGCTGTTGGTACATGACCCCGATCGCCTCGCCCGGTGCCGCGGCAAGGTCGCGCTCAAGCACGTGCGCGTAGCGGTGGTAGGAGCGCAGCGCCGCGGCCCTGTCGCCAAGTGCGAGATGGGCTTCCATCTGAAGTCGAACGGCCGCTTCGTCGGTCGGCTCCAGGTCGATGATGCGTTGGGCATGCCTGATCGTGGCCTTGTGGTCGTCGCGCGCCGCCGCCGCTTCGGTCAGCCGCACGAGGGCCCCATATGCCTCAGCTCGAAGTTTCGCTCGCTCGTCCACGACCCAGTCGTCGTAACAAGCCGGGAGGAGATCGCCCGAATAGAGGCGCGCGGCGAGCTCGAAATCACCGGCCGCCATGGCATCCTGGAACCTCAGCACGTCGACCTCGCTCGGCCCAGTTGGAATCCACCGCACAATCTCGTTGTCGATCGCGACGAACTCACCGATGTCGGGAAGAGAATGACGGAAGTCGTGGAGCAGCTTTCTGAGGTTTGTGCGCGCCTGAGGTTCGTCGGAGTCGGGCCAGAGCTCGAACGCGAGTCGTGAGCGGTGCTGTGGGTCTCTCCGCAACGCAACCAACCCCAGAAACCGTTGCAGGCGAAGCGAGTTGAAGGCGCGAAGACGCCGCCCGTCCAGGATGATCTCGACTGCACCTAGAAGTCGAACCTGCAACCGCGTCGGCCGTTCGCCACCGCCCCCACTCGTGTCACTCGGCATATGGCTCCTCTGGTTGCGGTCCAGCTCTGAAAGTCCACTGCCTCCCCACCCTGTGTCGACAACAAGCCGATCAGCAGCTTGATGAGTGTCGACTCCGAGGTTCCGGGCCGGAACCGCGGGATTGTGTTGTGGTGTTCACATCCCACCTGCCTCAGTATCGTTGTGGGCCCATTCCCGCGACCGTTGCCGGGTCGGGCCAAGGATCCAGCCTGTTGCGTTGGCGGCGGCAATCCACCGATCGACAGGGCGCCGACGCTGGTCCATCCGCTGACGGTCCGCGTCCCGACAGACAACTCCATGTTGATGTTGTGAAACCGTCCACAACGCTTCGATGTGTCTCACGGGCGAGTGCGACGCACACATCGCCAACGCCGACGTGAGCCAAGAACCCGCCAACCCTGTGCCTTGTCGACATGCGTTCGCTTTATCTCCTCCGGTCCGCCCCCCGGTGGTCTCTCCAGGTTGCGAGAGCCCGTCTACTCAGTTTAGGCCACCAGATGGCCCAAGACCGGCTGAAATCTCAGCGGACCAAGGTGGATTACGCGGTTTCTAAACGTAACCTCTTCCCGAAAGCTGCCATTCAGCCGAGCACCGGGCAAGCAAACGCGAATGTCGCCTTGGGCTCGCAGACTGCCGCTCGAGCCAGGTGGAAGCTGCCGCTCAACCTTTAAGCGCACTGAGCGGCAGGAGTCGAGCAGACAGCAACCCTTCCGTCCGAGTGAGTTGAACGGCCCCTCAGGCCGATCACCTGTGCGTGGCGGACTGAAGTCCGCCTCGCAACACCGAAATGGGGCCAAGTCCATTTCGCCCATGACCGACTGGCTCCAATGGGCCGATCGGAAACAGTAGTGGGCAATCGGCCAACCCCTTCCCACCTCTTCGGAGCCGTGGCCAAGCGCGAGCATCCGAATCACGAGGGGTGCTCGCGCGGCCCGGGGTCGCCCGCGTCAATGCTTGCTGGATAGATCGACGAACGCCTCCATCACGTGCTGCGGGTTGCTCATCAGCCGCTCCTTCCACTTGCCCAGGCTGCGCCGCTTCTGGATCAGCCCGCGGATGGCCCCTACGTTGCGGGTGTGCCCGATCGTGATGGCGCCGATGAGGTACTCGCCGTCGAAGCACAGCCGCGTGTAGCGGAAACGCTCCTCGTCCACATTCTCCACGACCTCGCCCCCCTCGCGCCCCTGCCACTGGCCGAAGGTGTGGGAAACGAGCCCGACCGTGTCGAGCACGTTCATGCTCAGGCTGCCACGGTAGGGCACGTGCTTGCCTGACATGTTCAGCGCCGCCACGCGGCCGTGCTCGGTGGCGGTCGGCTGCAGCGCATGCACGACCCACTCGCCGGTGGAAAAATCCCGCCCCTGCGCGACGTCGCCGGCCGAGTAGATGCAGGGCACGGTGGTCTCCATGTACTCGTTGACGACGATGCCCTGGTCGATGTGCGCCCCCGTGCCTTCGAGAAAGCCCACGTTGGGCCGCACGCCTGTGGCGAGGATGATGAGGTCGGCGTCGATGCTGCCCGTATCCATCACCAGGCGCGGGCCCGGCTCGATGCGCTCGACGCGCCCCCTGGTGATGACCTCCACCCCCTTCTGTTCCAGCCAGCGCTGCAGCATCGAACTGCCCACCGGCGTCATCATCGAGCGCAGGATCTGCCCGGCGCGGCCGGCGATGACCGACAGCTTGACGCCTCTGTGCACCAGAGATTTCATGCATACCCCGGCCACGAACCCGGCGCCGAGCACCACCACCCGGCTGCCCGGTTTCAGTTTTTCGCAGATGACGCGCGCATCGTCCAGGGTCCAGCACGTGACCACGCCCGGCAGGCCGGTGCCGGCGATGGGCGGCAGGACCGGTGAAGAGCCGGTCGCCACCAGCAGGCGGTCGTAGTCGAGGGTGGAGCCGTCCTCCAGGTCGACCGTGCCGCCGTCGGCGCCGGCATGCACCTTGAGCGCCTTGCTGTTGAGGTAGCGGACGTTCAGCTCCGCGAGATGGCCGGCGGTCTTGCGCTGCTCCGCGCCCTGCTCGTCGATGTGTCCGCTCAGGATGTACGGAATCGCCATGCGCGCATACGGTTCGCCGGGCTCCCCGCTGACCAGGGTGATGTCGCCGTCGGGGTCTTGCTGGCGCAGGCTTTCGGCGGCTCTGACCCCGGCCGGGCCGGCACCGATAAGGACGTATTTCATGCTAAGGGCCTCGATCTTGCGGACCTTGATTGTATCGATACGCCTGCGAAACTCCACTACCGCGCCGTGTAGTGCCGCCTGGCCGGCAGCATTGGATCGGAAACGCGCGCGCGATGAATCGGAGACTTGCCGTTCAACCACCACTACGCAATCTTGCGTATTCCTGCAGCCCCGCTAACTCCCTAATCTGGCCGTGCAGCGCAGCAATGCGCTTCCACCACCGAATACTGGGAGACCCACATGCAAACTCGTCGCACGTTCATCAAGGCGCTCGCTCTTTCCGCTTCCATTGCCGCGATCGGGGCGCCGGTCGGCGCCTACGCCGCCGACACGATCAAGGTCGGCATCCTGCATTCGCTGTCGGGCACGATGGCGATCTCCGAGACCGCGCTCAAGAACGTCGCGCTGATGACCATCGAGGAAATCAACGCCAAGGGCGGGGTGATGGGCAAGCAGCTCGAGCCGGTAGTGGTCGATCCCGCGTCCAACTGGCCGTTGTTCGCCGAGAAGGCCCGTCAGCTGGTCGCCCAGGACAAGGTTGCCGCGGTGTTCGGGTGCTGGACCTCGGTGAGCCGCAAGTCGGTGAACCCGGTGTTCAAGGAGCTCAACGGCCTGCTGTTCTACCCGGTGCAGTACGAAGGCGAAGAGCTCGAGAAGAACGTGTTCTACACCGGCGCGGCGCCCAACCAACAGGCCATTCCGGCGGTCGAGTACCTGATGAGCGCCGAAGGCGGCTCGGCCAAGCGCTTCGTGCTGCTCGGCACCGATTACGTGTATCCGCGCACCACCAACAAGATCCTGCGTGCCTTCCTCAAGAGCAAGGGCGTCGCCGAAGCCGACATCATGGAGGACTACACCCCGTTCGGGCACTCCGACTACCAGACCATCATCGCCAACATCAAGAAATTCGCCTCCGAAGGCAAGAAGACGGCGGTGATCTCGACCATCAACGGCGACTCCAACGTACCGTTCTACAAGGAACTGGGCAATGCCGGGCTGAAGGCGACCGACGTGCCGGTGGTGGCGTTCTCGGTGGGTGAAGAGGAGTTGCGCGGCGTCGATACCAAGCCGCTGGTCGGCCACCTTGCGGCGTGGAACTATTTCATGACGGTGAAGAACCCGGAAAACACCGCCTTCATCGACAAGTACAAGGCCTGGGCGAAGAAGAACGGCGTGCCCAACGCCGACACCGTGGTCACCAACGACCCGATGGAAGCGACCTACGTCGGCATCTACATGTGGAAGCAGGCGGTCGAGGCGGCCAAGACCACCGACACCGACAAGGTCATCGCCGCGCTCGGCGGGCAGACCTTCAAGGCGCCGTCCGGTTTCACCCTGACCATGGACAAGTCCAACCATCACCTGCACAAGCCGGTGTACATCGGTGAAGTGCGTGCCGACGGCCAGTTCGACGTGGTGTGGAAGACCAAGGCTCCGATCCGCGCCCAGCCGTGGAGCCCGTTCATCGCCGGCAACGAAGGCAAGCAGGGGCTGTAAGCGGGGAGCGTTGCGCAGGGCGGGCCGTCGCGGCCCGCCGGCGGGATGCCCGTACGAATGCGGGCCCCCGAACACCGTATCGAGCTTCACCCGTCGCACCCCGGGGCCGGCGCAGGCCGGCCCCTTCACTTTCCGCACCCTCGTGCCGCAGTGTGTGCGGCATGAACGATGCATGGAGCCGGTCATGATCCGACTACCATTACGATTCTGTCTCTTGTGCTGCCTGCTGCTGACCCTGATCGTGGGCCCGGCGCGCGCGGCGACGGAAGCCGCTCCGTCCGATCCGGCCCGGCTGGCGGCCATCGTCGCCGGCTTTGCCGGGGATTTCAGCAGCCGCATTGCCGCGATCGACGCCCTGGGCGTGGATGGTGGCACCGAAGCCCGTCGCGTGCTCGCCGCGCTCGAAGCCGGCAATCTGGGCGTGGCCGCCGACAAGGTGGTGATCGTTGCCGGCGAGTCCGTGGTCGACGCGGTAAGCGGCGAAGCGCTCGCGGTGGCGGCCGCCGAGGTCGATACCATCACCGTGAACAATCGCGTCCGGCGTGCGATCGGTACCGCCAATGCCGCGTTCGCGCTTGCCTCCACCGACCGCGACGTACGCCTAGCAGCGGCGAATACGCTGATCGAAAACACCTCGGAGTCCCTCCTGCCGCTGTTTGAACGTGCGCTCGCCAGCGAGCAGGACGACACCGTGCGCGGCATCCTCAGCCGTGCCGCCGCCCGGGTCAATCTCGGATCCGCCGACGTCGGCAAGCGCCTGCAGGCGGTCGAGGCGCTCGGCGAATCGTCGGATCCGGCGGTCAAGAACATGCTCGCCGCGCTGCTCGAGAAGCGGGGTGAGGGCAGCAGCGCCACCTGGGTCGAACCCGCGGCCGAAGTCCGTGCCGCCGCCGAAGCCTCCATCCGCACCATCGACCGCAGCATCGCCACCGCGCAGGCGGTCGGCACCGTGTTCTCCGGGCTGTCGCTGGGCTCCATCCTGCTGCTCGCCGCGCTCGGCCTGGCGATCACCTATGGCGTCATGGGCATCATCAACATGGCCCACGGCGAGCTGTTGATGGTCGGCGCCTACGCCACCTTCGTCGTCCAGAGCCTGTTCCGTAGCTACCTGGCGGCATGGGTCGATTGGTATGTGCTCGCCGCGATCCCGGTCGCCTTCCTCGCTGCGGCGCTGGTCGGGGTGGCGATGGAGCGCCTGGTGCTGCGTCATCTGTACGGCCGCCCGCTGGAGAGCCTGCTCGCCACCTGGGGCCTGTCGCTGGTGCTGATCCAGGCCGCGCGCGTCACCTTCGGTCCGCAGAACCTCGAACTCTCCAACCCGAGCTGGATGTCGGGCGGCATCGAACTCGCCGCCGGTGTGGTGCTGCCGTTCAACCGCATCGTCATCGTCGGTTTTGCCGGATTCGTGCTGCTGCTGATCTGGCTGATGATGCAGAAGACGCGGCTCGGGATGTTCGTCCGCGCCGTGACCCAGAACCGCCCGATGGCGGGCTGCGTCGGCGTACCCACCGCGCGCGTCGACACGCTTGCCTTCGCCATCGGTTCAGGGGTGGCCGGCCTCGGCGGCCTGGCGTTGTCGCAGATCGCCAACGTCGGTCCGGCGATGGGTCAGGGCTACATCGTCGATGCGTTCATGGTGGTGGTGCTGGGCGGTGTCGGCCAGCTTGCCGGGGCGGTGTGGGCGGCGCTGGGCCTGGGCATCTTTGCCAAGTTCCTCGAAGGCTGGGCCGGGGCGGTGATCGCCAAGATCCTGGTGCTGGTGTTCATCATCATCTTCATCCAGAAACGGCCGCAGGGGATCTTTGCCCTGAAGGGGCGGTTTGCGGATAGCTGAATGAAAAGACCGAACCTGTGCCACGAATGCGTCGGCCAGGGGAATTTGCTCCAGGGCTGCGGAACTCGCTGCGCTCGGACAGTCCTCGCCCTTCCGCAAACACCCCCGACCGACTTGTGCGGTGGGGTTCACCACAGTTGAGGCAGAAAGAACCGGCGATGGTCGGGGTGTTCATGGAGTGGGCGAGGACTGTCCGAGCCCGAAGGGCGAGTTCCGCAGCCCACGGAATGAATTCCCCGGCCGTCGCAAACGCAGGCACGACCCGCCGATCAGCGGCGGTTTGAATCGAGCAACAAGGAGTCGCCCATGCGCACCCCATTCACCGTAAGACTGCTGCAGAGCATGCCGCGAACCGGCTGGATTGCGCTCGCGATCTTCGCCGCCATCACCTGGATCGGCGTCCCCGTCGCCCACCTGGTGCTGCCGGAATCGAGCCCGCTGCACCTGTCGGCCTACACCGTCAGCCTGCTCGGCAAGATCCTGTGCTACATGGTCGTCGCCGTGGCAATGGACCTGATCTGGGGCTACGCCGGCATCCTCAGTCTCGGCCACGGGCTCTTCTTCGCCCTCGGCGGCTACGCCTTCGGCATGTACCTGATGCGCCAGATCGGCCGTGACGGCAGCTACGGCGCCGACCTCCCCGACTTCATGGTCTTCCTCGACTGGAAAGAGCTGCCCTGGTACTGGGCTGGCTCCGACTCCTTCATCTGGGCCATCCTCCTCGCCATGGCGCTGCCCGGCGTGGTCGCCTTCATCTTCGGCTACTTTGCCTTCCGCTCGCGGATCAAGGGCGTCTACTTTTCCATCATCACCCAGGCCCTTACCTACGCCGCCATGCTGCTGTTCTTCCGCAACGAAACCGGCTTCGGCGGCAACAACGGCTTCACCGACTTCAAACGCATCCTCGGCCACAGCATCACCTCGCCCGAGATGCGGGTCACCCTGTTCGCGCTGTCGGCTGCGCTGCTGATCGCCTGCCTCATCCTCGGCCGCTACCTCGTCAGCTCGCGCTTCGGCCGCGTCCTCGCCGCGATCCGCGATGCCGAGTCGCGGGTCATGTTCATCGGCTACAACCCGCTGCACTACAAGCTGTTCATCTGGACCCTGTCGGCAGTGCTGTGCGGGCTGGCCGGGGCGCTCTACGTACCCCAGGTCGGCATCATCAACCCGTCGGAAATGAGCCCGGCCAACTCCATCGAGCTCGCGGTCTGGGTCGCTGTCGGCGGTCGTGGCACGCTGATCGGCGCGGTGCTCGGCGCCGGCATCGTGAACCTCGCCAAGAGCTGGTTCACGGTCTCCTTTCCGGAGTACTGGCCGTTCTTCCTCGGCTTCCTGTTCATTGCCGTCACCCTCTACCTCCCTGACGGCGTCGTCGGTCTATGGCGCAAGCTGAGGACGCACAAAGTGCCGGAAAGCACGGATGCCGCCGTTTCCGTACCGCCACCCCCGGTTCGGCCCGTCGGCGATGCCGGCGCCCAGGCATCCCTCCCCGACACCCCCGCCGCCAAGGGAGCCACCGCATGATGCAGACCACCGAACTCGAACGTGCCGAGGCCCGGACCACCGCCGAGGCCGGAAACCACCGCGAGCAATGGGAGAGCGAGGCCACCACCAGCCACCTCGTCACCGGCGAACTCGACCTGTCGCACAACGTCATCCTCTATCTCGATGACATTACGGTCAGTTTCGATGGCTTCCGTGCGCTGAACAAGCTGTCGCTGACCATCGATGCCGGCGAACTGCGCTGCATCATCGGCCCCAACGGTGCCGGCAAGACCACGATGATGGACGTGATCACCGGCAAGACCCGGCCGGATCACGGCAAGGCCTTCTTCGGCCAGACCCTGGATCTGACCCGCATGACCGAGCCGCAGATCGCCCACGCCGGGATCGGCCGCAAGTTCCAGAAGCCCACCATCTTCGAGAAGCACAGTGCGTTCGAGAACCTCGAACTGGCGATGAAGGCCGACAAGCGCGTGCGTCGCAGCCTGTTCGCCAGTCTGTTCGACGACGAGCGCGACCGCATCGCCGAGGTGCTCAAGCAGATCCGCCTGGACAAGGATGCCGACCGCAGCGCCGGCATGCTGTCGCACGGCCAGAAGCAGTGGCTGGAGATCGGCATGCTGCTGATGCAGGAGCCGCGCCTCCTGCTGCTCGACGAGCCGGTCGCGGGCATGACCGACGACGAGACCGAGCGTACCGCCGAGCTCTTCGTCAGCCTTGCTGGCAAGCATTCGCTGGTCGTGGTGGAGCACGACATGGCCTTCGTCGAGGCCCTTGGCGGCACCGTCACCGTGCTGTGCGAGGGCTCGGTGCTGGCCGAGGGCGACCTGGCCACGGTGCAGGCTGATCCGCGGGTGATCGAGGTCTATCTGGGGCGGTGATGTGCGGGTGTCCGGTCGTGTTGTATGTGC
Source organism: Azoarcus sp. Soil_N_20 (assembly GCF_057656155.1). Lineage (NCBI taxonomy): Bacteria > Pseudomonadati > Pseudomonadota > Betaproteobacteria > Rhodocyclales > Zoogloeaceae > Azoarcus > Azoarcus sp. Soil_N_20. The sequence goes on along the minus strand of NZ_JBDGKX010000005.1, from coordinate 75,643 downwards.
TGCTAACCGCCGGCTACGCGGGGTATTCCTTCCGAGGGCTGCGGAACTCGCCCTGCGGGCTCAGACAGTCCTCGCCCTCTCCAGGAACACCCCGCATATCCGGCTTGGCCGGGTTCGTCGGGAGCGTGAGCAAGGCCCTTACGTCATGAAGCAGGTACCCTGGTCAGCCAGGCATGTCGGGTGTTTGTGGAGTGGGCGAGGACTGTCCGAGCGAGCGCAGCGAGCGAGTTCCGCAGCCCACGGAGCAAACACCCGGCGTGTCTGGCGGTTGGTAGCACGGACGGCCGAGGCCAGTGGAACGAATGTCCCTGGTCGCGCCCGATTAACCCCTGATCACGGCCCCCTCGCCATACGCCAGGAGCAGCCGAAAGGAGCAACACCATGCTGAAAGTCGACAACCTCAACCAGTACTACGGCGGCAGCCACATCCTGCGCGGGCTTTCGTTCGAAGTGCCGATGGGCAAGGTCACCACGCTGCTCGGACGCAATGGCGTCGGCAAGACCACGTTGCTCAAGACCCTGATGGGCCTGGTGCCCGCCGCCAGCGGCACGATCCACTTCGGTGCTGACGACATCACCCGAGCGCCGTCATACAACCGTGTGCGCGCCGGCATCGGCTTCGTGCCCCAGGGGCGTGAAATCTTCCCCCGCCTCACCGTGGAAGAGAACTTGTTGATGGGACTCGCCACCCGCCCGCGCGGCGCAAGCATCCCCGAGCGCATCTTCGACATGTTTCCTGTGCTCCGGCAGATGATGGGGCGGCGCGGCGGTGACCTCTCCGGCGGCCAGCAACAACAGCTTGCCATCGGCCGCGCACTCGCCTTCGGCCCCAAACTGCTGATCCTCGACGAGCCCACCGAAGGCATTCAGCCCTCGATCATCAAGGACATCGAACGCGCCATCCGCAGTCTCGCCGCCACCGGCGAAATGGCCATCCTGCTGGTCGAGCAGTACTACGACTTCGCCCGCGCCCTGTCCGACCAGTATCTGGTGATGGAGCGCGGCGAGATCGTCATGCGCGGCGCGGGCGCCGACATGGATGCGGATGGGGTGCGCGAGGCGCTCGCGGTCTGAGCCCGGGCCACGCAGGTCCGTTCGGTGCGCGCTGCGGTCAATTGACCTTCAGGGTACCGCCACGACCCAGGCCGCCTTTGACGTCCTGCGCCTTGTAGTTGCGCAGTGCGATGACCATGCTGTTGTATGCGTCCATGAACGCCGCCACCGTGGCCTTGCCTTCGGGCGTCCGGGAGAAGCCACCCAGGGCACCGCTGGCACCGCCGCCGAATGCGCCCAGCGCGGCGCCGTAGTTGGTGGCGGTGGCACTACCCTCGGACGCGGCAATCTGGACCGCCGAGCGGATGTCGAACAGCGACAGCGTCACCACCGACGCCTTTGCCTGCAGGCCGCCGGCGAGCACTCTGGCGCCCCCGCCCAGCAAGCCGCCGATCACGCCACCGACCGAACCAACCGAGTCGTTGTTGATGATGATCTGTGGCTCGAGGTAGTAGTCTGCCGCAACCCGTTGCCCCTTCTGTTGTTTGGAGCCGGCGCGGTACTCACCCGAATTGCGCTGGGTGTCGGTAATCCGTGAGAGGCGGCTGTCGGTGCGCAGGTTGCCGATCGAGGTGATCACGAAGCAGTTGGATTGCTGCACGGCGAGACGGAGCAGCGGCTCGATGCTGGTCACTTGCGTGGCGCTGCCGAACCGGCCATACCAATCGGCAGCCCGCCCATCATCCACCGCAATGGTGCCAAGTGGCGCACTGCAACGTTCCAGTGAAGAACTGGCGTCCACGCTGGTGCCGCCCGCAGCGGAACCGGTCATTGCCGTTTTCTGGGTTCCAGTGGTGACGCAAGCGCCGAGCATGGCAGAGGCAAGCAGTGCCACTGAAAGGCGCGATGTCGAAGGGCGATTCATGACGGGGTACCTCCCTAAGGTTGCAATCGATCAGCGGTAATACCAGGAACCGTGGTGCCAGTAGCCAAGATACGAATAGCGTCGATACCAATTGTCATGAAACACGCCGCGCCAACGCTCGCGCCACTTGAAGTAAGCTTCGTCCGATTTTTTGGCGGTGCTCGCTTCGCTGAGCAGTTTTGCGGATTCGGCGTCGCCGCGGCTGGCGGCGATCGAAAGCCATTTTTCCGCCTCGCGTGGATCGGACCCCATTTCCTCGAGTCCGGTCAGATAGAGTCGTCCGAGCGCCTTTTGTGCGCCGAGATGCCCGCGCTCGGCGGCGCTACGCATCCAGGTCAGCGCCTTGTAGCTGTCCTGGCGGACCCCGTCGCCGCGGAAATATCGCAAGCCGAGGTCGTGGGCCGCGCGCGGATCGCGTTCTGCGAGCGCTTCGAGTGCCGCCAGCCGTCCGTCGTCCTCGTCCGCCGGTTGGTGGCTCGCATGGCTCCTTGGCAACTCGTTGCAACCTGCCGAGTCGCAGATCCGGACCGTGTCCTTTTGTGGCGGCTGGGCGCACGCAGCAAGGGCAGCACATGCAAGCAGAAGGAGGCGGATCCTCATGACTGCGGCCTTTTTTGTGACTCATTGTTACTGCAGTATATTCAGGAAAATCAGCTAATCAACTCGACATGCTCCGGATTCAGGCGTTTGCCGGCCACCAGCGCCAGCGTCATGTGAACGGACCCGCAGCAGACCTCGATGTGGAAAGCGCGGCCCTAGAGGGCGCCAACTGTCGCCGTGGGGAATCCTGTCCGGATGGCTCACTGTCTGCCGTGTTACGAGCGTAGCCAGGACGCAGCCGGGCTGCGCCGGTTCCGCGCGCGGATCAAGCGTGCACCACCCGGGCGCCGGCGCGCTTGCGACCTGTGGTCCGTACCGGGACGGGATCGCCCCGGTCGTTGCCGAGCGGCACGCGCGATGCTCAGGCGGTCGTGCCGGCCGCGGGCGGGTGATCGATCGGCAGCCACACGACAAAGGTGCTGCCGTGCCCGGGCTGACTATTTACCTCGATATGGCCGCCGTGCTTGCTGACGATGCCGTAGGACACCGACAGGCCCAGCCCGGTGCCCTTGCCGACCGGCTTGGTGGTGAAGAAGGGATCGAAGATCTTCGACAGATGCTCTGCGGCAATGCCGACCCCGGTATCGCTCACCGAGATCCACACCATGGCGTCTTCGCGCCCGCTGCGCAGCGTGATCACCCCGTGTTCGCGGATCGCGTGGGCGGCATTGACCAGCAGGTTCATGAACACCTGGTTGATCTGCGACGGGATGCAATTGACCGTCGGCAGCTCGCCGTATTCGCGCACCACGTCGGCCTTGAACCTGATTTCGTTCCACACCAGGTTGATGGTGCTGTCCAGGCCCGCATGCAGGTCGGCGGCCTCGCGTTCAACCTGGCCGGTACGCGAGAAATCGCGCAAGTCGTGCACGATCTGGCGGACACGGCCGGTACCGTCGATCGATTCTGCGATCAGGTCCACGATGTCCTGGCGCAGATAGGCGAGATCGGTCTTCTGGCGCACGGCGTCGAGTGCGCCCTTCGACGCCGAGGCGGGGATTTGCGGCTCGACGGCTTCGTAGGCGTCGATCAGCTGGAGCAGGGCGGTGGTGTAGGTTTTCAGTGTGCTCAGGTTGGAGTTGACGAAACCGATCGGGTTGTTGATCTCATGCGCGACGCCCGCGGCAAGTTGGCCGATCGATGCCAGTTTTTCGGACTGCAGCAGCTGATTGTCGGCTTCCTCGAGTTTCTGGATCAGCTTGCGCTGCTCTTCCTTTTCCTGTTCCAGCTGCTCCATGGTGCGTTGCAGGGCCCGATTGATCTTCTCGTTTTCCTCCAGCGCAGCCTCCAGGGCCTGGGTGCGCTCATGGACCTGACGTTCGAGCATCACCATCGACTGAAACAGCCCGAACTCCGATCCGGGCGCACTCATCGCCCGCTCGGCGCGGTTCATCAGCGCGCTGACCATCTTGTTGAGACGGACAACCTCGGCGCGCAGGGCGCTCTCATCCTGTTCAGCCATGGATCGCCGGCCCCTAATTGCCGATAGCGATGCCAGTCAGCGTCTGATTGACATGGACACCGCCAAACTGTTCGCCATAGGTGCTGAAGCCGACCGCGTGATAGCGCTTGAACAGATCGCCGACTGCTTCCTTCTGCCCGTTTCCGGTGATCTCCTGATTGCGCAGGATGCAGTCGCAGGTGATCAGCAGTTGCGGTTCGCCAACCCGTGCGGCCACCTCGTCCAGCGTTTGCTGCAGCTTGGCGAGCAGCTCCTCGCCGCGCGCCACGCGGAATACTAGTCCTTCGTCGATGGCGCTGAAGAACGTCAGACTGCCGTCCGGATTGACCTTCTGGATTGAGCGAACGTAATCGGTGCCATCGATCACCACCACGACCGGCGAGGCTGCAAAATGGGCCGGGTTGAGGTGCTCGATGTCGGTACCGACGACGCGGGCGTATTCCTCCGCCGCCGGCAGGCCGTTGATCTCGCGCACGATACGGCGAGCGGCATCGGCTTCGGTGACCACCAGACGCTCGTCCGCGCAGACGAAATGCTGAGTCTTGAAGGTGTGGAAGGGCAATGCGGTGTCGATCAGGGCGAGCAGGGCGGCATCGGTATGGAATGCCTCGTGGTGAAAGACCCAGGTTTGCCTGAATTCGAAGCCGTCGCCGGCCGAGCCGCCGAACATGGGCGTGGCGCCGAGTTCGCTCTGGATGGCGCGGGCGACCGGCTCCTCCCGGATCGACAGCCCGTCGGTCAACAGGAACGCGAAGCGCTTGCCGGCGCTGGCCTCCCCCACGGCGCCGTCGAGGGTCTGCCGCAGGTCGTGGGTAAACGCTCGACCGCGACTCATCTCGAAGCTCTGCAGCTTGTCGAGCAGGCCGGTGGCGACGGTGAAGCGCGCGGCTGGCAGACTGAAGCCGGAAAGACTGCCGGACAGATACCCGGCGGGCCCGATTTCGCCCGCAGTGGTGCAGCCGATGACCGGCGTGCCGGCAAAGCGCCGGTTCAGCGCGTCGGCCAAGGCCTCACGGTCGTATTCATGGGAACAGAAGAAAACCACCAGTGCCGACTGTGGTTGATGCACTGCGTGGAAAAATTCTTCGACGGCGACCGCCGGGTCGGCTGCGGTCGAATGGCCTGTACGGATGCGCGGGTCGGATGCCTGGGAGTTCATGTCTCTCTCACGTGGACGCGGCGCTATCGTGCTGTTGCCTGCTGTTCGCCGCCTGCCGCAATGATATACCGTCACGCCGGACAAGCCTCCTTGCATCAGGCCGCGACGCGGATCGTTCCGATCACGGCGTCGCGGTCGTGACCGGCCAGGACGGGCCATCGGCGCCGAATCGCCGGTAGCGGTTCTTGCCAGCATGTTTGGCCCGATACATGGTCTGGTCGGCATGCGCGAGGAGCATCTGCGGCGTGGTTGCGTCGTCGGGAAACACGGTGAAGCCGATGCTCGCGCCGACGCCGTCGACCACCCGGTCGTCGAGGCTGTACGGTTGCCTGATCGCCGCGAGGATGCGGCCCAGGATAAGGTCGAATTCCCCGCTGGCGACCACGCCCGGCAACAGGATCGCGAATTCGTCGCCACCGAGCCGACCCACCGTGTCGCTGGCGCGCACGGCGGCGGTCAGGCGGCGCGCAGCTTCGACCAGCACGCGGTCGCCGGCCTGGTGACCAAAGCGGTCGTTGACGGCCTTGAAGCCGTCGAGGTCGAGATAACATACCGCCAGCTGCGAACCGTTGCGCCGGGCGTGGGCCATGGCCAGATGCAGCCGATCGAGCACCAGCAGCCGGTTCGGCAACCCGGTCAGCGCATCGTGCTCGGAGAGAGTGCGCAGGCGCTCGCCCTGACGCTTGGCCTCGGTAACGTCGTAGAACTCGGACACCAGGAAGCTCCGGCCATCGACGGTGACATTACGACCGGACAGCACCACATGGGCCAGTTCGCCGTTCTTGCGTCTGGCCCGGCCCTCGAAGCTGACCGTGCCGCCGGCGCTGGCCGCGATCGCCGCCCGATATTGCTCCCGTGCGGCGGGATCGGCCCACAGCGACAGGTCTTCCGGCCCGGTATGGCGCCCCACCATCTCTTCGGGACGGTAGCCGAAGAACTCGGCAAAGCTGCGACTCACCTCGAGCAGGGTATTGTCGTCCAGCGCCGACAGGGCCACCGGGTTGGGCATGAAGTCGAAAACGGCCTGGAACTTCGCCCTCGATTCGCTCAACGCGCGATTGGACTCCGCGAGTTGGCGCATCGCCGAATCCAGTTCCTGGGTGCGACTGCGAACCTGGTCTTCGAGCAGCACGGTCGCCTGGAACACGCCGAAATCCGAGGGACGCTGATCGAGATGGGTTTCGGCGCGCTTGATCAGCGCGGCGATGATCTTCTCGAGGCGCGCCACTTCGCTGCGCAACTGCGCGACCTGATCGCTTGCAGGCTCGTTACGCATCGTCCTCGCCCTCCGCCCAGCCGATGGCGACCCCGGTCAGGGTCTGATTCACGTGTATCCCCATGAACTGTTCACCATAGCCGCTGAAGCCGACCACGCGGTTGTCGCCGAACACCTGCCCGATGGCGCGCCTGCCGTCGTGGTCGTGGGCCTCGAGTTTGCAGTGGATGCAGTCGAACCCCAGGACCAGTTGGGGCGCGCCGATGTGCTGACGGACCTCGGCGAACAGGGTGCGGCGGCTCTGCTCCAGATCGAGCCCCCGGGCCACCCGCAGCACCACGCCGCGATCGATGGCGCCGTACAGGGTCAGGCTGCTGTCGGCGTTGACCTGCCGGATCGCGCGGACGTAGTCGTTACCGTTGATCCGCACCACCATCGGCGCAGTCGCAAAATGCGCCGCATTCAGGTGCGCGTTGTCGATCCCGGCGGCGCGCGCGTACTCCGCCGCGGCCGGACGACCATTGATTTCGCGCACGATACGGCGCTGTGCGTCGGCCTCGGTAACGACCAGCGGCTCGGCACCGCCGACGAAATGATGGCCGCGAAACACCTTGAACGGCAATGAGGTCTTCACTACGGCCAGCACCGCAGCATCGTCGCGGAAGGCGCCGTCGGCGAACACCCGGGTGGCGACGAAGCGCTGGTCGTCCCCGGCCGAACCGCCCACCTGGGGAATGTCGCCGAGGGCCGACTGCAGGGCTTGGGCGATGGGCTCTTCGCGGCCACACATGCCGTCCACGAGGAGCAGGGCGAAACTGTGGCCGATCCCGCCGGCGACCTGCTGGCGCAACGCCGACGCCAGCACATGGGCGTCGGCCGCGTCGAACTGCGCCAGGCGGTCGAGGTGTCCGATGGCCGCCGCGCAGGACGCCGACGGGAAGCTGACGCCGACCAGACTGCCATCGCGATAGCCCGCCGGACCGATCTCCCCCGCGGTCGTGCAACCGATCACCGCGGTGCCGGCAAAACGCGTGTTTATTGCGGCTGCCAGCGCGCCAAGATCGAAACGGCTGGAGCAGAAGAACACCACCAGGGCCATGTCCGGCTGCGCGATGGCGGCATGCAGCTCGTCCACGGCCTGGCGCGCATCGGTGGCAAAGGAATGGCCGGCACGCAACGACATGGACTTGTACCTCGACATATGGCGGGCGGTCGGAACAGGCTCGACCGCACTGATGACGAGCATACACGGAACCTTCAGAACAGAAAGGCGCGCTGTGTCGATATTGTGATATTTGTCGCTATTGGCGATATAGGTCGAATTTGTGGGTGAATACTCAGTAGATCCCGATCGATCGGCGCCGAGGGGGTGCAGGCTACTGCGGTCTCCGCGGGCCGGCAGTGACGGTCGGTGGGCTCAGCGGCTGGCTTCCGTCGCCCGCACCTGATCCGATTCCAGGGCCGCCCCGAGGTAGTGCCGGGCGTAGCGGTGGCCGAGGCTGGTGAGGATCTCGTAGCCGATCGTTCCGCCCCGGGCCGCGATCGTGTCGACCGGGTTCAGCGGACCGGCGAGGTCGATCAGCGTGCCTTCGTGCAGGCGGTCTTCCGCGACCTCGCTGACGTCGATGGTGACCGTGTCCATGGAGATATTGCCGACGACCGGCAGGCGCCTGCCCTCGAAATGGACCTCGCCGCGGTTGCCGAGGCTGCGCAGGTAGCCATCCGCATAACCGGTCGCAACAGTGGCGATCCGCGAGCGCCTCGTCGCGGTCCAGCTGTGGTTGTAGCCGACGCCGGTGCCGGGTTCGATGTGCCGGGTCTGGATCACCTTGCCCCGTAGCCGGATGACCGGCTGCAGCGGGTTGTCCATCCCGACTACGGGCGCGACGCCATACAGCGCGGCGCCGGGCCGGGCCAGATCGAAGTGGAAGTCGGGGCCCAGAAAGATGCCCGACGAGTTGGCGAGACTGACCGGTCGCGGCGGGAGGCGGCGCAAGGCAGCCCTGAATCGATCGAGCTGAAGGCGGTTGTGCGGACTGGACGGATCCTCGGCGCTGACCAGGTGGCTCATGATCAAGCGGAGATCGACGCCCTCGAGCTCGCCGCCCGCGCTGGCGACCCGATCGAGCTCCTGCGCCGTCAGCCCCAGCCGGGCCATGCCGGTATCCACCTGCAGGACCGCCGGCAGGGACTTGCCCTGGCGCTGAGCCATGGCCTGCCATGCCGCCAGCCGGGGCAGGCTGTTCAGCACCGGAACCAGACTGTGAGTGACGAACTCGATCTCCGCGCCCGGCGGCGAACCGTGCAGCACATAGATGGTCGCTTCGCCCGGAAGCGCCGGACGCAGGGCGATGGCTTCGTCCACATGGGCGACGAAGAAGTGGCGGCAACCCGCGCGATACAGCGCGGGCGCAACCCGCAGCGCGCCCAGCCCGTAGGCGTCCGCCTTGACCACGGCGGCGCACTGCGCGCCGCCGATGCGGGTTCCGAGTGCGCGCCAGTTGGCGCAGATCGCGTCGAGATCGATCTCGAGAATCGCGCCGGCATTGATATGGGTGTGAAGGCTCATTGCATTCGATGACATCGATGGGTGATCGGGGCGTGCCGCGCGTAGCGTTCACCTACGGGCGGCACGCGTTTCATGCGGGTTTCAGAACCGGCTGCGACTTGCGGGCGAAGTACTCGCGGCTCAGCCTGGCCACGATCGGCGACAGCAGCAGCAGCGCGATCAGGTTGGGGACGGCCATGAAGGCGTTCAGGGTGTCGGCCACCAGCCACACGAAGTCGAGCTGGGTGACGGCGCCCACCATCACGAACAGCGTCCATACCAGCCGATAGGGCTTCTCGACCGAGGTGCCGACCAGATACTCCCAGCACTTCTCGCCGTAGTAGGCCCAGCCGAGGATGGTGGTGTAGGCGAACACCGCGAGCGAGATCGCGAGGAGGTACTCGCCGACGCCCGGCAGCGCGGTGGCGAAGGCGGTCGAGGTCAGCGCGGCGCCCTTGAGGCCGCTGCTCCACGCGCCGGTGACGATCAGCACCAAACCGGTCATGGTGCACACGATGATGGTGTCGATGAAAGTGCCCATCATCCCGACCAGCCCGGATTCGACCGCGTTCTTGCTCCGCCCGGCGGCCTGGGCGATACCGGCGGTGCCCAGGCCGGCTTCATTGGAGAAGATGCCGCGGGCCACGCCGTAGCGCATCGCCATCATGATCGCGGCGCCGGCAAAGCCGCCGGTGGCCGCGGCCGGGCTGAAAGCATGGGTGAAGATCAGCGCGAAGGCGTCGGGGATACGGTCGGCGTAGAGCCCGAGCACGAGCAGCGAGGCGGCCACGTAGCCGACGCACATGAAGGGCACCAGCTTCTCCGCGACCGCGCCGATGCGCTTGATCCCGCCCAGCAGCACGAAACCGGTGAGCGCCGTCATCACCACGCCCGACAGCCACGGTGCCACGCCGAAGGTGGACTGCATCACGTCGGCGATGCTGTTCGACTGGACCATGTTGCCGATGCCGAAACCGGCCAGTCCGCCGAACAGGGCGAAGGCGGCGCCGAGCCAGCGCCACTTGCGCCCGAGCCCGTTCTTGATCGCGTACATCGGGCCGCCGACGTGTTCGCCGTTGGCGTCGGTCTCGCGGTAATGCACCGCCAGCACCACCTCGGCGTACTTGGTGGCCATGCCGACGAGGGCGGTCATCCACATCCAGAACAGGGCGCCGGGTCCGCCGAGCGCGATCGCCGTGGCAACGCCGGCGATGTTGCCGGTACCGACGGTGGCCGCCAACGCGGTCATTAGCGCGGCATAGGGGCTGATCTCGCCCGGCGCATCGGCGGCCGGCTTGCGCCCGCTCCAGACCATCGCGAACCCGGCCCCGATCTTCATGATCGGCAACAGTTTCAGGCGTAGCTGCAGGAACAGGCCGGTGCCGAGGATCAGGACCAGCATGGGCGGGCCCCATACGATGTCGTTGATCGCGGTGACGAACTGGGTCAGTGTTTCCATGGGGCTCTCCGTGTGATGACGTGCTGAGGGTGGGGCGAGGGATCAGGCGTAGCGGGCGACGGCGAGGTCGTCGACCGGGATGTCGGGGGTGCACCCGCTGATGAGGTCGGCCACGACCCGCCCGGTGCCGGCGGCCATGGTCCAGCCCAGCGTGCCGTGGCCGGTGCTGAGCAGCAGATTGCGGTAGCGGGTGGCGCCGATGATCGGGGTGCCGTCGGGCGTCATCGGGCGCAGGCCGGTCCAGAACTCGGCCCGGGCAACGTCGCCGCCATGGGGAAAGAGGTCGCGGACGACGAATTCGAGGGTGCGGCGGCGGGCGTCGTCGAGATCGAGGTCGTAGCTCGAGAGCTGGGCGGTGCCGCCGACCCGGATGCGATCGCCGAGGCGGGTGACCGCGACCTTGTGGGTTTCGTCCATGATCGTGGATTCGGGCGCCATCGCCGCGTCGCTGATCGGCACCGTGATCGAATAGCCCTTGACCGGATACACCGGCAGCGCGATGCCGAGCGGCTTGAGCAGCTGCGGCGAATAGCTGCCCAGGGCGAGGATGTACTTGTCGGCGCTCAGAGTGCCGGCATCGGTGCGCACCCCCGAGATCCGGTCGCCGCTGCCGTCGATGCCCCGGATCGTGGTCCCGAAGCGGAACTTGACCCCCAGCGCCGCGGCCATCTGCGCCAGATTCTGCGTGAACTTGTAGCAATCACCGGTCTCGTCGCCGGGCAGGCGCAGCGCGCCGACGAACTTCTCCTTCACCGCGGCGAGCGCGGGCTCGTATTCCAGGTAGCCCGACTGGTCCAGCACCTGGAACGGGACGCCGTACTCCTTCAGGATGCCGATATCCTTGCCGACATCGTCGAGCTGCTTGTGGGTGCGGAACAGCTGCAGTGTGCCCTGGCTGCGCTCGTCGTAGCGGATGCCGGTTTCCGCGCGCAGCTCGCGCAGGCAGTCGCGGCTGTATTCGGCGAGCCGTACCATGCGGCTCTTGTTGAGCCGGTAACGGGCCTCGGTGCAGTTGCGCAGCATCGACAGTCCCCAGCGCCACATCGCGGGGTCGAGCATGGGCTTGATGACCAGCGGGCTGTGGTGCATCAGCATCCACTTGATCGCCTTCAGCGGCACGCCCGGGCCGGCCCACGGCGCGGAGTAGCCGGGCGAGACCTCGCCGGCATTGGCGTAACTGGTCTCGAGCGCCGCGCCCGGCTGCCGGTCCACCACCGTGACCTCATGACCAGCGCGGGCGAGATAGTAGGCCGTGGTGGTGCCGATGACACCGCTACCGAGGACGAGGACTTGCATGGGTACTTCTCCGTTGTGTTGGGCAGGGGCCGTCCCGCGATGGGCAAGGTCCGGTTCGATCTCTCATAGCAACCCCTGTGCCATTCGTAAAAACTTAATTAAAACAATTGCTTGGATTGTGGTCGCGGGTGTGGAGCGGATGTGCGTGTATGGATTTCGATACGACGCTGCCCCGCCTGGCCCTAGATCTCGACGGAAGTCGATATCGAACAAAGGCTTAGCGGGTCCGTATCGTTTACGTTACGCTGTATCGAATCGAGTACATGAGAACGTGATGCGCATATCCGTGGTGTTTTCCGACCGCGTCGGGATTGCCCAGGAAATCCTCGGCGTGCTGGCGCGACGTTCGCTCAACGTCACCGCGGTCGAGGTGGACCCGCCCTATGTCTATATCGAGGCGCCGGAACTCGACCAGTCCGGCCTGATTGCGTTGCGCCAGGATCTGCGCCAGGTGCCCGGGGTGCGCACGGTGGACGCAGTGGCGATGCTGCCGGGGGCGCAGCGCCGGCTCTACCTCGACGCGCTGATGGCGTCTCAGGCCGACCCGGTGTTCGCGATCGATGCGCTGGGCGGGATCGTGGTCGCCAACGGCGCCGCGGTGGTGGCGAGCGGGATGGCGGAGGAGGAACTGCTGGGCGCCTCGATGCGGGTACTGCTGGGCGACCCGGCACTGCTCGACGCGCTGATCGACGGCGGCTACCACCTGTCGGCGCGCGAAGTCGAGATCAGCGGCGAGCCCTACATGCTCGAGACCCTGCCGCTGCACGAGACCGGTGGCCGGGCCGCGGGCGCGGTGCTGACGCTGCACGCGCCGAGCCGCCTCGGCGAGCGTCTCAGCGCGCTGCAGAACTTCGATGCCGGCGGCTTCGAGGCGGTGCTCGGCGGTTCGCCGGAGATCGTCCAGCTCAAGCAGCGCGCGGCGCGGATGGCCCAGGTCGATGCCCCGCTACTGATCACCGGCGAGACCGGCACCGGCAAGGAGTTGCTCGCCCACGCCTGCCATGCCGGCAGCAGCCGCAGCGCCGAACCCTTCTTCGCGTTGAACTGCGCCGCGCTGCCCGAGAACCTGGCCGAGAGCGAACTGTTCGGCTACTCGCCAGGGGCGTTCACCGGCGCGCTGCGCGGGGGCAAGCCGGGGCTGCTCGAAATGGCCGACGGCGGCACCGTGTTCCTCGACGAAATCGGCGAGATGTCACCCTACCTGCAGGCCAAGCTGCTGCGCTTTCTCAACGACGGCAGCTTCCGCCGTGTCGGTGGCGACCGCGAGACCCGCGTGGACGTGCGCATCATCAGCGCCACCCACCGTGCGCTCGAAGCCATGGTCGAGGCCGGCCAGTTCCGCCAGGACCTGCTGTTCCGCCTCAACGTGCTCAATTTGCACATGCCGTCGCTGCGCGAGCGTACCGACGACATCCTGCCGCTGGCGCACTACTTCCTCGAGCGCGCCTGCGCCCAGGCCGGCCACCCGCAGATGCGGCTGTCGCCGGCCGCGTCCGCTGCGCTGCTGGTCAATCCCTGGGTCGGCAACGTGCGCCAGCTGCAGAACGTGATCTTTCGCGCGATGACCTTGACCGAGCGCCGGGTGATCGATGCCGACGATCTCGAACTGGCGAGCGCTGCGCGGCCCGGCGGAGAAGCATTTGCCGGCGAGATCACCAGCCTCGACGAAGCCGTGGCCGAGTTCGAGAAGGGCATTCTGCAGCGCCTGTATCGCGACCATCCGTCCAGCCGCAAGCTCGCCCGCCGTCTGGGTGCCTCGCATTCGGCGATCGCAGCCCGCATGCGTCGCTACGGCATCGGCCAGGGCTGAAGGTCGCGCTCCCGGGAACCGCTTCAGGCCGGCACGCCGAGGATCACGTTCGACGCCTTGATCACCGCGGTGGCGGCGACCCCGGGCTTGAGGCCCAGTTCGGCAACCGCCTCCTTGGTGACCACCGAAGAGACCTCGGTGCCGCCGGGCAGGGTGATCGTGACCTCGGCGTTGACTGCGCCGGGCTCGACCGACTTCACCGTGCCGCGCAGGCAGTTGCGCGCCGACAGGCGAATGTCGACGCCATCAGCCATCAACATCACCCACGGCGCTTTCACCAGTGCGACCACCTCCTTGCCTACGGTGAGCTCGAGCGTCCTGACGCTTTCCATGGTGACGATCGCGACCAGCTTGTCGCTGCCGCCAAGGGAAACTTCCACCTCGGCGTTTACCGCGCCGTGGTGCACGGCGCTGATGCTGCCTTTAAAAACATTGCGGGCGCTGACTTTCATGATCTTCTCCGGCAAAAGCTGTGCAGGGGATGAGTAACGTTGTAGTGTTTGATACATATAATTGTCGTAATGATCACAGGCATTCCGTCAATGCACTATACGCACGGGGCCTGTAGCCCTGCAACCATAGGAAACGCCGTTCTGGCATGGAACTGGCTTTATATAAACGAGACAACATAATGCAACCGCACACGATGACCGCCACCCGCTTCCTTGCCCGCATGTCGCTCGAAAACGAGGTCGGTGCGGCGCTGTCCGACACCCGCATCCGCCTGCTCGAGGAGATCGGTCGCAAGGGCTCGATCAACCAGGCAGCCAAGGCCGTGCCGCTGTCGTACAAGGCGGCCTGGGATGCGATCGACACCATGAACAACCTCGCCCCCGAGCCGCTGGTGGTGCGTGTCACCGGCGGGCGCCAGGGCGGCGGGACCCGGCTCACCGAGTACGGCACCAAGATGGTGGCGATGTACCGCGCGCTCGAAATCGAATATCAAGCGGCGCTCGACCGTCTTTCCGAGCGCCTGAACGAGGCCGGCGGTTGCGACATCCGCGGCTTCCAGCAACTGATGCACCGGATGAGCATGAAGACCAGCGCCCGCAACCAGTTCTCCGGCACGATCACCGGCCTGCGCGACGGCGGGGTCGATTACGAGGTGCGCGTGCGCCTCGACGCCAGGACCGAGATCGTCGCGATCATCACCAAGGCCAGCGCGGAGAACCTGGCGCTGACCATCGGCAAGGAAGTGTTCGCGCTGGTGAAGTCGTCGTCGGTGATGCTGGCGGTCGACAAGTCGATGCGGCTCACCGCGCGCAACCAGTTGTGGGGCGAGGTCGCCGCGGTGCACGAGGGTCCGGTAAACAGCGAGGTGACCCTGGCGCTGCCGTCCGGGCGCAGCGTGACCTGTGTGGTCACCGGCGACAGCTGCACGGCGCTCGGTATCGCGCCCGGCGTGAGCGCCTGCGCCTTCTTCAAGTCTTCGAGCGTGATTCTCGCGGTGTACGACTGAGATCCCATCTTCCTTCAAGACCACAGGAGCATTCAGATGCAAGATCGATTCACCATCTCCCGCACGCTGGTCGCGCTTGGCCTGCTCGTGTCCGCCTTAGCAGTCAATGCCGCCGAGGTCCAGGTCGCCGTGGCGGCCAACTTCACCGCGCCGATGCAGGCGATTGCGACCGAGTTCGCGAAGGACACCGGTCACAAGGCAATGGTTGCCTTTGGCGCCACCGGCAAGTTCTACGCCCAGATCAAGAACGGCGCGCCGTTCGAAGTCTTGCTCGCGGCCGACGACACCACGCCGGCCAGGCTGGAAAGCGAAGGCGACACGGCCAAGGGATCGCGCTTCACCTACGCCATCGGCAAGCTGGTGCTGTGGTCGGCGAAGGAGGGCTATGTGGACGCCGGGGGCGAGGTGCTGAGATCGACAGCGTACAAACACCTGTCGCTCGCCAACCCGAAGACCGCACCCTATGGTGCCGCGGCGATGGCAACGCTCGCCAAGCTGGGCTTGAGCGAAGCGGTGGCCGGCCGCATGGTGCAGGGCGAGAACATCACCCAGGCCTACCAGTTCGCGGCGACCGGCAACGCCGAACTCGGTTTCGTCGCTTTGTCCCAGGTGTTCAAGGACGGCAAGGTGAGCGCCGGATCGGCGTGGATCGTGCCTGCCGATCTGTACGACCCGATCCGGCAGGACGCAGTGATTCTCGCCAGAGGCATCGACAACCCGGCAGCGCAGGCGCTCGTCGACTACCTGAAGGGGCCGAAGGCGACCGCCGTGATCAAGTCCTACGGCTACGATCTGTGAGGGCCGGGCGCTAACCGGGTACAGGAGCAGGAGACAGGCATGGTGCCACTCGATAGCGTCGATCTCGCGGCGATCTGGCTGACGCTCAAGCTGGCGACGGTCACCACCGTGCTGCTGCTCTTGATCGGTACGCCGATCGCGTGGTGGCTGGCGCGCACGCCCTCGCGGCTCAAGGGGCCGATCGGTGCCGTGGTGGCGCTGCCGCTGGTGTTGCCGCCGACCGTGCTCGGCTTCTACCTGCTGGTGGCGATGGGGCCGAACGGTTTCGTCGGCCAGCTGACCCAGAGCCTCGGCCTGGGCACGCTGCCCTTCACTTTTGCCGGTCTGGTGGTGGCCTCGGTGTTCTATTCCATGCCCTTCGTCGTGCAGCCGCTGCAGAACGCGTTCGAGGCGATCGGCGAGCGTCCGCTGGAGGCGGCGGCCACCTTGCGCGCCGGACCGTGGGATACCTTCTTCAGCGTGGTGCTGCCGCTGTCGAGACCCGGCTTCGTCACCGCGGGCATCCTCGGCTTCGCCCATACCGTGGGCGAGTTCGGGGTGGTGCTGATGATAGGCGGCAATATCCCGGAGAAAACCCGGGTGCTGTCGGTGCAGATCTACGACCATGTCGAGGCGATGGAGTATGGTCAGGCGCACTGGCTGGCCGGCGGCATGCTGGTGTTTTCCTTCCTCGTGCTGCTGGCGCTGTATACCAGCCGGCTCAAGCAGAGCTGGCGAGGGTGAGGGCGATGATCGGCGAAGCGGAGATCCTGATTGCAATGAGCGAGTGTGCCCGTGAGGAAAGGTCGGTGGTGACCGGAAGCAGCAGCGGTATTCATGCGCGTTTTCGGGTGAACTACCCGGGGTTCGCGCTGGATGTCGATTTGCAGCTGCCGGGACGAGGGGTGACCGCGCTGTTCGGCCATTCCGGCTCGGGCAAGACGACCTGTTTGCGCTGCGTGGCCGGACTGGAGCGGGCGGACATGGGCCTGCTCGAGGTCAATGGCGAGTTGTGGCAGGACAGCGCCCGCGGCGTCTTCGTGCCGACCCATCGACGTTCGCTCGGCTACGTGTTCCAGGAGGCCAGCCTGTTTCCCCACCTGTCGGTGCGGCGCAATCTCGAGTTCGGCATGAAACGGGTGGCTGCGCCGACACGACGGGTGGCGTGGGATCAGGCGGTCGATCTGCTCGGCATCGAGCCCTTGCTCGATCGCATGCCCGAGCGCCTGTCCGGCGGCGAGCGCCAGCGCGTCGGCATCGCCCGTGCGCTCCTCACCAGCCCGCGCCTGCTGCTGATGGACGAGCCGCTGGCCGCGCTCGATCTCAAGCGCAAGAACGAGATCCTGCCCTACCTCGAACGCCTGCACGACGAGCTCGACATCCCGGTGCTCTACGTCAGCCATTCGCCCGACGAAGTGGCGCGCCTGGCCGATCACGTGGTGCTGCTCGACCAGGGCAGGGTGGTCGCACAGGGCGGCCTGGTGGAAACCCTGGCCCGGCTCGACCTCCCCACCGCGTTCACCGAGGATGCCGGGGTGGTCATCGAATCGGTGGTGGGCGAGCACGACGATCTCTACCACCTGACCCGGCTGGATTTTCCCGGCGGCAACGTGCTGGTGGCGCGGCGCCCGGAGGCCGTCGGCCACCCACTTCGTTTTCGCGTGCATGCGCGCGACGTCAGCCTGGCGACGGCGCGTGCCGAGGGCAGCAGCATCACCAACCTGCTGCCGGCCACCGTGGTCGAAGTGGCGCCCGCCGATACGCCGGCGCACGTGCTGGTGCGGCTCGATGCCGACGGCACGCCGCTGATCGCGCGCATCGCCCGGCGTTCGTGCGACCAGCTGGGCGTGGTCGTAGGGCGGCCGATGTGGGCGCAGATCAAGACCGTGGCCCTGCTCGGTTGAACCGGCAGGAGGCTGCCATTCAGGACACGGCTCCGGCAGCGCCTCAGCGCGCCCCGGTCATGCCGAACTCGACCGGCGTCTTTGCATAAAATATGTCGATGCCTTCCTCGACGAGGCGGGCGAACACGCGCTCGGCATCGTCGGCGCTGACCACCATGGTGACCTCGAGCGGCTGATCGGCGAGTTCGAAAAAGTGTGCGGCGTGGATCTTGCGGTGCTGGCCGAAGCCTTCGCTGGCGGCGATCAGCGTGGCGCCACCGATGCCGAGGCGGCGCACCTCCTCGACCAGCCAGGCGCCCAGTGGCTTGCCGCGGTGGCTGCGGTCCTGCTGGGTGAAGAAGGTGAGCTGGTAGCCTTGCATGATGTGCCCTCCGTTCAGCTGCCCCTGAGCAGGCTGACCGTCGCCAGCCCGAGCAGGGTCATCGCCAGCGAGCCGACGACGTGTACCGAGATCGCCGCGCCGGCCCACAGCAGGCGACCCTGCTGTACCAGTGTGGCCACTTCCGCGGAGAAGGTCGAGAACGTCGTCAGCCCGCCGAGGAAGCCGGTGATTACCAGCAGCCGCCACTCGGGCGCGAGCCCGGCATGGTCGGCGAAGAACGCGATCGCCACGCCGACCAGGTAGCCGCCGATCAGGTTGGCCGCCAGCGTGCCCGGCGGGATGCTCGGAAACAGCGCGTTCAGCGAGCTGCCGAGCAGCCAGCGCAGGATGGCGCCGAGCGAGGCGCCTGCGCTGATGGCAAGAAGGGATTTGATCATGGGGCTCACCGTGGACTGGGCCTATTCTATTTCCATTCGCGCAGGGCCGGGCAGCGACGGGCGTCAGCGCAGCAACAGCGTGGGTATCGTCGCGGAACGCAGCAGCTCGTTGGTCTTGCTGCCGAAGATCAGGCTGCGCAGCGCCGAGTGGGCGTAGGCGCCCATGATCAGCACGTCGATCTCCTGCTCCTTTACCGTGCGTGCGATGATCTGCTCGGTATCGCCGGGTACCAGCGAAGTCGTAGCCGCGAAGCCGGCGGTCTCCAGGGTCTGGCGGGCCCAGTCGAGTTGCTTCGGGGCTTCGAGGCTTTCCTTGCCCGACATCAGCAGATGGATCGGCAGGCCGCGGAACAGCGGGCTGGCGGCCACCATCTCGACTCCGCGGCGGGTGACGATGCCGCCGTCGAAGGCGATCAGCACCCGCCGCGGTTCCGCGAAGCCCTCGGTCACGGTCAGGATCGGTTTGTGCAGGGCGCGCACCATTCGCTCGACGTTGCGCCCCAGGTCGCGCCGGGTGGTCTCGGCCGAGGCACCGCGACGGCCGAACACGAACAGCCGTACGCCATCCTCCTGTTCGGCCAGGGTTTCGTCGAGGGCGTCGTGGCGTTGGCGCACGTCCGGCGCCGGCACGCCGGCATCGATCGCGCGCTGGCGCAGCCGGTTGAGGAACAGCCGGCCCTGCTCGCGCATTTCGCGGGTGCGGGCCGCGTCCTTGTCACTGAGGTCGGTGAGCAGCGCTTCCTGCGCGTTGAAGCCGATCGCGCCGCTGTGGTCTTCGCCCGAACCCTGCTCGAGATGGCGGTCGATCACGTGCAGGAACTCCAGCGGCGCTTCCATGCGGCGCGCAGCCCAGGCCGCGTAGTCGGCCACGGTGTCGGCATAGTGCGACTGGTCCACGCAGGCCAGCACCTTGTTGTCGTTCTTGATCATGGCGGTCTCCTCAGTGGCCCATCAGCTTTTCGACGGCTTCAGGTTTGTCATGAACCGCAAACCGGTCGATCATCGTCGCGCTCGCCTCGTTGAGGCCGATGACCTCGACCTCGGTGCCTCCGCGGCGAAACTTCACCACCACCTTGTCGAGTGCGCTGACCGCGGTGATGTCCCAGAAGTGGGCGCGCGACACGTCGATCACCACTTTCTCGATGACTTCCTTGAAATCGAACGATGCAATGAAGCGGTCCGCCGAGGCGAAGAAGACCTGGCCGGTGATGCGGTAGCGCCGTGTGCGGCCCTCGTGCTCCGCCCTGGACGCGGCGTGGAACACCTGGCCGACCTTGTGGGCGAAGAAGAAGCCCGACAGCAGCACGCCGACCAGCACGCCCTGGGCGAGGTCGTGGGTGAATACGGTGACCGCGACCGTGGCCACCATGACGATGCTGGAGCTGGGCGGATGCTCGCGCAGGTTGCGCAGCGAGCCCCAGTTGAAGGTGCCGATCGAGACCATGATCATCACCGCGACCAGCGCCGCCATCGGAATCCGGGCCACCCAGTCGCCGAGGAAGACCACCAGGATCAGCAGCACCACGCCCGCGGTCAGGGTAGACAGGCGGCCGCGGCCGCCGGACTTCACGTTGATCACCGACTGGCCGATCATCGCGCAGCCGGCCATGCCACCGATGAAGCCGGTGGCGATATTGGCCACGCCCTGGCCGATGCACTCGCGGTTCTTGTTGCTGGCGGTGTCGGTCAGGTCGTCGACGATGGTCGCGGTCATCAGCGATTCGAGCAGGCCGACCACCATCAGCGTCAGCGAGTAGGGGAAGATGATCGCCAGCGTCTCGAGATTGAACGGAATGTCGGGGATCAGGAACACCGGCAGGCTGTCGGGCAGCTCGCCCATGTCGCCGACAGTGCGGATGTCGAGGCCGAGCGCGAGCGATACCGCGGTCAGGACCACGATGGTGACCAGCGGCGAGGGCACTGCCCTGGTGACATAGGGCAGCAGGTAGATGATGCCCAGCCCGGCGGCGGTCATCGCGTACACATGCCAGCTCACGTTGGTGAGTTCGGGCAGTTGCGCCATGAAGATCAGGATCGCGAGTGCATTGACGAAGCCGGTGACCACCGAACGCGACACGAAGCGCATCAGCACCCCCAGCCGCACTGCACCGGCAAGCACCTGCAGCATCCCGGTCAGCACGGTCGCGGCGAGCAGGTACTGCAGGCCGTGGTCCTTGACCAGGGTCACCATCACCAGCGCCATCGCCCCGGTGGCGGCCGAGATCATGCCCGGCCGCCCGCCGGCGAAGGCGATCACGGTGGCGATCGAGAACGAGGCATAGAGCCCGACCTTGGGGTCGACGCCGGCGATGATGGAGAAGGCGATCGCCTCGGGAATCAGCGCGAGTGCGACCACCAGGCCGGCGAGCAGATCGTTGCGGACGTTGGAGAACCAGTCCTGGTGCAGGGACTTCATTGTGGTTATGGTCCTTCTTGTGCCGCAGGCGGGGGCGTGCGGCCGTTGGGGAATGGCAGACGACGGTCCGCGCCGGCCGGACCGGTGGCGGTCGGGGTGCGGCTTCGGATCGATTGGATCGCAGGGGATGCCCGGAGGGGGCGTGAACAATCGCGTGCAGCCTCGCGCGAGTCGGCGGCAGGCCCCACGGCTTCTAGGCCCAGGGGCGGTGGATGAAACGGACTCGCAGAAAGAGGACCAGGCTTACACGGGTGGAGGCTCCGACACGGATCGAAAACGGGGTGGCGCGAGTCTACTATCCGTGTTGCGATGCAGCAAGTTACGCCGCCCTCCGCCTTCCCCTACAATTTCACGATGAACGACAAAGTCCGCCCCTCTCACGGCGCCGAGGCCTCGCCGCTCGGCAAGCCGGTCGCCTATCGCGACACCTATGCGCCCGAACTGCTGTTCCCGATCGCGCGCCAGCTCAAGCGTGATGAGATCGGTGTGCGCGGCGACGCGCTGCCCTTCGTCGGCGAGGATCTGTGGAATGCCTACGAAGTATCGTGGCTCAATCCGCGCGGCAAGCCGGTGGTGGCACTGGCGCGTTTCCGGGTGCCGGCCGATACGCCGCGGCTGATCGAGTCGAAGTCGCTGAAACTGTATCTGAACGCCTTCAACCAGAGCCGTTTTACGGATCCCGGGACGGTGCGGGCAACGATCGCGGGTGATCTCTCGGCGGCGGCCGGCGGCGCGGTCGGGGTCGAACTGATGCCGCTCGGCGAGCGGCCGCAGCGCCGCATCGACTATCCGCAGGGGAGCTGTGTCGACGACCTCGACATCGCCATCGACATTTACCAGCCCGCCCCCGAGTTGCTGTCGGCCCCGGGGAGCCCGGTCCGCGAAACCCTGTATTCGCACCTGCTCAAGTCCAACTGCCTGGTCACCGGCCAGCCCGACTGGGGCATGGTGGTGGTGCGCTACAGCGGTCCGGCGATCGACCGCGAAGGCCTGCTGCGCTACATCGTGTCCTTTCGCGAACATAACGAATTCCACGAACAATGCGTGGAGCGGGTGTTCTGCGACATTCTGGCGCGCTGCCGGCCGGAGTCGCTTGCGGTCTGGGCGCGTTACACCCGGCGTGGCGGGCTCGACATCAACCCGTTCCGCGCCACCCCCGGTGCCGGCAGCGCGGACGAGTTCGACGAGGTTCGGCAGTAGGCCGAAGGAGGCGCTGGGGCCGGAAACCGTGAGCGGATCCCGGACATCCGGTCTGGTCGCGCCGACCGGGTCGGCGTCGGGCCACGCAGTCGGCCGCGGGTGCCGGGGCCCTTGTTTGTGCGCGCATCACCGGCTTGCGTCGGGTTGACTCAGACTTACCCAATATCGTCGCGCGTCAGCCCGTTCTCCGCCGGCGCCAGTCCGAGTGCCACCCGCGACAGCACGCGGTAGGCCTCGGCCAGATCGGGGTCGAGTGCCGCGGTGGCCGCAATCTCGCTGCGTATCGTGTGGCGGTCGCCGCGCGCCACCGGTCCGGTCAGTGCTGCACGGGTGCCCACCCGGTCGATGTTCGCCAGGGTACCGGCGACCAGCGGCTGCAATGCGGCCCACGCCGTGGCGCGCTCGACGCCGGCGCCCTCCATGCACTGCAACGCGGCCTCCATGAGCCCAACCAGGTGATTGCAGGCGAGTACCGCGGCGGCGTGATACAGCAGCTTGTGCTGTGCCGATACGGTAAAGCGATGCGCTCCGATCGCATCGAACAGGGGCGCAAGACGCTGCAGTGCCTCCGCATCGCCCTCGCAGGCGCAGAAGGTGCCGGCGAAATCGCCGATCGCCACGCCGGGGTCGGCGAACGACTTCAGCGGATGCACGCTGGCGATGACGGCGCCGACTGCACGCAAGGGCGCGAGCACCGTCGAGCCGAGCGCGCCGCTGCAATGGAACACGCCATCGCCGGGCCGGACCACGCGGGCAGCCGCGAGTGTTGTGGCGACGTCGGCAATGATGTCGTCCGGGGTGGCGATCAGCCACAGCTCCGCCGGCGGCAACGCGCCTGCCGGGCATGGCGTGCCGGCGCCAATGAAATCGCGGGCAGCTTGCGTGCGCGCGCAGTCGCGGCCGCTGATTGCGCCGATGCGGACGCAGCCGGCGTCGTGCCACAGACGCGCGAGGCTGCGGCCAACACGACCCGGCCCGACAAGGTTCAATGCAGGAATCGACATGGGTGAATTGTAAACGGAGTGGGCAAGGACGGCCGCGAACGTCTGCCCCGCGCGCGGACTCCCCGGTAAAGCGCTCCGTGCCACCGCCCGGCAAGCCAGCAAGGATGCACGGCCCCCATCCCTGACGTATGCTGTCGATAGTGTCAACGCAAACCTGAGGACAGCCTGCCATGCATCAGTTCCCTGTCGCCGTGATCATGGAGCGCCGCAGCCTGCACAACCGTTGGGTCGACGAAGCCTGGGAGGCGGTCGGCGTGGTGCCGGCATTCGAAGGCGGCAGTGCCACCGGCGAGGTCACCGACGCGCCGCGCAGGATCCTCACCGAGACCGACCGCGACCAATGGCTGTTCGCCGGTTTCCGGCTCGAGCTGTTCCGCGACGAAGTCGACAACTACTTCCTCAACATGAGTTCGCCGATCCCCAAGGTGTTCGTGATGTGGCGCAAGGAGGGTGACATCGCCATTCCGGCGACGGTCTCGGTCAGCTACGGAGAGGCGGCGCGCTGGCTCGATTCCGGCGAGCAGGTGGATGGCATTCCGATGTCGCGCGAACTGGCCGACTGGGTCGGCGACTTCGTCAATACCCACTACAAACCGGCGCCGCGCAGGAAGGTCCGACGCAACGACCCGCTGGCGCAGGAGCGGGGGCGGGCATGAGCAGTCCGGGCCGTTTCCTGTCGCGCTGGTCGCGGCTGAAGCAGGCGCAGCCCGATGCAGCGGCCGGGATTGCGCCGGCGGCGGCCAGTCCTGCTCCGCAGCCTCCGGTCGACGACCGGACGCCCGATACTCCCGACGCTGCGGCGCCCGCCGCTGCGCTGCCCGACACCGCCACCCTGACGCTCGACTCCGATTTCACCGCCTTCCTCAAGGACGAGGTCGGTGACGCGCTCCGTTGCCAGGCCCTGAAGAAACTGTTCACCGATCCGCACTTCAACGTCATGGACGGCCTCGACATCTACATCGGTGACTACTCCGTCTCGGAGCCGATTCCGCCCGAGATGCTGGCCAAACTCCGTTCCGCCAGCGAATGGCTGGCCGGACGCGAACAAGAGGCCGCGGCCGAGCTGCCTGCGGCGGGCGTCGAGCATCGCACTGCGGAAGGCACGCAGCCCGGCGCGGCGGAGGAGCAGACCGTGACCGCGCAAGGCGCATTGCGCCCGCCCGACCCCGTATCCTGCTCCGACGACGACGCGCTGGCCGGGCAGCACTGCCCGGTCCACGACGGGCGCAGATCGGCCGGCTGAATACGGCATGCGGCCAGGGCGGTGCCCCGCCGGCGTCGGCAATGGGTTCGTCCATGCGGGAACCCGGAAGCAAAGAACGTCCGTCCCATCCGGCATGAATCGACGCTGCAGCTGTTGCATTGCGGCATCGCCCACTTTGGGGACAAATTGGCCGTATCGCGACAATTTGTCCATTTCGTGGATCGAGCGGACTCGATAGTCCGGATTCCTGGTTGTTGTGCGTTTCTTTCGCGCTTGTCTGGATGGCTCGCTGTCTGCTACTGACTCACACCTTCAAGGATGTGGGCCAATGCGCAATAGCAGCAAACAGATCCGTCTCTGCGATTGCAATCGCAGCTTCGACCTCGACGCCGGGCGGCTGGCGGCGCTGGCTGCCGGGGCCGAGGTTTCCGTCCATCACCAACTCTGTCGCCGCGAGCTGCCTGCGCTGGAGGCCGGGCTCGCGGCCGGGGCCGATGTGGCCGTCTCCTGTACGCAGGAATCGGCGCTGTTCTCCGAACTCGCCGATTCCGTCGATGCAGGCCGTCACATCCGGTTTTTCAACCTGCGCGAAACCGCAGGCTGGTCGGCCGAGCAATCCGCCGCCACCCCGAAGATGGCGGCGCTGATCGCGGCCAGCACCCTGCCCGAGGTCGAGCCGGTCGAGGGCGTGCAGATGGCGGCCGGCCGTGCGCTGGTGATCGTCGGCGAGGCGGGGGTCGCACTGGGCTGGGCCGAGCGCCTGGCGTCGAGTTACGAGGTGTCGGTGCTGATCACCGGTCGTACCGGTGCGGCCGAATTGCCGGCCGAGAACGCGTACCCGGTGTGGTCCGGTCGTCCGCTCGCGCTCGCGGGCCACCTCGGCGCCTTCGAGCTGGCATGGGAGCAACACAATCCGATCGATCTCGAGCTGTGCGTGCGCTGCAATGCCTGTGTCAAGGCGTGTCCGGAAGGGGCGATCGGCTTCGACCTGCAGATCGACGCGGACAAGTGCCGCAGCCATCGTGCCTGTGTGACCGCCTGCGGAGACATCGGCGCAATCGATTTTGCCCGGCGCGATACCGCGCGCAGCGAAACCTTCGACCTGGTGCTCGACCTGTCGGGCACGCCGCTGCTCAGCCGCGTCGAGTTGCCCGACGGCTATGCCGCGCCGGGCCGCGATCCCTTCGATCAGGCACTCGCGGTGCAGGCGCTGGGCGAATTCGTCGGCGAGTTCGAGAAGCCGCGCTACGTTGCCTTCGAGGCAGGGCTCTGTGCCCACAGTCGCTCGAAGAAGTCCGGCTGCAACAACTGCATCGAGGCCTGTTCGACCGCGGCGATCCGCTCTGCCGGTGACGTGGTCGCGGTCGACCCCTGGCTGTGCAAGGGCTGTGGCACCTGCAGCACGGTGTGTCCGTCGGGTGCGCTGTCCTTCCAGTATCCGCGGATGCCGGACCTCGGTGTGCAGGTCAAGACCCTGCTCGCCGAGTACGCTCGGGCCGGCGGGGTCGAGGCTTGTGTGCTGTTCCACTCGGCCGCGGCAGGCGGCAAGCTGGTCGAGCGCCTCGCTCGCCGCGGCCGCGGCCTGCCGGCACGGGTGATCCCGGTGGAAGTGTGGAGTGCGGACGCGATCGGGCTCGACCTCGTACTCGGCACGCTCGCGCTCGGCGCCTGCCAGGTGGCGGTCCTCGCCGCCGGCGCCCACGATCCAGCACCCCTGCAGGCCCAGGCAGGGCATGCGCTCGCCATCCTCGGCGCGCTCGGCTACACGGGCGAACCGGTACGCATCGTCGATGCGAGCGATGCCGACGACTGGCAGAAGCTGGAGCGTGCGCTGTGGGAGTGGCCCCCCGGCGCCGCGGTGACAAGCCCGGCAAGCTTCCACCTGGTGCCGAAGAAGCGCGAAACCCTCGATCTGGCCCTGCGCCACCTGGTGGCCCAGGCGCCGGCGGCGCGTTCGGCGGCGGGACTGCCGGCGATGGTCGCGCTCGGCACGGGCGCCCCCTTCGGGCAGGTCATGGCCACCACCGCCTGCACGCTGTGCATGGCCTGTACCGGGGCCTGTCCGGCCGGCGCGCTGCGCGCCGCGACCGATGCCTTCCGGCTCGACTTCATCGAACGCAACTGCGTGCAGTGCGGCCTGTGCGTGAGTTCCTGTCCGGAGTCCGCGCTCAGCCTCGAACCGCGCCTGGTGTTCGGCGACGAGGCGCGCCGCGCGCGCACCCTGCGCGAAGCGGACACCTTCCACTGCGTGAGCTGCGGCAAGGCCATGGGGGCCTCGCCGCTGATCGAATCGATGATCGCGCGCCTCAGTGGTCATTCGATGTTCGCCGCCGAGGCCGAGCTTGCCCGCTTGCGCATGTGCGGGGATTGCCGCGTGCTGGACCTGATGAAGACTGAGAACAGCCTCAAGGCCTGGGACCTGACCGAATGAACGCACCGATGAGCGCTGCCGTCCGCACCCTACAGCCGGCCCCGAGCTGGGCGGAGGAGGACCGCGCGCGTGCCGATCACTACGCGCTGTTCGCGCGTCTCTATTTTGCCGCGCCGGATGCCGCGCTGCTTCAGGCGCTGGCGCAGCACGGCCGGATGCTGGGCTACGGCGGGGGCGCTTTCGCCGAGGCCTGGGCGGTGCTGGGTGCGGCGGCGGAAGCCACGACCGCGCAGACGGTGGCTGCGGAATATGCGGATCTGTTCCTCGGGGTCGGCCGCGCACAGGTGATGCTCAACGGCTCCTGGTTCCTCACCGGCTTCCTGCAGGAGGAGCCGCTCGCCGAGCTGCGTGACGATCTCGCCGAGCTTGGTTTGAGCCGGCGCGATGGGGTGGCCGAAACCGAGGACCACATCGCCGCGTTGGCCGAGGTGATGCGGCATCTGGTGGTGACCGGGCCGGACGAGGCCGGGCTGGAGCGTCAGCGGCGCTTCTTCAAGCGTCATCTGGCGCCGTGGTACGGCGATCTGGTCGCGGCCATCGACGCGGTGCCGGCGGCGAATTTCTATGTGCGGGTCGGCAGCTTGCTGCGGGCCTTTTTCGATATCGAGCGTCAGGCGTTCGATATGGTGTGACCGCGGATGCGAGCGCGCCTTTGCGGGTGCGCATTCCGCCCGATTGATGGGGAGAGCGAGGATGAGCGAAAACAAGACCAGGCTGTCGCGGCGGCATTTCCTGCTGTCGCTGGGGGCGAGCGGCGCAGCGGGGGCCGCCGCGGTTGCCGCGGTGACGGCTGGCGCTGGCGTGCCCGCCGTGGACCAGGCGGCGAAGGCGGTGGCGTCCGGCGAGCGCGCCGACGCCAGCGCGCACATGCGCAATTACTACCGCACCGCGCGCGTCTGAAGGAGAGCGAACGATGTTGACCAAGAAAAATGCCGTCGCGACCGGCGCCGGCCGCCGTCTGCGTAGCTCTGCCGCGCGCACCGTCGGCCAGACCATGGACCGCCGGGCTTTCCTGAAGCATTCCGGTCTCGGCGTGGGGGCGGGTGCGATCGCCATCCAGTTGCCCTACAACCTGATCGGCAGCGCCGAGGCCGCGACTGCAGAGGACAATCGCCTGGCCGGGGGCGAGGAAGTGAAGCGCACCGTCTGCACCCACTGTTCGGTCGGCTGCGCGGTCGATGCGGTGGTCAAGAACGGGGTGTGGGTCCGCCAGGAGCCGGTATTCGACTCGCCGCTCAACCTCGGCGCGCACTGTGCCAAGGGCGCCTCGGTGCGCGAGCACGGCCATGGTGAGCATCGCCTGAAGTATCCGATGAAGCTGGTCGACGGCAAGTACCAGAAGATCAGCTGGGAACAGGCGATCCAGGAAGTCGGCGACCGTTTGCTGAAGGTCCGCGAGGAAAGCGGGCCGGATGCAACCTACTGGATCGGCTCCTCCAAGCACAACAACGAGCAGGCCTACCTGATGCGCAAGTTCGTGTCCTTCTGGGGCACCAACAACTGCGACCACCAGGCGCGCATCTGCCATTCGACCACGGTGGCGGGCGTCGCGAACACCTGGGGCTATGGCGCGATGACCAACTCCTACAACGACATGCAGAACTCGAAGGCGGCACTGTACATCGGGTCGAACGCCGCCGAGGCGCATCCGGTGTCGATGCTGCACATGCTGCACGCCAAGGAGAACGGCTGCAAGATGATCGTGGTCGATCCGCGCTTCACCCGCACCGCGGCCAAGGCCGATTACTACGTGCGCATCCGCTCGGGCACCGACATCCCGTTCATCTGGGGCATGCTGTACCACATCTTCAATAACGGCTGGGAAGACACCAAGTACATCAACGATCGCGTCTTTGGTCTCGAGAAGGTCAAGGAAGAGATCATGAAATGGACCCCGGACAAGGTCACCGAGGTCACCGGCATTGCCGAGGAGCAGGTGTTCAAGGTCGCCGAGACCCTGGCCAGGAACCGCCCCTCGACCGTGGTGTGGTGCATGGGCCAGACCCAGCACACGGTCGGCAACGCCAACGTGCGTGCGATGTGCATCCTGCAGCTGGTGCTGGGCAACGTCGGCGTGTCCGGCGGCGGCACCAACATCTTCCGCGGCCACGACAACGTGCAGGGCGCGACCGACGTCGGTCCCAATCCGGATTCGCTGCCCGGTTACTACGGCCTCGCCGCCGGTTCATGGAAACACTGGGCTACGGTGTGGGGGGTCGATTACGAGTGGATAAAGGGCCGTTACGCGTCGCAGGCGATGATGGAGAAGTCCGGCATCACGGTGTCGCGCTGGATCGACGGCGTGCTCGAGAACAACGAGCTGATCGACCAGGACTCAAACCTGCGCGCGGTGGTGTACTGGGGTCATGCACCGAACTCGCAGACCCGCGGCGCCGAGATGGTCGAGGCGATGAAGAAGCTCGACACCCTGGTGGTGATCGACCCCTATCCGTCGGCCACCGCTTCGATGGCGGCGATGGTCAGGAAGGACGGCGTGTACCTGCTGCCCGCCGCCACCCAGTTCGAGACCGAAGGCTCGTGCACCGCTTCGAACCGCTCGCTGCAGTGGCGCGAGAAGGTGATCGAGCCGCTGTTCGAGTCCAAGCCCGATCACACCATCATGTACGCCTTCGCCAGGAAGTTCGGCTGGGCCGACGAGTTGGTGAAGAACGTCAAGCTGGTCAAGGACAAGCAGGGCTGGGACGAGCCGGATATCGCCGACATCCTGCGCGAGATCAACCGCGGCACCTGGACCATCGGCTACACCGGCCAGTCGCCCGAGCGCCTGAAGCTGCACATGAAGAACATGCACACCTTCGACGTGAAGTCGCTGAAGGCGGTGGGTGGCCCGTGCGACGGCGAGTATTTCGGCCTGCCGTGGCCGTGCTACGGCACCCCGGAGATGAAGCATCCGGGTACGCCCAATCTGTACGACACCTCCAAGCATGTGATGGACGGCGGTGGCAACTTCCGCGCCAACTTCGGCGTCGAGCGCGACGGCGTGTCGCTGTTGGCCGAGGACGGCTCGGCCTCGAAGGGGGCCGACCTGCAGATGGGCTACCCCGAGTTCGATCATGTGCTGCTGAAGAAGCTCGGCTGGTGGGACGAGCTGACCGAGGACGAGAAGACGCTCGCCGAGGGCAAGAACTGGAAGACCGACATCTCCGGCGGGATCCAGCGCGTGGTGATGAAAAACCACGGCTGTCACCCCTTCGGCAACGCCAAGGCGCGCGCGCTGGTGTGGAACTTCCCCGACCCGGTGCCGCTGCACCGCGAGCCGATCTATTCGCCGCGCCCGGATCTGGTCGAGAAGTATCCGACCCATGCCGACAAGATGGCGTTCTGGCGCCTTCCCACGCTGTACAAGTCGCTCCAGGACAAGGTCAAGGACATCTCCAGGGAGTATCCGCTGGTGATGACCTCGGGGCGCCTGGTCGAGTACGAGGGCGGCGGCGAGGAAACCCGCTCCAACCCGTGGCTGGCCGAACTGCAGCAGGAAATGTTCGCCGAGGTGAATCCGAAGGACGCCAACGACGCCGGTTTCCGCAACGGCGACTACATCTGGGTCGAATCGCCGACCAAGGCAAAGCTGAAGGTGCGCGCCCAGGTCACCCAGCGCGTGGGCCCGGGCACCGTGTTCCTGCCCTTCCACTTCTCCGGCTGGTGGCAGGGCAAGGACATGCTCGAGTACTACCCGGAGGGCGCGGCGCCGATCGTGCGCGGCGAGGCGGTAAACACGGCAACGACCTACGGCTACGACTCGGTGACGATGATGCAGGAAACCAAGACCACCCTGTGCCGCGTCATGAAGGCTTGAGGGGAAGGAGAAGAATATGGGACGCATGAAATTCCTGTGTGACGCCGAACGCTGCATCGAGTGCAACGGCTGTGTCACCGCGTGCAAGAACGAAAACGAAGTGCCCTGGGGGGTCAATCGTCGCCGGGTGGTGACGATGAACGACGGGGTGCCGGGCGAGCGCTCGATCTCGGTCGCGTGCATGCATTGCTCGGATGCCCCATGCATGGCGGTGTGCCCGACCAACTGCTTCTACAAGACCGAGGAAGGCGTGGTCCTGCACGACAAGGACCTGTGCATCGGCTGCGGCTACTGCTTCTTCGCCTGTCCGTTCGGCGCGCCGCAGTTCCCCAACGGCCCGGCCGCGTTCGGTGATCGCGGCAAGATGGACAAGTGCACCTTCTGTGCGGGCGGCCCGGAAGAAACCGGCTCGAAGGAGGAGTTCGCCAAGTACGGCTCCAACCGGCTGGCCGAGGGCAAGCTGCCGGCCTGTGCCGAGATGTGTTCGACCAAGGCCTTGCTGGCGGGCGATTCGTCCACGGTGTCCGACATCTTCCGCGACCGCGTGCTGCGCCGCGGCAAGGGGCTCGAAGCCTGGGGCTGGATGACGGCTTACGGTGCCGAACAGAAGGAGGGCAAGAAATGAACGCACCACGCCTGATGTCGATGCTGGCTGCGGCCGCGCTGCTCGGGGGGCTTTCGGCCTGCAGCGAGCGACCGCAGGTCACCACCTACGAGCAGGGCAAGTACCAGGGCAAGGCCGACAGCCAGCCGTGGGACAACCCGGTGTTCAAGGGTGACCGGGCGGCCTGGGAAGGCGCGATGAAGAATCGTGCCCGCGGGCAGCACGAATACAACCGCATCCAGTGAGGAGCTCGCCATGAAGACATTCTTCATGCAAGGTGGCGCGGTGCTGCGGCTGGCCCTGATGTGGTGGATGATGGCGCTGTTCGCGGCCTTCTCCCCGGTCCATGCGGCGGGCGAAACGGCGGCCGAGCAGGTCGCGCGCCAGCAGTCGCAGCCGCTCAACAATGCGCCGGTGTGGCGCGAGGTCCGCTCCGGGCAGAGCCACTTCACCACTGCGCGCGAGCCCGAGGCGGGCGTGCTGATCCAGTCCGAGGGCAACACCTGGCGGCAGTGGCGCAACGGCCCGGTCACGCAATATGGCGGCTGGCTGCTGATCGTCGCGCCGGCGCTGATCCTGCTGTTCTGGCTGGTGAAGGGCACGATGAAACTGCACGGCAGGCCGACCGGGCGCAGGATGAAGCGCTTTTCGGGTTACGAGCGCTTCATCCACTGGGCTACTGCAATCACCTTCCTGGTGCTGGCGGTGACCGGGATCGCGATCCTGTTCGGCAAGCATGTGCTGGCGCCGATCTTCGGTCCGGGCTTTCTGGCCTGGTTGCTGACCGTCGGCAAGCTGGTGCACAACTATGTCGGACCGGTGTTCGGGGTATTCATGGTGCTGATGATCCTGTCCTTCCTGCGCGACAACGTGTGGCAGGCCTGCGATGCGATCTGGATCAGGCGCGGCGGCGGTCTGCTGGGGGGCGACCATGTGCCGTCGGGCCGCTTCAACTTCGGCGAGAAGGCTTGGTTCTGGCTCGGTGTGACGTTCCTCGGTCTGACCGTGGCGATCTCGGGGCTGGTGATGGATTTCCCCAACTACGGCTGGACCCGCGCCGACATGCAGCTTGCCAACATCATTCACGGGGTGGGGGCGATCGTGCTGCTGGCGCTCGCGCTGGGTCATATCTATATGGGCACGCTGGGCGTCGAGGGGGCCTACCAGTCGATGAAGACCGGCTACGTGGACGAGACCTGGGCGAAGGAGCACCACGAGTTCTGGTACCACGACGTCAAGGCCGGAAAGTCCGGCCATCCTCGGGATTCGGTTACAGGAGCGAGTTCATGAAATCCCTGCTTCGTATCGCAGTGCTGGCGCTGTGCCTTGGCCTTGGCGCGGGGACGGCATCGGCCAAGCTGCCGCCACCGTCGGAGGAGGCTCAGGCCAAGGCCGCCGAAGCCAAGGCCAAGGCCGCAGAGGCCGCCAAGCTTGCCGCGGATCAACTTGCCGCGGCACAGGATCGGGTCGCGGCGGCGTGGAAGGCGCAAGCCGCCAGGTAATAGTTCAACCGGTTTTTTTCCCGCGTCCGGAGACGGTTCTTTTGCATCGACATCCGGATTCGGCAAGCCCCGCCAGGTGAAAGCCGGGCGGGGCTCTTTGTTTGCAGCGCGCCGGTGCGGGCGTGGACGGTGAAACGTCGGTGTGCCATCCGGTTCTCACGCGGCGGCCGGTCGTGCAGCCGGTGCCGAGCCGCACCCGGTGAAAATGGCTGCCGCCGCGTTACAATCCGCCCGCCGCATGGTGTCCGTTTGCGCGTCGCATGTCCGTGGCGCCGCCCAGGCTGCTGCTTTCCCCCTTCCGGAGCCCGTCATGGCCGAATCGTTCTTCTCCCCCTGTCCCCGGGGCCTCGAGGCCCTGCTGGTCGATGAACTGCGTGCGCTCGGCGCCGCCAGCACCGAGGCGATGCATGGCGGGGTGATGTGGAGTGGCGACTGGACGACCTGCTACCGCGCCAACCTGGAGAGCCGGCTTGCCACCCGGGTGTTGTGGCGGGTAGGCCGCAGTCGCTATCAGGGCGAGATCGACATCTACAAACTCGCCTACAGCGTGACCTGGGCGAAGTGGTTCACCCCGGAGGACAGCATCCGCGTGTTCGTCACCGCCCAGCAGTCGCCGCTGAAAAGCCTCGAGTTCATCACCCTGCGGATCAAGGATGCAATCTGCGACCATTTCCGTACCGTGATCGGCAGCCGGCCGAATGTCGACACCGCAAACCCGGCGATGCGCATCCATGCCTTCCTGACCAAGGATATGGCCACCCTCTACCTCGATACCTCCGGTGATCCGCTATACAAACGCGGCTTCAAGCAGGCTTCGGTGGAGGCGCCGCTCAAGGAAAACATCGCCGCCGGCATACTCAAGCTCACCGGCTGGCAGCCCGGCGAGGCGCTGATCGACCCGATGTGCGGAAGTGGCACCTTTTTGCTCGAGGCGGCGCAGATCGCGCTCGACGTCGCACCCGGGCTCGGGCGCAAGTTCGGTTTCGAACAGTTCAAGCACCTTGACCGGGCGACCTGGGCGAGCGTGCGGCAGGCGGCCGAGGGGCGGCGCAAACCGCCTGCGGCGCTGCAGATCTTCGGCTCGGACATCGTCGGCGATCAGGTGCGCCGGACCCGCGAGAATCTGGCCGCGGCCGGCCTGGACCGTTGCGTGACGCTCGATCGTGCTGACATTCTGGAGCGTGTACCACCGGCTGCGGCCGGGGTGATGGTGGCCAATCCGCCCTACGGCGTGCGGATCGGTGAAGCCGAGGAGTTGGCCGAGTTCTACCCGAGGCTGGGCGACGCACTGAAAAAGCACTGGGCCGGCTGGCGCTGCTATCTGTTCAGCGGCGACATGAACCTGCCCAAGCTGCTGCGCCTGAAGGCAAGCAAGCGCACCCCACTGTTCAATGGCGCGCTCGAATGCCGTCTTTTCGAATACAAGGTGATTGCCGGCAGCATGCGCGACAACCCGCGTGCCGCGCCGGACGCCGCCGAGGTGCCGGGGGGCGGGGCTTGAGTCCGTCAGGCCGGCCGCCCCTCGGGACGCGGCGCGGCAGCTTGCCAAGAACCGGTCAGACGATGCCGAGGTGCTGGATCCCGGCGCTCATGTCCTTGTCACCGTGCTTGCTGTTGAGCTTGATCTGCAGACGCAGGTCATTGACCGAGTCGGCGTTGCGCAGCGCGTCCTCGTAGGTGATCAGGTCTTCTTCGTAGAGATCGAACAGCGCCTGGTCGAAGGTCTGCATGCCGAGTTCGCGCGAGCGCTTCATGATCTCCTTGATGCCCGGCACTTCGCCCTTGAAGATCAGATCGGAGATCAGCGGCGAATTGAGCAGGATCTCGACCGCCGGGATCCGGCCCTTGCGCTCCTTCATCGGCAGCAGGCGCTGCGAGATCATCGAGCGCAGGTTCAGCGACAGGTCCATCAGCAGCTGCTGTCGCCTGTCCTCGGGGAAGAAGTTGATGATGCGGTCGATCGCCTGGTTGGCGCTGTTGGCGTGCAGCGTGGCAAGGCACAGGTGGCCGGTTTCGGCGAAGGCGATCGCGTAATCCATGGTTTCGCGGTCGCGGATTTCGCCCATCAGGATCACGTCGGGCGCCTGGCGCAGGGTGTTCTTGAGCGCGGCCTCCCAGTTGTCGGTGTCGAT
This sequence comes from Azoarcus sp. Soil_N_20, assembly GCF_057656155.1. Classification (NCBI taxonomy): domain Bacteria; kingdom Pseudomonadati; phylum Pseudomonadota; class Betaproteobacteria; order Rhodocyclales; family Zoogloeaceae; genus Azoarcus; species Azoarcus sp. Soil_N_20. Next base: position 40,966 of record NZ_JBDGKX010000005.1, on the reverse strand, counting down.
GCCGACCTCGCGCTGCGACACGATGCAGTTCTTGTGCTGGTGCACGTACTCGATCGGATCCTCGACCGTGATGATGTGGCCATAGCTGTTCTCGTTGCGGTAATCCACCATCGCCGCCAGCGAGGTGGTCTTGCCGGTACCGGTGCCGCCGACGAAGATCACCAGGCCGCGCTTGGCCATCGCGATGTCGCGCAGCACCGCAGGCAGACCGAGTTCGTCGAAGGTGGGAATCTTGAGCGCAATCGTGCGCAGCACGAGACCGACCCGCCCTTGCTGGATGTAGGCGTTGGCGCGGAAGCGGCCGATGCCCGCCGGCGAGATGGCGAAGTTGCATTCCTTGGTGGCCTCGAACTCCGAGGCCTGGCGGTCGTTCATGATCGCGCGCGCCAGTTCCGAGGTGTGTGCCGGGGCCAGGGCCTGGTTCGACTGCGGCACGATGCGGCCGTCGATCTTGATCGCGGGCGGAAAGCCGGCATTGATGAAAAGGTCGGAGCCGTTCTTCTGCAGCATCAGCCGCAGCAGGTCGTGCATGAACTTGAGTGCCTGATCGCGTTCCATTTGCCGCTCCCGTCATCCGTGCGATTGATCGCGCGGCGAAAAATTTAATCTCTTGCACTGCTGCCACCAGCCTGTCCGGCAGCCTCGATCGAGTCCGTGCCGGATGACTTCCGGCCGCTCACCCGGCAAAGTTGTCCTTGTTCTGCGCCCTGAACTTGGCCTCGCTGACCGACACGATATTGCGTCGAACGAGATCGGCCAGGCATTGGTCCAGGGTCTGCATGCCGAAGTTCTGCCCGGTCTGGATGGCCGAGTACATCTGCGCGATCTTGTTTTCCCTGATCAGGTTGCGGATCGCGGGGGTGCCGATCATGATCTCGTGCGCCGCCACCCGACCCGCACCGTCCTTGGTCTTGAGCAGGGTCTGCGAAATCACCGCACGCAGCGACTCGGACAACATCGAACGGACCATGTCCTTTTCCGCCGCGGGAAATACGTCGACGATACGGTCGACGGTCTTGGCCGCCGACGAGGTGTGCAGGGTGCCGAACACCAGGTGGCCGGTCTCGGCCGCGGTCAGGGCCAGACGGATGGTCTCGAGGTCACGCATTTCGCCGACCAGGATCACGTCCGGATCCTCGCGCAGCGAGGCTCGCAGCGCGTTGGTGAAGGACATGGTGTCGCGGTGCACCTCGCGCTGGTTGATCAGGCAACGCTTGGATTCATGGACGAATTCGATCGGGTCCTCGACGGTCAGAATGTGACCGTAGTCCTTTTCGTTGACGTAATCGACCATCGCCGCCAGCGTGGTCGATTTGCCCGAACCGGTCGGCCCGGTCACCAGCACGATGCCGCGCGGCTGCTCGGCGATCTCCTTGAAGATCTTCGGACAGTTGAGTTCCTCGAGGGTCAGCACCTTGGAAGGAATGGTCCGGAACACCGCGCTCGCCCCACGGTTCTGGTTGAACGCGTTGACGCGGAAGCGGGCGAGGTTGGGAATCGCGAACGAGAAGTCGCACTCCCAGGTTTCCTCGTATTGCTTGCGCTGGCCGTCGTTCATGATGTCATACACCATGGCGTGGACGTCTTTGTGTTCCATCGGCGGCAGGTTGATCCGGCGCACGTCGCCGTGCACCCGGATCATGGGCGGCAGGCCGGCCGAGAGATGGAGGTCGGAGGCCTTGTTCTTGACCGCGAAGGCAAGCAGTTCTGTGATGTCCATGGTGTCGGCGCTGGCGTGCGTGAGGGTTGGCGTCCCGGGGCACCGGGGGGCCGGTGCTATACTTTCGGCGCATTGCTCCGATAGAAGAGGCTCTGGCAATATGACATCAATCTCGGCCAACTTGCAAGCTGTTGCAGCACGGATTGCGACGGCGGCACGTGCGGCTGGTCGGGATCCGGCTGCGGTCAGATTATTGGCGGTCAGCAAGACCTGGCCGGCGGCGGATGTGCGCGCGGCGGCCGTTGCCGGGCAGCTTGCATTCGGCGAGAACTATGTCCAGGAAGGCGTGGACAAGATCGACGCCTTGCGTGATCTTGCGCTCGAGTGGCACTTCATCGGTCCGCTGCAGAGCAACAAGACCCGCCCGGTGGCACAGGCCTTCGACTGGGTGCATGGCGTCGACCGGCTGAAAATCGCCGAGCGCCTGGCGGCGCAGCGTGACCCCCATCTGCCCGTGCTGCAGGTCTGCATCCAGGTCAATGTCAGCGGCGAGCTGAGCAAGAGCGGCGTGGCGCCGGGCGAAGCGGTCGCGCTCTCGCGCCAGGTGGCGGAGCTGCCGCGATTGTGCCTGCGCGGGCTGATGTGCATTCCGGAGCCCACCGGCGACGAGGCGCTGTTGCGTGCCCGGTTCGCCTCGTTGCGCCGGCTGAGGGACGAACTGGTGGCAGGGGGGCTGGCGCTCGACACCCTGTCGATGGGGATGTCGCACGACCTGGAGGTGGCCATTTCCGAAGGGGCGACCATGGTTCGGGTGGGCACCGCGATTTTTGGCGAGAGGCGTCAGCTGTAAGGCGGGTCGTGCGCGGGGCACGCGCCTTACACCTCATTCCTCGGTCTGGACACACAACAATGAAAATCAGCTTTCTCGGGGGCGGCAACATGGCTGCCGCATTGATAGGCGGCATGGTCGCGCGCGGCTTCGACGGCGGCGATATCCAGGTCGTCGAGCTCAACGATGCCAGCCGCGACCAGCTCGCGCACCGCTTCGGGGTGCGTGCGACGGCCAGCGCGGATGTGCAGGCGCTGGCCTGCGACGTGCTGGTGCTCGCGGTCAAGCCGCAACAGATGAAGGCGGCACTCGCGCCGCTTGCCGGCAAACTCGATGCTCAGGTGGTGATCAGCATCGCTGCCGGCCTGCGCCTGGCCGATCTCGGACGCTGGCTCGGGACTGGCGGGCAGCCGTATACCCGGCTGGTACGCTGCATGCCCAACACGCCGGCGCTGATCGGTGCCGGTATCACCGGTCTGTTTGCCGACCCGTCGGTCGATGCCGCGGGGCGCGACGCCGCCGAGCGCATCCTGGCCGCGGTGGGCAGCACAGTGTGGATCGACGACGAGGCGCAGATGGACGCGGTGACCGGCGTCTCCGGCAGCGGCCCGGCCTATGTGTTCCACTTCATCGAGGCGCTCGAAGCCGCGGGCCGGGCGCAGGGCTTCGATGAAGCCACCGCGCGCAAGCTGGCGATCGATACCGTGCTCGGCGCGGCCCGGCTCGCTGCCGGCTCCGACGAATCGGCGGCGGTGCTGCGCGAACGGGTGACGTCCAAGGGCGGGACGACTGCGGCTGCGCTGGATCATCTTGCGCGGGCCGGCTGGCACGATGCGCTGGTGGGCGCAGTGGCGGCGGCTACCGCGCGTGGCGCCGAACTCGGCGACCTGCTCGGCAAGGACTGACGATCATGCTCGCCAATGTGCTGCTGCTGATCATCAACACGGTGATCGGCTTCATGACCCTGATGCTGCTCGCGCGCTTCTTCATGCAGTGGCAGCGGGTGTCGTTCCGCAACCAGATCGGACAATTCGTGGTCACCACCACCGACTGGGTGGTGAAGCCGCTGCGCCGCTTCGTCCCCGGCCTGTTCGGCCTCGACATGGCCAGTCTGCTGCCCGCCTGGGTGTTCCAGTCCGTGCTCGTGTTCCTCGAGCTGGCCATTCGTGGCGAGGATTTCACCGGCGGGGTGGCCGGGGTGCTGCTCGGCGTCTGGGGACTGGGACTGGTCGAACTGCTACGGATGATCGTCTACCTGATTTTCGCCGTGGTGCTGATTTCCGCGGTGCTGTCGTGGGTCAGTCCGCACGCGCCGGCCGCACCGGTGTTCCATACGCTGGCGGCGCCCTTTCTGCGCCCCTTCCGGCGCGTCGTGCCGACGATCTCCGGCGTCGACCTGTCACCATTGGCGCTGCTGCTGGTGTTGCAGATCGTGCTGATGGTGCTGGGGGGGTTGCGCGCCAGCTTTGCACCGCTGCTGTTCGGCCTTTGAGCGGGCTGTGAGCGACTGGTTGCGGGTGGCGGCCGATGGCAGCCTGGTGCTGACCCTGCACATCCAGCCGGGCGCGAAGACGACAGGCTTCGCCGGTCTGCATGGCGAGGCGATGAAGATCCGCCTCGCCGCACCGCCGGTCGATGGCAAGGCCAACGCCGCGCTGTGTGCCTTCCTCGCCGATTTCTGCGCGGTGCCGAAGTCGGCGGTCACGCTGATCAGCGGCGAGACCGCGCGCGCCAAGCGCGTACGGGTGGAGGGCGCGGCGCCCGCGGTGGCCGGGCGCCTGCGCGCGCAGGCCTGACGCGGGGCGGTTTCAGGCCCCGAACATCAACTGCCCCTCGACCAGCGTATACCGCACCTGGCCGGGCAGTTCGAGTCCGAGGAAGGGCGTGTTCTTGCCCTGGCTCTTCAGGCTTTCCCTGCTGATACGGACGTGTGCCGCCGGATCGAAGATGCAGACGTCGGCGCGTGCGCCGACCGCAAGGTGGCCGGCCTTGGTGATGCCGACGATGCGGGCGGCATCGGAGGTGACGCGGGCGAGGCCGTCGAGCAGCGACAGGCCGGATTCGGCGGCCCACTTCAGAGTCAGCGGCAGCAGCAGTTCCAGGCCGGTGGCGCCCGGTTCGGATTCGCTGAAGGGTGTGAGCTTGCCGTCGTCGTCCACTGGAGTGTGGTCCGAGCACAAGGCGTTGATGCGACCCTCGGCCAGACCCCGGCACAGCGCTTCGCGGTCACGCTGGCTGCGTAGCGGCGGTACCAGGTGACAGTTGGCGTTGAAGTAGCCGATGTCCATGTCCGACAGGTGGAGGTGGTTGATCGACACGTCGCAGCTCACGTCCATGCCTTCGGCGCGCGCCTGCTCGATCAGGCGCAGGCCTTCGGCGCTCGACAGCCGGGTGATATGCAGCCGTGCGCCGGTGACCTTGGCCAGTTGCAGGTAGGTGAACAGGGCCACGGTTTCGGCCGCCACCGGAATGCCGGGCAGACCGAGACGGGTCGCAACCTCGCCGTCGTGGGCAAAGCCGCCGCGGGACAGGAAGGGTGCGATCGGCTGCAGCCAGACGCGGAAATCGAAGGTCGCCGCGTACTGCATCGCCCGCATCAGCACGGTGTTGTCGAGGATGGGGACGTTGGCCTGGGAGAAGGCGACGCAGCCCGCCTCGATCAGTTCGGCCATTTCCGACAGGCGTTCGCCCTTAAGGCCGAGGGTGAGGGCGCCGACCGGGTAGACATGGGCGCGGTTGAGCTTCTTGGCGCGGTAGCACAGCATCTCGACCAGACCGGGTTCGTCCAGCACCGGGTCGGTGTCGGGCGGGATCGCCAGGCTGGTGACGCCGCCGGCCATTGCCGCGTCCATTTCGGATTCGAGTGTGGCACGGTACTCGAAGCCAGGCTCGCGCAGGCGGGCGGCGAGGTCGATCAGCCCCGGGGCGACGACCAGCCCGCCGGCGTCGATGGTGCGTTCGGCGGCAAAGCCGTCGGGGGCGCCACCAAGCGCGGCGATCTTGCCGTCGGCGATGAATACGTCCTGGATGCGGTCGGTCTTGGTTGCCGGATCGATCACCCGGCCGTTGGCAATGCGGATTTTCATCGAATCTTCCTTACTGGCCGGCGAGCATGCTCATGACCGCCATGCGGACGGCGATGCCGAAGGTGACCTGGGGCAGGATGACCGCCTGGGCGCCGTCGGCGACCGCGGACTCGATCTCCACCCCACGGTTCATCGGCCCCGGGTGCATCACGATCGCGTCCGGCTTGGCGAGTGCGAGTTTGTCGGCGGTCAGGCCCCATACCTTGTAGAACTCCTGCGGCGTCGGCAGCAGGGCGCCGTTCATGCGTTCGTTCTGGAGGCGCAGCATCATCACCACGTCGACCCCGCGCAGGCCAGCGCTCATGTCGTGGAACACGCGCACCCCCATCTTCTCGATCTCGGTCGGCAGCAGGGTCTTGGGGCCGATCACGCGTACCTCGGGCACCCCCAGCGTGGTCAGCGCGGCGATTTGCGAGCGCGCCACCCGCGAGTGCAGCACGTCGCCGACGATGGCGACGGTGAGATTGGCGAAATCACGTTTGTAGTGGCGGATGGTGTACATGTCGAGCAGGCCCTGGGTCGGGTGCGCATGACGACCGTCGCCGGCGTTGATGACATGGATGTGGTCGCGCGCGGTGGCCTGTAGATGCTGGGCGATCAGCACCGGCGCGCCGCTGGCGGCGTGGCGCACCACGAACATGTCGGCCTGCATCGCGCACAGGTTGTCGACGGTGTCGAGCAGGCTCTCGCCCTTGGCGGTGGAACTGGTCGATACGTTGAGGTTCACCACGTCGGCCGACAGGCGCTTGGCGGCGATCTCGAAGGTGGTGCGGGTGCGGGTCGAATTCTCGAAGAACAGGTTGAAGATGCTCTTGCCGCGCAGCAGCGGCAGCTTCTTGACCTCGCGCTCGGCGACCTCGGTGAAAGGCGCGGCATTGTCGAGAATGGCATTCAGTACGTCGCGCGGCAGGCCGTCGAGGGTCAGCAGGTGTTGCAGTTCGCCGTGCTTGTTGAGCTGTGGATTACGCATCGATCAACCTCAGATTCAGCGCGCCGTCCCCGGCGCGTTCCAGTTGCAGGTTCTGCGACGCGGGCAGCGGTTCGGGCAGGTTAAGGGCACAGTAGCTGGCTGCGATCGGCAGCTCCCGTCCGCCGCGGTCGACCAGCACGGCAAGCTCGACCCGGGCCGGACGGCCGTAATCGAACAATTCGTTGATCGCGGCGCGGGTGGTGCGACCGGTGTAGAGCACGTCATCGACGATGATCACCGGCGCGCCTTCGACATTGAACGGAATCTCGGTGCGCTGCGGTTTGGTGTGCAGGCCCTTGGCGGCGTAGTCATCGCGATAGAACGAGACATCGATCGCACCCAGGGGCTGGGTGAGGCCGAGCAGCGCGTGCAGGCGTTCGGCCAGCCACAGCCCGCCGGTGCGGATGCCGACCAGGGCGGTGGCAGGCGAGACATGAGGGCGCATCTGTTCGGCCAGCTGCCGGCACAAGGCTTCTGCGTCAAGACTTTGCATGTTGGATCGAGTCCAGAAAGTGTTGCAGGATCAGTTGGGCGGCGACGGCGTCGAGCTGGCTCTTGCGCGCGCGCCAGTCGCCGATGCCGGCATCGCGCAGCCGGCTTTCGGCTGCGGACGAGGACAGGCGCTCGTCGGCGAGCAATACCGGCAGTCCGAAGCGGCCGTTGAGCTGGTTGGCAAAACGTCGGCAGCGGGCGCCGAGTTCGTGTTCGCCGCCGTCGAGGTGCAGCGGCAGGCCGACGACCAGGGCGACCGGTTGCCACTCGGCGATCAGGCTCGCAATGGCAGCAAAACGGGCAGTGCGGGATTCTTCGTGGACGGTGGTCAGCGCGTTGGCCCGCCCGGTTTCGAGCTCGCCGCTCGCGACCCCGATGCGCGCCAGGCCGAAATCGAAACCCAGCACGCTGCCGCGCGCGGGCAGGACGGGCGGTGCCGGCAGCACGGTGGCTGCCGCGCCTTCAGGCATGCCCGACAATCTCGCTGAGCTTCGCAAAATCGATACCGAGTTTCTGCATCGCGGCGACCAGGCGCTCTTCGGGGGGCAGGTCGAACACGATGGCCATGTCGGCAGGGACGGTCAGCCAGGCGTTGTCGGCCAGTTCCTGTTCGAGCTGACCCGCGGCCCAGCCGGCGTAACCGAGGCTGACCAGCACCTCGCGGGGCTCGCCGGAGGCGCCGATCGCCTGAAGGATGTCGCGACTGCTGGTGAGACCGATCTCATCATTGACACGCAAGGTCGAATGCCAGTCGCCGCCCGGGCGGTGCAGCACGAAACCGCGGTCGGTCTGCACCGGACCGCCGAAGTAGACCGGCTGGCCGGAGAAACCTTCGGCCTCCAGCGGCAGCTCCACCCGTTCGAACAGAGTGGCGAGCGTCATGTCGATCGGCCGGTTCACGATCACGCCCAGCGCGCCCTGGTCGTTGTGTTCCGCGATATAGGTGAGCGTGCGCGCGAAATGCGGATCGGCCATGTTCGGCATGGCGATCAGGAAGTGGTGCGTGAGGTTGCTCGAAACGGTATCCATGTATTTATTTTACGCCGACAGTGGGCCGCTTGCGCACGGAACCTCGCGGTCGGGCATGGCTCATAATGCGCACCTCATCCTGTTGCGCCTCCCATGCGTACTGCACTTGTCTGGTTCCGCCGCGACCTGCGTCATTTCGATCACGCCGCCTTGCATCATGCGTTGCACGATGCGCAGCGGGTGTATTGCGTGTTCGTGTTCGACCGCGACATTCTCGATGCCTTGCCCAGCCGCGCCGATCGGCGGGTGGAATTCATCTGGCGCAGCGTGCGGGAGCTCGATGACGGGCTCGATGCCCTGTCGCGCGCAGCGGGCGGCGCCGGAGCGGGGCTGCTGGTGCGTCACGGCCGGTCGGTGGAGGAGATTCCACGCCTGGCGCGCGAGATCGGGGTCGATCAGGTGCTCGTCAATCGGGATTACGAGCCGGCGGCGATCGTGCGTGACAGCCGGGTCGCCCAGGCGCTGGCTGCGGACGGAATCGGCTTTGTCGACTTCAAGGATCAGGTGATTTTCGACCGGGACGAGGTGCTCACCCAGGGCGGCAAGCCGTTCAGTGTGTTCACCCCCTACCGCAACGCATGGCTGAAGAAGCTCGATGACAGTCGTGTCAGGGCCCATCCGGTGGCTGAGAACGCCATCCGTCTCGCGCCCCGGATGAGCGGAGAACGGGGGGCCGATCTTGCTGCGCTGGGCTTCGAGGCGACTGATCTCGCTGCTTCGCGCATGCCGGTGGGCATGTCCGGCGGGCGCGCGCTGATCGACGACTTCCGCACACGGATCGACCGCTACCGGGACACCCGCGATTTTCCGGCGTTGCAGGGCGTGTCATGCCTGTCGACCCACCTGCGCTTCGGCACCGTATCGGTACGGGAACTCGTCGCGCTGGCATGGCGGCGCGCTGGCGAGGGCGCGGCGACCTGGCTCAACGAACTGGTGTGGCGCGATTTCTACCACATGATCCTGTGGCATCACCCGCGCGTGGTCGAGGCCGCATTCAAGCCGGCGTTCGAGCGTGTGCAGTGGGATGATGCGCCGGCGCTGTTTGCCGCCTGGTGCGAGGCGCGCACCGGCTATCCGCTGGTAGACGCGGCCATGCGTCAGCTGAACCGGACCGGCTACATGCATAACCGGCTGCGCATGGTCGTGGCCTCCTTTCTGACCAAGGACCTGGGTGTCGACTGGCGTCTGGGCGAGCGCTACTTTGCGGAGCAGCTCAACGACTTCGATCTCGCCGCGAACAACGGGGGCTGGCAGTGGGCCGCGTCCACCGGCTGTGACGCGCAGCCATGGTTCCGCATCTTCAATCCGGTGACCCAGTCGGAGCGTTTCGATCCGGGGGGGCGCTTCATCCGTCGCTACCTGCCCGAACTCGAAACCGTTCCCGACCGGTTCATCCATGCGCCGTGGACCATGGGCGCTGGCGATCAGGCCGCGGCGCGGGTCCGGATCGGGGTCGATTACCCGGCACCGGTGATCGATCATGCGCAGGCACGTGAGCGCACGCTCGCCCGCTTCGCGGTCACCACGGCTTGACCCGCGTCCCTCCCGAGCACGGGTTGTGTTCGGGACCCGCCGCAGCCTGACTGCCCGCCAGCTCAGCGTCCGACATATCCGGCGATCAGCCCGAGCAACTCATCCTCCTGATAGGGCTTGCCCAGATAGTGGTTGGCTCCGACCTCCATCGCATAACGGCGGTGTTTGTCCGCCAGGCGCGAGGTGATCATGATCACCGGGACCGGCCGTGTACGAGCGTCCGCGCGGATATTGCGCACCAGGTCGAAGCCGTCCATCCGCGGCATCTCAATATCGGAAAGGATGACATCCGGCACGATCTCGATCAGCACTTCGAGCGCATCCACGCCGTCCTTGGCGGTAATCACCCGGTAACCCTCGCGCTCGAGCAGACGACCGGTGATCTTGCGTACCGTCAGCGAGTCGTCCACCACCATGACCGTCGGTACGTGCGCGGCGGTCGGGGTTTCCCGCGTTCCCGCGAGCGCCGCGCCTTCGGTGCCGCCGAGGCCAAGGCCACGGCTGGCCAGTGCCACCGGGTTGAGAATCAGCACGATCTCGCCATCGCCGAGCACGGTGGCGCCGGACATGCCGACGATCCGGGTCAGTTGCGGTCCGGCGTTCTTGACGATGATTTCCTGGTTGCCGCGCAATGCGTCGACATGCAAGGCAAGGGTCTGGGCGCCGGCGTGCAGCAAGAGTACCCAGTTGTAGCGCTGGACTTCCGGCTTGCTGGCGGGGTCGCCGAGCAGACGCGGCAGGTAGCGGTAGGCGTAGTGCCGACCCTGCCAGTCGGTGCCGTTGTCCGCCCGCAGACGCTCGAGCGCATCGGCCTTGAGCTCCATGACCTGGGCGATCATGCTGGACGGAATCGCGAAGTGTCTTCCCGCCGCCCGCACCAGCAGGGCCTGGGTCACCGCCAGCGTGAGCGGCAGGTAGATGCGGAAGACGGTGCCGGCATCCGGGGCGCTGCTGACGTCGATCCGCCCTCCGACCGCCGCGGTTTCGGCCTTCACCACGTCCATCCCGACCCCGCGCCCCGACACCGCCGAGAGTTGGCCGGCGGTGGAGAAGCCGGGAACGAAGATCAGGTTGATCAGGCGGCTCTCGTCGGCAACTTCGTCGGGCCCGAGCAGGCCCTTCTCGTGGGCCCGCGCCGCGATGCGGCTGAAGTCGAGGCCAGCCCCGTCGTCGGCGAGCTCGATAGCTATTTCGTTGCCTTCCTGGCGAACGGTCAGGGTGATCTGGCCGATCTCGGGCTTGTTGGCTGCCCGGCGCTGTTCGGGGGCTTCGATGCCGTGGGCGAGGGCGTTGCGCAACAGGTGCTCGAGCGGCGCGACCATATGCTCGAGCATGCTGCGGTCGACCTCGATGCGGCCACCGCGAAGATCCAGGTTGGCGCGCTTGCCCAGTTCCTTGGCGCTCTTGCGCACGATGCGGTAGAGGCGGTCGGCAAGGCTGTCGAAGGGCACCATACGCACGCGCATCAGTGCCTGCTGCAGTTCGCGCGACATGCGCGCCTGGCTGTGCAGCGCGAGGTCGGCGCCATCGAGATTCTTGAGCAGGCTGTGCTGGACGGTGGTCACGTCGTTGACGCTCTCGGCCATCATCCGGGTGAGTTCCTGCAGCCGGGTGTAGCGGTCCATTTCCAGCGGATCGAACTCGGCGTGGTGCGACTCGGCCTGCGCAATCCGCGATTGCATCTGCACATCGGCCTGGATTTCCACCTCGCGCAGCTGGTTGCGCAGGCGGATAACGTTCTCGGTGAGGTCCAGCATCGAGCGCCGCAGGCTGCGCAGTTCGCCGTCAATCCGGGTCCGGGCTACTCCGATTTCGCCCGCTTCATTGACGAAGCGGTCGACGAGTTCGGCACGTACGCGCAGCGTTCCGGCGCCGGTAGTGGCGTCCCCTTCCGCGCCTGCACTGTCGATCGTGATCGCGGTGCTCGGGGCCGTAGGGGCCTCGTGTGCGACCGAGAGCGCCTCATCGGGGAGCCGGGTGGCGGGCACTTCGCCGCCCGCCAGCACGTCGATCAACTGTTCGGTAAGGTCGAGGCCGGCGACCAGGTCGTCGATCAAGGCCGGAAGCTCGGCGCCGCTGCCGGTGACCGCCTCCAGGCGCGATTCCAGCTGATGGACCTGCTCGCCGAGCGTCATTGCGCCGGCCATCCGTGCGCTGCCCTTCAGGGTGTGCAACAGGCGGGCGGCACTCTTGGCGTGATCGATGTTGTCGCCATCCGCCCGCCAGCTTCGCAGCGTGGTGTGCAGGTCGCTGAGCAGCTCGCCAGCCTCCTCGAGGAAGATCGGCAGCAACTGCTCGTCAATCTCGTCGTGGACGCGCAGCACGGGCTGCTCTTCGACCGCCTCTGCCGTTGCCGGCGGGATGTGGGCCGGCGGTGCGGTGCGTTCGGGCGGTGGGCCGGGTTCGATCGTGCGTCGTCCCGCGTGTTCGAGTTGCTCGATGAGTTCGGGCGCGTCGAGGGGCATACTCTGGTTGACCACCTCGGCGAGCATGCCTTCGAGCGTGATCACGACCGTTGCAAACAGCGCCAGCTCGTCCGACGACGGTGGCATTGCCTGATCCCTAAGCCGCTGTTGGGCGTGTTCGAGTGCGCGGGCGAGCATATGCAGGGGCGCAACGCGGGCGGTGCCGGAAATTCCGGCGAAAGTGTGGGCTGCACGCAGTGCGGTTTCGGGCGGCGGCAGCATCGGGTTTGCGGCCAGGCGGCTGAAATCCTGATGCAGGGTGGCAATGTGGTGCTTGGCTTCGGCGAGGTAGAGGTCGTACAGCGGGCGCGAAATGTCGACATCGCCGACGCGGATGAAGTCGGCGTCGGCAGTTTCCGGAACGTCCTCGACTTCCGTAAGCTCATCTACTTCCGTAAGTTCCTCGTCTTCCGAAAGCTCCTCGACTTCCGGAACCTCCTCGGCCTCCGGAACCTCCTCGGCCTCCGGAACCTCCTCGACTTCCGAAAGCTCCTCGACTTCCGAAAGCTCCTCGACTTCCGAAAGCTCCTCGACTTCCGAAAGCTCCTCGGCCTCCTCGATTTCCGGAACGTCCTCGACTTGCGGAGCTTCTACGGCGTCCGCAGCTTCTACGGCGTCTGGTGCTGCGCTGGAGCCGGTCGTTTCGAGTACCGGAGCGGTCTCGTCGGCGCCGAGGCGGGACTCCGGCTGCGTGACTTCGTCGTCGTACGCGACGGCAGGCCCTTCCGCGGGTGGCGAGCCGGCGAGTTCGTCAGTCGGCATCTCGGTTGCTTCGAGCTCTTCGATCGCGGCATCGTCGAGCGCGGTTCCCATCGCCTTGATCGCCGCCTCGATTTCCTCGATCGCTGCGTCGGGCGTGCCGGATTCGATATCGGACGCGAAGTGAGGCGCCTCCTCATCGGCGAGATCGAAGGTCTCCTCGACCGGCAGCCAGCTGTCGTCGAGTGCGGTTATGTTCAGCAGTTCGGGGGGCTGTCCGGGCTGGGCGGGGGGCTTTTCGGCATCAACCGGTAGAGCATACGGCTCGTCATCGGACAACTCGAGATCGATCGGCTCGAGTAGCGGTTCGAGCTCGATGGTCTCGCTTTCGGGCAGGGTTTCGAGTTCGTCGGGGGTGGGTTGGGCGTCGGCGTCCGGCCGCGTTTCGAGGGTGGATTCCGTCGCCCCGGCCGCGGCCGGCTCGGTAGCGGTGAGTTCGAACGAGAAATCGTCGTCGAAGATCGGCAATTCGTCGAGTGAGGTTTCGTCGGGCAGGAAGGTCGATGTTTCCGCTTCGGCCGTGAACGGCAGGACCTCGCCATTGCCGGACAGGGCGAGCTCGGGGAACTCGAGCGTCGTCTCGACGAGGTCCGTCTCTGCAGGTGCTTCGGCCTCAGGGGCGCTCCCGGCGCCGGGTTCAGCCACAGCGGGCGGCCCGCCGACGGCGGATTCCCGCGTCGGGCTGTCGCTGGCGCACAGGCGCTCGGCTTCGGCGACGAGCATCGCCACGTCACGGTGTTGTGAGCCTCCGGACTCGAGCTGGACGACCCACGCCGTGAACTGCCGATGCGCTTCGTCGATCAGGTGGTGCAGGGCCGAGGTCGGTGGCCATTCGAGCTGCAACCAGCGGTTCAGGGTCTGTTCGAGACTCCAGGCCGCTTCACCCAGTTCGCGCAACCCGACCATGCGGCCGCTACCCTTGAGGGTGTGGAAGCCGCGGCGAATGGCGGTCAGAAACTCCGGATTCGTCGGATCGGTGCGCGACAAGTCTTGCTGCTCGGCGATCGTTGCAAGAACCTCGTGGGCTTCTTCGATGAAGATGCACAGCAGTTCGGCATCGATTTCCTCGGCGCTGGCTTCGATCAGGCGCCGCGTTTCGGCGGCCACCTCGGGGATCGATGCAGGCTGCGTGGCTTCGGTTTCGGTTTCGGCTTCGTCGGCGGACGCGGCAAATGCAGGTTCGTCGGCTGACGCGGCAGCGAGGTCCAGGCCGGATCCCGTCCCATCGACGGGGGCCTCGGCGAGAACGGCGGCCGCCGTGTCCGATACGCTGGCCGGCGCCTGTGCCGGCAGCTCGAGTTCGTGCAGGGCGCCCGTCTCGTCCGCGACGAACTCGGTATCGGGGTTCAGAAGTTGTTGCAGGCTGGCCCTGCCGTGCTGCAGCGACTGGATGAAAAAACCGAGCGCCGAGAGGCGATGTGCCAACGCTTCGAACACGGCCTGATCGGCGGCAGTGTCCTCTTCGGCAAAGCGGGCTATGGTCTCTCCGGCCTCATGAATCAGCGCGATGGCGTCCGTTTCGCCAAGCAGTGAAAGGGCTCCTTCGATCTGGCGCAACGGAGTGGACAACTGCGCCAGCGGCGCGCGTTTGTGCTGATCGCGGAAGAAGTCGTCCAGGGTCTGTTCGACGTTTGCCAGACTGGTCAGGATCTCGCGCGAAAGCTGGGAGAGGGCGTCCCGTTCCTGAGCCCGACGAGCGGTCTCGAGGCCGGGCGAATTCTCGGCGGCGGCGAGCCGTTCCCCGCGGGCGAGGGCTTCGAGTCGGGCGATGGTGTCGTCCACCTGGGCAGCGAAACCGGCGTCCGGCACGCTGCGATCGAGCGCGGCCTCGGTGAGCAGCAGCGCGGTCGCGACCTCGATCGAGATGGTGTCGGAAAAGTGCAGCGGGTCCTTGCGCAACCACTGGGTAAAGCGCTGAATGCCGCGGATCAGGCGGTCTACCGACGGTCGCCCGAGGCGGCCGACCGGCTCGGCGAAGCCGTCCAGCTGGCTCTCGAATCGCGGCAGCGCAATCGCCGCGCCGCTGCTGAACGCGTTCCATTGTTCCTTGAGACCGGCAAGGCGGGATCGCAGATCCTGCAACAGCGGTGCCAGTGGCAGATCGCTGACGCGGGCGCCGGTCTCCGGCAACAGCAAATCCAGCTGCCATGTATCGCGCACGGCACGCTGCGTGGCAGTGACCGCCGGCATACGGGCGACCTGGTAAAGCATCTCCCGCATCAGACGTTCCGGTACCGAAGAGGATGTGCCGCTTGCCCGCCGCAACTGGGCGTCGATTCGCGACAGCAGACCCTTGGTCTCGGCGCGGCCGTCTTCCGGTGTATGTGCGAGGGCGTCGACAAACGCCTGCCCCACCCACCACATCGCGCGCGAAGGAGGGCTTTCGTCCAGGGTTTCGAGTTCGACCAGCGCAGCGTGCATGGTTTCGGGGCCGGCGGTGCTTGCCGGCTGCTTCAACCAGTCGAGCAGGCCGCGCTGGAAACGGGTACGCAGCGAGCGGATCCGCTCCTGGCGCAGCTCCGGGGGCAGGTGCGCTTCGGGCTGACGCCGGGGGGCGCGCACGCTCAGGTCCGGAAAAAAGAGGTCGGCCGCCGAAGGGGCTTCGTGCCCGCGGGCGATCACCACCTCATGGTAGAGCGGCAGCAGGCGCAAGGGCTGATCGGGGGTGCCGTGGGTGAGCTCTTCGAGATAGTTGCCGATAGTGGCGAGTGCGCGTTTGCCGAGCGCTACGGTGGGCTCGTCGACCGGCGTTTCACCCCGCGTCATCGTGCCGAGAAGCTGATCGACCGCGGTTGCGAACTGGGTGAGGCCGTCGAGGCCGACGATCGACAGCGCGCCACGGACCTGGTGCAAATGGGTCTGTGCGAACTGCACCCGGGCTGCACCGTCACTTGCCTGGCAGGCCTGGTCCAGACTCTCCGCGGCGCGGGTGAGCGCAAGCTCGATTTCGCTCTTGACCCAGGTCAGCGGTCCGAGGTCCAGCTCCTTGGCATGCGTCATGGATGCGTTCTCGTGCTTAGACCTTGAAGCCGGACACCGAGCCCTTGAGCTCGACGGCGAGGTCGGCAAGCTGCCCGATCGAGATCGCGGTCTGCTTGGTGCCGCGCGTGGTCTGCTCGGTAATGGCGAGAATGTCCTTCATCGTGTCGGCGACCCGCCCGGCTGTGGCGGCCTGGTCCTGGGTGTCGGTGGAGATCTGTTCGATCAGCTGTGCGGCATCCATCGAGACCTGTCCGATCTCGGCCAGCGCCTGGCCGGCGGCGTCCGACAACTGCGCACCTTCGACCACGTCGCGGGTGGCGTTCTCCATTGCGCCGACCGCGTCCTGGGTGTCGGTCTGAATCGTCTTGACGATGGCCGCAATCTGCTTGGTGGCTTCCGCCGAGCGCTCCGCCAGACGCTGCACTTCTTCCGCGACCACCGTGAATCCGCGCCCGGCATCGCCGGCCGAAGCCGCCTGGATTGCCGCATTGAGGGCGAGCACGTTGGTCTGTTCGGTAATGTCGGAGATGAGCTCGACGATCTCGCCGATCTCCTGCGAGGATTCGCCGAGGCGCTTGATCCGTTTGGAGGTTTCCTGGATCTTGTCGCGGATCGCGTTCATGCCACGGATCGTGTTCTCCACCGCGTCGGCACCCTTGCGCGCGGAGTCGAGCGAGCGCCGTGCAACCTGGGCAGACTGCAGCGCACGCGCGGAAGATTCGGTCATCGATTGCGCCATGCGCTGTACGGTCGCACCGGCCTCCTCGATTTCGCGCGACTGGCGCTCGGTCGCGTCGAGCAGTTCGCCGGAGGTCTGCTGTGCGGCCTGGGTGGCGGCGGTGACCCGGATGGCCGCGTCGTTGATCCGGCGCACCAGCACCGAGAGCTCCTCGATGGTGTAGTTGACCGAGTCGGCGATGGCGCCGGTGATGTCTTCGGACACCGTCGCGCGGATCGTCAGATCGCCGTCGGCGAGGTCGCCCATTTCGTTCATCAGGCGCAGGATCGCCTGCTGGGTCAGGTTGCGCTCGTTCTCCGCGCTCTGACGCTGACGGTCGGCGTCGGTTCGTCGCTGCGACAGGTCGCCGTTGTAGATCTTGGCCATCATCCCGAGTACGACGAGCGCAACGATGGCGCTGAGCGCGATCAACAGCGACAGCGGGCCGAAGCCCCGCACATCGCTGTTGAAGGTGTCGCCGAGTTCGCCCGCACGGGCGAGCAGGGCCGCCGAATCGGTAAACAGACGGCTGCCGGCCTGCTTGGCCTGGACCAGCAGCTGGATGTTGCCGAGGATGTCCGCAACGGCATCCTGCGTACCCTTGGCGCCGGCCACCAGCTCGCTGATCCGCGCGCGAACCTCGGAGTCCCCGCCCATCTGCTCCATGGACGCAAGCTGCTCGCGGAAGGTGTTGGTGTCCTTGCCCAGCAGGAAGGCGATCTCGGGATCGATCGCGGCCGCCACCCGCAGCGCGTTGACGTTTTTCGCGATGCGCTGGGTCAGCATGACTGCGCGGTTGGCAGTGGCGATCTCGCCAGGATGGGCACCGGCCTGCAGCTTCAGCGCGGCGATCTGTTCGGTGAGTTCGAGCAGGGTGGCATTGTCGCCGTTGATCGTCTCGGCGGAGGCATTGAGCTTGAGCAGCGTCGCTTCCTGGGCCAGCAGCTGGCGCGCATCGTTCTCCATGTTGCGCCAGACGCCATTGACCGCGTCGAGTTCGTCGCGCGCATCGGCCCCCGCGGCCGGAAGCGTGGCGCCGTCGAGTTCGCCGCCCTGGTCGAGGGCTTGGGCGATGACCGCGAAGCGATCGCTGGCGCGACGCAGTTCAGCGAATGCAGGCGCACTGCCCTGAAGGGCGAGCTGTGCCGACTTGGCGATCTGCTGCGACAGGGTCTGCATCTCCCCCGCCGCGGCGACCTGGCGCGTGGCGTTGCCGGTTTGCTGGTTCTGATAGACGAGCAGGCCGATCGTGACCACCACCATCGCCCCGAAGATGATGCCGAGGTTGCGTACCCGTTCGGCGACCGGGCGTTCGGCCCCGGGGGAGCCGGATCTGACCGGAGCCGCTCGCGCAGAACCGTGATCTTCCATGATGGTCGTGTCGGAGGCCGAATCGGGCCCCGCAGCCTTGTCCTTGCCCAAGGAGAGCTTGAATGCCATGTGCCGTGCTCCGCCGCTATCTGAATTGAGAATGCTGTAGTGATGAAATGCAGGGCGCGTCAGTCTGCCCCGGCATCGAGAAATACGCCGTTGGTCAACAATTGCGGGACGTCCAGTCTGAGCCAGGGGCGGTCCTGCATGTCCCGCAGGCGCTGTCCGACCCAGGGGCGCGCATCTGGCGGGCCATGATCGGCTTCGAAGTCTTCCGCGCTGCGCAGGCCCAGTACGCGTGATACCAGCAAGGCACTATGGATGCCGTGCCGGGCGCCGATCAGCAACAGCCGGGCATGGCCTGCGGGGACGATGGGGGTGCCGTCATGAAAGCCGGAGAAATCAACGACGCCGTACAGTGTGCCGCGAACATTGGCGAGGCCGCGGTACCAGGCCCGGGTGAGCGGCACGGTCGCGAGGGGCGGGGGCACGAGAATCTCGCCGGTCTCGGCAAGCTGGAGCAGCCAGTTCTCGTCGCCCGCCTGCACGCCGAGCAGTCCCCGACGTTCGCCGGTTCGCGCTTCGGTCAGACGGTGAGCAAGGTTTTCCTGGAACTCGCGCAGACTGACTCGTCTGGACATGGTTCAGCCGATGCGCTTGATGCGCGCAATGAGGGCGTCGTGGTCTACGGGCTTGACCATGTAGTCGAAGGCTCCCTGGCGCATTCCCCAGATCTTGTCGGTCTCCAGCCCCTTGCTCGTGCACATGATGATCGGGATGCTGCGGGTCTGTTCGTCGCGCGAGATCGTCCGCGTGGCCTGATAGCCATTCATGCCGGGCATCACCACATCCATCAGGATCAGATCGGGAAGTTCGGAGCGGCTGCGGGTGATGGCCTCTTCACCGCTCTCGGCGGTCACCACTTGATAGCCGTTTCGGGTCAGGACTTCGGATAGCGCCAGGCGCTCGGTCGGGGAATCGTCGACTACAAGTATCTTCTTGATCGGCATCGTCGGAGAGTTTCCATCGAGAGATTCAACGGGGGCGATTGGTCGCATGGGCCGCAACCGCCTTGATCAGGCTGTCCTTGGTGAACGGCTTGGTCAGATATTCGTCCGATCCGACCATGCGACCCCGCGCGCGATCGAACAGGCCGTCCTTGGACGAAAGCATGATCACCGGGGTCGACGACAGGCGCGGATTCTTCTTGATCAGGGCGCAGGTTTGATAGCCGTCGAGGCGGGGCATCATGATGTCGACAAAAATGACATCAGGGTGATGGTCGGCAATCTTTGAGAGCGCGTCGAAACCATCTTCGGCCAGCAGCACCTGACAGCCCGCCTGGCTCAGAAAGATCTCGGCGCTGCGACGGATGGTGTTGCTGTCGTCGATGACCATTACCTTGAGGCTGGTCAGATCCATGCAATGAGTCCTCGGTGACGCAGCCCCGGGACCGATGCGGCTGCGCTCAGAAATCGGTTCGCGGCAAGCATACTCCAAAAGGCGTGTCCGGACACGCCGCTTGTCATATCTCGATGAGTTCGAAGTCTTCTTTACGCGCCCCGCACTCGGGACAGGTCCAGTTGGGCGGGATATCCTCCCAGCGTGTGCCCGGCGCGATCCCCTCTTCCGGCAGACCGGCGGCTTCGTCGTAGATGAAGCCGCAGATGAGGCACATATAGGTCTTGAAGGGCGTCGCGGTCATCGAGATGGCGGGGCGGAAATGGCAGTAAAATGCCGTCAATCTTACCGTATTTCATCCACCGCGCCAGATCAGGCGCAGAGCCCGCCATGCCTGTTGCGATTCCCGATGTCCCCCCCGCCGTGCTTTGCCTGTCAGCCGGAGACGCTACGGCAGGCGGCGGCTTGCCGTCGGACATTCTCACCCTGGCGAGCATGGGATGCCATCCGCTGCCGGTACAGACGGCGATGGTCGTTCGTGATACGCGGGGGGTCGATGAATGTGTGGCCCTCGAGCCCGACATGCTGGTCGCCCAGGTGCGCACCGTACTGGAGGATATTCCGGTCCAGGCTTTCAAGTTCGGCTTCTGCGGCAGCGTCGAAAATGTTGCGGCCGCAGCCGAGATCCTGTCCGACTACCCGGATGTGCCCCTGGTGGTCGAGCCTGCGCTGTACAACGGGATCGAACACGGCGGCGCCGAGGATGATCTGGTCGCTGCACTGGCCGAGTTGATCCTGCCCCAGACCACGCTGCTGGTCGCGAGCCGCCATGAGGTGATGAGGCTGGCAGGCTTCGACGTGGACGACGACGTCGATGCCGGGCTGTCGCCGGAGGAAGCGGTGGAACGCCTGCTGGGGCTTGGGGTGGAGTACATCCTGCTGACCGGTGGGGGCGAGCATGGTCCGCAGGTGGTCAACCTGCTGATCGGCGACCAGGGCGTGATCCGGACCGATGCCTGGACGCGGCTCCCCGGGCGTTATCTCGGTGCCGGTGCAACCATCGCGGCGGCGGCGGCGGCGGCAATGGCACATGGCATGGCGGTGCCCGAAGCGGTGCGGGAGGCACAGGAGTTTGCCCAGCAGGCCCTGCGTCATGCCTACCTTCCCGGCATGGGGCGTGCGATTCCCGACCGTTTCTTCTGGGCACGCGGCAAGGGTGAAGGCAATGAGTGAGCGACCAGAAGCGGTGTCGTCCGGAGTGCTGCCATCCGGACTCTATGCGGTCACTCCGGACGAAGCGGATACGGTTCGGCTGCTGGGACTGGTCGAGCAGGTACTCGCCGGACGGCCGGCACTGCTGCAGTATCGCAACAAGCTTGCAGCGCCGGCGCTGCGCCGGGAGCAGGCGAGGGCCCTGCTGACGGCATGCCGGCGCGCGGGCGTGCCGCTGGTGATCAACGACGATCTGGCGCTGGCGCTCGAGATCGGCGCCGAGGGGGCCCATCTGGGGCGGGACGATGGGGATCTGGCGCGGGCGCGGCGAACGCTCGGCTCGGGTCGTATTCTCGGGGTGTCCTGCTACAACGAGTGGTCGCGGGCGGAGGCCGGCGCACGGGCGGGGGCAGACTACGTGGCGTTCGGAGCGATGTTCGTGTCGCCGACCAAACCGCAGGCCGCGCGTGCGCCGCTCGCCCTGATCGAACGCGCGCGCCGCGAGCTGGCGGTGCCAGTGGCGGCGATCGGGGGCATCACCCTCGACAACGCGGCCTCGCTGGTGGCCGCCGGTGCGCACCTGGTGGCGGTGATTTCCGATCTGTTCGCTGCCGCCGATCCGGCCCGGCGTGCGGCCGCCTACCGGGTGCTGTGGGACACTTCGTCGTCGGCCTAGTCCATGCGCGCCGCGGCCGCATGCCTCGTGCCGGTCTCACTCCTGTTCTTTCTACCTTTTCGACCGGGCTTGCGCGCGCGTGCGGGTGGACCCGAAGCCGGCCGGCAGGCGACAATCCACCTTCCACGCTCAACCGAAATCGATCCAGCCATGACTAGCCGAAACGAAGTGCTCTTCGAGCGCGCCCAGCGCACCATCCCCGGTGGCGTCAATTCTCCCGTCCGCGCCTTCCGCTCGGTGGGCGGTACGCCGCGATTCATCGACCATGCCGCCGGGGCGCGAGTGTGGGATGCGGATGGCAAGGTCTATATCGACTACGTCGGGTCGTGGGGGCCGGCGATCACCGGACATGCGCATCCGGCCATCGTCGAGGCGGTGCGCGAGGCGGCGCTGAAGGGCCTGTCCTTCGGTGCGCCGACCGAGAGCGAGGTCGAGATGGCCGAAATGCTGTGCGCGCTGTTGCCGTCGGTGGAGATGGTGCGTCTGGTGAGTTCCGGGACCGAGGCGACGATGAGCGCGATCCGGCTGGCGCGCGGCTTTACCGGGCGTGATGCGATCATCAAATTCGAGGGCTGCTACCACGGCCATGCCGACAGTCTGCTGGTGAAGGCCGGATCGGGCCTGCTGACCTTCGGCAACCCGTCGTCGGGCGGGGTGCCGGCGGATTTCGCCAAACATACGATCGTCCTCGACTACAACGATCTCGACCAGGTCGAGGCGGTGTTCAAGGCGCGCGGGGACGAGATCGCCGCGATCATCGTCGAGCCGGTCGCCGGCAACATGAACCTGATCAAGCCCAGGTCCGGGTTCCTCGAAGGCCTGCGCAGCCTGTGTACGCAGTACGGCGCAGTGCTGATTTTCGACGAGGTGATGACCGGCTTCCGGGTCGGTCCGCAGGGGGTGCAGGGCCTGTACGGCATTACCCCCGATCTGACCACGCTGGGCAAGGTGATTGGCGGCGGCATGCCGGTGGGCGCGTTCGGTGGTCGCCGCGACATCATGCAGAAAATCGCCCCGCTCGGTCCCGTGTATCAGGCCGGCACGCTGTCCGGCAGTCCGGTGGCGGTGGCCGCAGGCATGGCGTCGCTGCGCCTGACCCGCGAGCCGGGGTTCTACGACACCCTGGCAGCGCGTACCGCACGCCTGGTCGAGGGGCTCGGCGCGGCCGCGCGTGAGGCTGGCGTGCCCTTCAGCGCCGATTCCGTCGGTGGCATGTTCGGGGTGTATTTCAGTGCGCAGGTTCCGGCATCGTTCGCCGAGGTGATGGCCTCCGACCGCGAGAGCTTCAACCGTTTCTTCCACGCCATGCTCGATGCGGGCCATTACTTCGCGCCGTCGGCGTTCGAGGCGGGCTTCGTGTCGGCGGCGCACGGCGAGGCCGAGATTGGTGAGACCATTGCTGCTGCGCGTGCCGTGTTTGCGGGTCTGCAGTAAGGCTCGGTGCGGGATTGGAGATGGTGAGGCGCATTCGCTCCACCGCCTGGTGGCACGATCGCCTGCCCGCGTAGGCTTCTGCGCGAAATCGCCGGGGGCCTCGGCGCTCGCGATCACGATCAGCATCAACTGCGTGGTGCTGGCTCTTACAGCAGGAACAGCGTCGCCAGCCCGAGAAAGATGAAGAAGCCGCCCGAGTCGGTGAGCGCGGTGATCATCACCGAACCGCCGATCGCCGGATCCGCGCCCAGGCGTTGGCGCAGCATCGGAATCACCACGCCGGCGCAGGCGGCGAGCAGCAGGTTCAGGGTCATGGCCGAGGTCATGACCACGCCGAGCGCGGCGTTGCCATAGAGCCACCAGGCCAGAACGCCGAGCAGCCCGCCCCACACGACGCCGTTGAACAGCGCCACCCCGAGCTCCTTCCTGAGCAGGCGCTTCATCGCACTCTGTTCGACCTGGCCCATGGCGATCGCACGCACGATCATGGTGATGGTCTGGTTGCCGGAGTTGCCGCCGATGCCGGCGACGATCGGCATCAGCGCGGCCAGCGCCACCAGCTTTTCGATCGAGCCTTCGAAGGCACCGATCACGCGCGAGGCGATGAAGGCGGTGACCAGGTTCACCGCCAGCCAGGCCCAGCGGTTCTTCACCGAATCCCATACCGAGGCGAAGATGTCTTCCTCTTCGCGCAGACCGGCGTGGCTCAGGATCTCGGCTTCGGACTCCTCGCGGATGAAATCGACCACGTCGGCCACGGTCAGGCGGCCGATGACGCGCTTGTGCCGATCGACCACCGGGGCCGAGACCAGGTCGTAACGCTCGAAGGCCTGGGCCGCGTCGTCGGCCGGGTCGTCGGGCTCGAAGCTGATCACCGGCTCCTTGCGCATGACCTCCGCAACTTCCATCTCCGGATCGTTGATCAGCAGCGATTCGAGCGACAGGATGCCCATCAGGTGGTCGTCGCGGTCGATCACGAACAGCTTGTCGGTGTGGTCGGGCAGGTCGTCGAAGCGACGCAGGTAGCGCAACACCACTTCGAGGGTGATGTCCTCGCGCACCGTCACCATGTCGAAATCCATCAGTGCGCCGACCGAATCCTCGGGGTAGGACATGGCCGCACGCAGTTGCTCGCGGCCCTCGCTGTCGAGCGACTGAAAAACGTCCTGGATGACCTCCGGCGGCAGGTCGGGCGCAAGATCGGCTAATTCGTCGGCATCGAGCGATTCGGCCGCGGCCTTGAGCTCGTGCGGCTCCATCGTCTCGATCAGCGATTCGCGCACCGCATCCGAGACTTCGAGCAGAATCTCCCCGTCGCGCTCGGCCTTGACCAGCTCCCAGACGTACAGGCGATCTTCGCGCGGCAGGGCTTCGAGGATGAAACCGATGTCGGCCGGGTGCAGGGTATCGAGCTTGGCCCGCAGGCCGGCCTCGTGCTGCTTGTGCACCAGGTTTTCCACCAGCTCGTGACGCGGCATGTCCTGGCGGTGAACGAGGCCTTCCACCACCTTCTGACGCGCGAGCAGCTCCTGCACCTCGCGCAGGTGCTGCTGGACGTCGTCGGGGTGCAGCTCCTGTTCCGGGGTCATTGCGCAGGCGGGCGGATGAGGATGGGCGAAACCCGGATTCTACGGGCTTGCCGGCGGCCATGCGACCCCGAAACCGTTACCGGATGAGAAATAGGAGGCGACGTCCGCCGATCGGCCGATCAGGGAATCTGGGAATAAGCCATGCGGCTGCGGATCCGCTCTGCATGCGCAGCCAGCCGCGGCCCGAAACTCCGTTCATACCGGCGCGGGTTGGGCAGCATGACCGCGAGCCGGGCGCTTTCGGCGGGGCCCAGTCGATCGGCGGAAATGCCGTAGTAGCGGCGTGCAGCGGCTTCGGCGCCGAAGACCCCTTCGCCCCATTCGACGACGTTGAGATAGACCTCGAGAATTCGCCGTTTGCTCCACAGGGTTTCGATCATGACCGTGATCACCGCCTCCTGTCCCTTGCGCAGGTAACTGCGCGACGGCGACAGGAACAGATTCTTGGCCAGCTGTTGGCTGATGGTGGAGCCGCCCGAAACCGCACGGCCGCGGCGTTCGTTCTTCTCCAGCGCACGCTGGATGCCGTCCCAGTCGAAACCCTCGTGATCGATGAAACGATCGTCCTCGGCAGCGATCACGGCGCGCTTGAGGTGGACCGAGATCCGTTCATATGGCACCCAGCGGTGACGCAACACGGCCTTCGGGTTCTTCTCGTGCAACTCGTCCAGGCGCAGGCGCATGAAGCTGGTACTGCCCGGGTCGAACTGGCTCCACCACACTACATGGGCGAGCAGCCACAATTGCCAGACGAGGACCAGCACGACCACGGCGAGGAGGCCACGGCCGAGCCAGCGCAGTCCCTTCTTCATGGGGTGCCGAGCTCATGGCGCAGCGCCGCCAGCACCGGTGCAGTGTCCGGTCGCACCCCCCGCCACAGGGTGAAGCTCTCGGCGGCCTGCTCTACCAGCATGCCGAGGCCGTCGGCCAGGCGGGTGGCGCCATCGGCCCGCGCGGTGGCCAGATACGGCGTTTGGCCGCGGCCATACATCATGTCGTAGGCAAGTGCGCCTGCGGCATAGAGGTCAGGCGGCAGCGGCGGCGCTTCGGCGGCGAGGCTGGCGGCCGTGGCATTGATCACGATGTCGAACTGGTGGCCGGCCAGCTCGGCGAAGCCTCCGGCGCTCAACTCGACCCGGCCTGCGTGGCCGCGGAATGCGGCGGCAAGCGCGGTCGCCTTGGTCGCCGTCCGGTTGGCAAGGGTCAGCCGTCGCGGCGCGGCCTGGAGCAGGGGTAGCAGCGCGCCACGGGCGGCGCCGCCGGCGCCGAGCAGCAAGATGCGACGGTCACGGAGTGTACAGGCGAGGTTGGCGGTGAGGTCACGGACCAGCCCGGCACCATCGGTGTTGTCGCCTAGAATGCCGTGTTCGTCGAACAGCAGGGTGTTGACCGCGCCGGCGGCCTGCGCCCGTTCGGTCCGCCGGTCGGCGAGCGCAAAGGCTTCCAGCTTGAACGGGACGGTCACGTTCATGCCGCGGCCCCCGGCCGAGCGGAACTCGCGTACGGTGGCGGTGAAACCGTCGAGCGGCGCCAGGATGGCCTCGTAGCTCAGCGCTTGCCCGGTCTGACGGGCAAAGGCGGCGTGAATCCAGGGTGATCTGCTGTGGGCGATCGGATGGCCGACGACGGCGTAGCGGTCCATGGGGAACTCGTTAAGGTCTCAGTTGGCGCGAACCTGGTCTTGCTTGGTGAACTTCCAGGTGCGGGTAATCTCGATCAGGTCGGTGTCCTTGCGAATCTCGGGCGGAAACGGCGCATACGGTGCGCCCATTTCGACGATGCGTCGTGCCGCTGCATCAAGGACAGGATAACCGGAGCCGCGGCTGATCTCGATCCGTTCGACCGATCCGTCTCCCCGGATCGTGACCGACAGCAGCAGGCTGCCATAGAGCTTGCCGCGGGCCTCCTCGGGGTAGTTGAGCTCCCCGATCCGCTCGATCTTGAGTCGCCAATCCTCGACATACTGAGCGAAGCGATATTCTTTTGCCCGCGACCCGATGACCTTCTTGCGCGGGCGCTGCGCCAGATCGGAAAGGCTGCGATCGATCTCCGCCTCCAGGCGGGCGATGGCTGCGGCACTGTCGAGCAGATCGAGGCCGCTGGCGACCGGCGTCGCCTTGGTATCGTCGGCGAGCGGGCGTTCGTTGGCAACGGTGGCCGGGCTGTCGTCCCGGGTCAGCACCTTCTGCTGCGGGCGCTCCCTCGGCTGTTGCTGGCGCCGCCGGGCCTCGACCAATGCCGTGCCGTCGCGGGTGGCGTCCTGCGGCGGGAGAGGGGTCTTGGGTCGAACCTTCTGCTCGCTGGTGCCGCCGCCGTCCAGGTTGGCCTGGGCGAGTACATCGGGCTTGGCCGGCGCGGTGGCGTGACGTGCATTGACGAGCACGACTTCGAGGCCGCGGTCGCGGACGGGCGGGGCTTCGGGCATGCGGAACTTGAGCCCGAGCAGCACGCCGTGCAGCACCAGTGATGCCAGGAATGCACCTGCGAGCACGAATCGGCCTGCTGCGTGTGCGGCGGGCGTGCGCGTGCGGGTGGCCACGGATGCGACGGTCAGGGGCTGGGCTTGGGCCATGGCTGGATTCTATCCAACTCAGTACTCGGCTTCCTCTTCCTCGTCCGGATTGGGTTCGGACAGGGTGGTGAGGTAGCGCGCACTGACTTCGACATCGATCAGGTCGCTGCCTTCGACAACCAGCCGGACCCGCGAGCCGGGCAGTTGCGGCGGCAGCGAACTCACCTTGAACATCAATGGAATGGTCTCCAGACGAACGAGGTTGTCGCGCAACACCCGGGCTTCGATCGTCTCGGGTTTCGCCTGGCGCAGCCAGCGCAGGCACCAGTAGCGCTCCATGCGGCGCTGGAACTCGCTGTACTCGGCGTAGGTGAGCTCGAAGTCGCGCAGCGCGGCCATCAGATCGGCGGATTTCGGGGCGAAGGCCGGCTCGGTGCCAGTCAGCACCGCGATGATCTGCCACTGGTTGACCATGTCCACATAGCGTCGCAGCGGCGAGCTCGACCACGCGTAGCAGTCCACGCCGAGGCCCTCGTGCGGCGCGGCGACGGTGGTCATGCGCACCTTGCCACCGCCCTGCGCGCGGTACAGGCCGGGGACGCCGGCATCGTCGAGCAGTTTGCCCCAGGTGGAGTTGGCCAGGATCATCATTTCGGCCACCAGCTTGTCCATCGGCGAGCCGCGCAGCCGGTGGCCGATGGTGATGTAGCCGGGGCCGTCGCCGGTTTCCTGCTGCCAGTCCACGTAGAAGTTGTAATCGACCTGGTTGCTGTGGGCCGAGGGCTTGCCGCGCCCGGCCTCGAGCACGTTGGCCAGATCCCACAGCAGTGTCAGTTCGCGCTTCCACGGGAAATCGGGGCCGCCATCGGTTAGGGTGTCTTCGTTGAACACCGGCTCGAGGTCGTGATGGCGAAGGTTGGCCACGATCGGCACGATCTCGACCCGGCTCTCGTGGGCCACGATGGTCAGGTCGGGACGGACGTCAAGGTAGAGCGAGATCGCCGGACAGTCGCGCCCGGCGGCCAGGGTGAAGGCCTCGACCACCTCGTCGGGCAGCATGGTGATCTTGTTGCCCGGCATATACACCGTTGACAGCCGCTGACGGGCGATGGCGTCGAGTTTCGAGCCCCGGCTGAAGCCCAGCGTGGGTGCGGCAATGTGAATGCCCACCCGCCATCCGCCGCCGGTGCGCGGGGTGATCGAGAAGGCATCGTCGATCTCGGTCGTGGTGGCGTCGTCGATCGAGAATGCGGCCACCTCCGCACGCGGTAGCGCGGTGGGCATGAGTGGCAGATCGAATTCGGGGAAGGCGGTGCCGTCCGGGAACTGCTCGAACAGGAAGCGGTTGTAATGGTATTCGTAGCTCGACGGCAGCGCGCCGCACCTGAGCAGCAGGCGCGCGGCGGAGAGGCCGGTATCGACGCAGGCCGCTTCCAGCGCCTTGACCTCGTTGCGGTTGCGGTCGGGGCGATAGAGCAGCTGCGCCACCATGCCGTCGAACTCGGCCGGCAGGCGGCCGGCGACCAGTTCGTCGCGCATGTGATCGATGGCCAGCGCCTGCAGGCGCTTTTTTTCCAGCCCGGCGAGCGCGGCCTGCAGGATCTCGGACGGCGCCTTGCGAAAGCGTCCCTTGCCCTTGCGATGGAACCAGATCGGCGCCGAATGCAGGCGCAGCAACACGGCCGCGGCCTCGACCGGGTTCGGGGCGTGGCCGTAATAGTCGGCGGCAAATTCGGCGAAGCCGAACTCGTCGTCGGCGCACACCTCCCACAGAAACTCGGTGTCGAGTTCCCCTGCGGCAGCTTCTGCGCGGTTCAGCAGCTCGCCGGGCGCCGGCTCGCGGAAATTGAGCAGCACGTTGGCCCGCTTGATCTTCACCCGCTTGCCGTGGGTGTTCTCCACCTGCAGCGAGGCATCGTTATCAGCGAGGATCGTTCCGGCCTTGAAAGACCCGTCCTCTTCAAACAGCACGAACATCAGCGACCGCCAGCAATTGAGCAAGCCGCACAGTTTACTGGATTCGGCCCGCAGTCCCTAAACCTTCAGCGGCCGGCCCGCTGGCCGGCGGTATGGCGGACCATGTCTGCGGTGTACACCGCGAGCGCGCTCCAGATCAGCACGAAGCCGATCAGCTGGGTGTGGTCGAAGGGCTCGCCGAACAGGAACACGGCGATCAGGAAATGCAGGCTCGGGGCGAGGTATTGCAGGAAGCCCAAGGTCGCCAGCGGCAGGCGCCGGGCACCCACGGCGAACAGCATCAGCGGCACGGCAGTGAGCACGCCGGCCAGCGGCAGCAGCAGGTCGACCCGCAGCGCAGTGCCGAAGCCGAGTTCGCCCCGGTAACCCATCCACAGCAGCCAGCCGAGCGCGAGCGGCGCGGTGACCAGGGTCTCGATGAACAGTCCGCCGACGGCATCGACCGGCGCGCGTTTTCGCAGCAGGCCATAGAGGCCGAAGGTGGCGGCCAGGAAGAGCGCGATCCACGGCAGCGTGCCGACCTGCCAGATGCGCCAGCCGACACCCGCGACCGCGATGCCGACCGCCAGCTGTTGCAGCGGACGCAGTCGTTCGCCGAGAAACAGGCGGCCGAGCAGGACGCTGACCAGCGGGTTGATGAAGTAACCGAGGCTGGCCTCGATCAGTCGCCCGGCGTCGATCGACCACACGAACACCAGCCAGTTGCTGCCGGTGAGCATCGCGGTGAGGGCGAGCAGGCCAGCCAGCCGGGGCTGGCGCAGCACCGCGGCGACGGCAGAGAAACGGCCGGTGCGGGGGACGAAGGCGATCAATGCGGCGAGAAACACCAGCGACCAGAGCACGCGGTGGGCGACGACTTCGAACGGCGGCACGCCGCCCACCGCGCGGAAGTACAGCGGCGCGAGCCCCCAGATCGAAAAGGCGGCCAGCGCAGCGAGGGTGCCGCGTCGGATCTCGCCGGCGGCGGATCCGGGCGGGGTGCGGAGTGACATCGGAAAGTGCGCCCTCAGTCGGGACGGATCGCCGTTGCCACCAGGGCGCGGGCCGGCACGCAGAAGCCTGGCTTGCCGTCACTGCGCGGATGGGCTTCGAGGTCGGCACTGACTGCGGCCTGCAGCGCGCTGAGGGTGGCCTCGGGCAGGCGCGAGAGCGCTTCTGCGGCCCCCCCGGCAAGGTCCAGGAAAGCCTGCCAGTAGTCCGCGGCGCGATCGAAGCAACAGCTGAAATCGCATGGCGTGATGTGAACCTGGCCGAAACCGGCGTCGACCAGCATGGCTTCGAGCAGGTCGGCATCGCCGAAGCGGAATACCGAGGGGCGCTCGATTCTTGGCGGGGGGAGCAGGCGGGCGATGCAGTCCTGGGCGCGCGAAATCAGCGGTACCGCGGCGCGCTCGCCCCACACCGACAGCGCAAATCGTCCGCCGGGTACCAGCACGCGATGGATCTCGGCCAGTGCGCGCTCGGGATGCGGAAACATGAACAGTGCCAGGCCGGCGAGCACGCGGTCGATGCTCGCGTCGGGCAGGCACAGGTGCTCGGCGTCGGCTGCGGCAAACAGCAGGTCGGCGCCGCTGCCTTCGGTGCGACGTGCACCCTCGGCCAGCATGCCCTCGGCAATGTCGGTGGCCAGCACCATGCCGTGCGGCCCGACCCGACCGGCGGCGTCAAGGGCAAGCAGGCCGGGGCCGCTGGCGAGGTCGAGCACATGCTGGCCGGGGGCCAGCGCTGCGGCGTTGATCAAAGCGGCGGCGAGCTCCGCGCGCAGGTGGGCGCCCTCGGCATAGCGGCCGGCGATGCGATTGAAACCGGCGCGCTCCATGGCCTTGAAGCGACCCGCGTCGAAACCGCTGCTCATGTCAGGCCCGCGAACTGGAGTACGTCATCGAGATAGTCGTTCCAGCGCGAAAAGCCGTGGTCCCCGCCGGGCAGGATGGTCTGGCGTGCGCCGGCATACTTGTCGACCGCATGGCGGTAATCGAGCAGCTCGTCGCCGGTTTCGGCCAGCAGCCAGCAGCGCTCGGGGTGGGTGATGGTCTTCACCTCGATTGCGCGCAATTCATCGATGTGTGCCGGGGTGAAATCGAACGTTTCGCCGGTATACAGGTTGGTCTGGCGACCGACATAGGACTCGAGCGACAGTGGTGCGATCACCGCCGGGTTGACCACCACGGCGCGCAGGCCATGGCGTTCGGCGAGCCAAGTGGCGTAATAGCCGCCGAGCGAGCTGCCGACCACGGTGGGAGTACGACCGGCGGCACGGGCGGCGTCGATCTGGCGCTCGACGAGCATGATCGCAGCGCGCGGCGACACCGGCAGTTGTTCGCACCACATCGCATCGGCCAGTCCGCGGGCGGCCATGTGGGTCATGAGCGCCTGTGCCTTGATCGACGCGGGCGCGGAGCGGAAACCGTGCAGATAGATGATCATCTCGACCGGGGCGGTGTGGACGGCCAACCAGTTTAGCCCGTCGGGATGTCGGCGGCTAAGCTGGAAGCGCTCAGGATTCGCTCCAGGCGACGAGCCCGAGCTGCCAGGTGGCGAGCACGATCACGCCGAACACGATCCGATACCAGGCGAAAGCGATGAAGGTATGGTTGGAAATGAAGCGGATGAAGCTCTTCACCGCCCACATCGCGGCGATGAACGAGGCGACGAAGCCGACCGCGAACACCGGCAGGTCTTCCAGCCGCAGCAGTGCCCAATTCTTGTACAGATCATAGGCGGTGGCCGCGAACATGGTCGGGATCGCGAGGAAGAACGAGAATTCGGCGGCGGTCTTGCGCGACAGGCCGAAGATCAGCCCGCCCATGATCGTTGCGCCCGAGCGCGAGGTGCCGGGTATCATCGCCAGCGCCTGGGCGAAGCCGACCTTGAGAGCATCGCCCCAGCTCATGTCGTCCACCGAGTTTATCCGCGGATGGTAGGCCCGCTTCTCGACGTAGAGGATGATCAGCCCGCCGACGATCAGCGCGGTGGCAACCGTGAGCGGATTGAACAGCAAGGCCTTGATCGTGGAGTGGAACATCAGCCCGAGCACCGCAGCGGGCAGGAAGGCGACGAACAGCATGCCGACGAAGCGCTGGGCAACCGGTTCGCGGGGTACGCCGACCGCCACCTTGATCAGGCGCTCGCGGTAATCCCAGCATACCGCCAGGATGGCGGCGAGCTGGATCACGATCTTGAACACCTTGCTGGTGTCGTCGTTGTAGCCGAGCAGATCGCCGATGATGATCAGGTGGCCGGTGGACGACACCGGCAAGAACTCGGTCAGCCCCTCGACGATGCCAAGGACGAGCGCGGTGAGGAGGAGCTGGATATCCATATGGATTGGGCGCAGGCAAACTGAATGAGGTGGCCGATTATAGCGGCGCGCTGCTGCAGTGCGGCAAAACTTCAGGTAACCGGACTTGACGTGCGGTGCTCGAGAAGGGTCAGCCACTGGATGGCGGCTTCCCGGCTGGTCCCGCACATTTCCGCCGAAGGCTGCAGGCTGCCGCATACCCGCGGCCGGCGCGGATCGCCGAACAGGCGGCAGCGATTGTCGTGGTCGAGCTGGACGCAGCGCACGCCGGCGGCCTTGCCCCGGCTCATGCCGGGAATCGAGCTCGAGATCGAGGGCGCGATGCAGCAGGCGGCGCAGCCTGGGCGGCAATCCATCAGCGCGCCGGACCCAGTCCGTCCCACCAGCCGAGTACCGCATCGAGGGTCGGTTCGAGGAGGGCGCCGTCGTTGCCGGTGAAATTCTGCCATTCGGGCAGGAAGCGCCTGCCTACGGCGGTCAGCAGCGGAATGCCGGACATCACGGTGAAGCCCATTTCGTCGCGCAATCCGGCGCCGTTGGCCTCCTGGGTGCTGAACTTGTTGATCATCACCAACTGCGCTCCGCCTTCCACCGCGCTGCGTACCGCGACCGAGGCGTGGGCCAGCGCGGCCGGATCGAGGCGGCAGGCTTCGGAGCCGCTGCCCAGTTCCTGCGATAGCGAAAAGCGCTCGCCGCTATGCAGGTCTTCCAGCTCCATTGCGCATGGATCGTTGATCGCCGTCGCGATGTCGTGCTGGATCACCCCGCCGAGTTGCACCCCGCGCTCGGCCAGGGTGCGTGCCACGCGTACCAGCAGGGCCTCGATGTTGTCGGTGGGCGAATACAGGATGGCGGCGATCGGCAGGGAGGGCATGATGGTGGCACCTGAGGTGAAGTCCGGATTGTCTCATCCGGCGGCGGGGTCGCACAGCCCCGGTGACGGGTATGGTACGAACGGGTCGCACGGTGACCGGGCCGAGGCAATGTGAGTTCGATGCTGCGAGGCGGGCGCAGTGCTGGGATAATGCCGCTCAAGCAGCTGTGGCGTCCTCCGGTGGTTCGATCGACCGGTGCCGGTCCGCGCATTCATGAATCTTCTCGTCGGGCAGCGCCTCCCGCCGCAACAAGAGCCGAAATGAACGAACACTCCACCCGGCCCGCCACCAGTGCGGGCTTGCCCGCATTCGATGACTGCATGAGCATCGACCGGCAGCGCTTGCGGCGGATGGCTGCCGAACTGCGGCATACCCGGGACGAACGCAGGGTCAGGCTGCAGACGGAACTGGACGCGCTGACCGCACGCTCGCGTGCGGCGCTCGCGCTGCGCACGGCAAGCCTGCCGCAACCGGATTTTCCGCCCGAGTTGCCGGTGTCGGGTCGGCGCGACGAGATCGCCGCCGCGCTGGTGGCGCATCAGGTGATCATCGTCTGCGGCGAGACCGGCTCGGGCAAAACCACCCAGCTGCCCAAGATCTGCATCAGCCTGGGGCGCGGCGCGGCCGGCCTCATCGGCCACACCCAGCCGCGCCGGCTGGCAGCGCGCGCGACCGCCACCCGTATCGCCCAGGAGCTCAACAGTCCGCTCGGCCAGGCCGTCGGCTACAAGATCCGGTTCACCGACAAGCTCAGCGCCTCGAGCCACATCAAGCTGATGACCGATGGCATCCTGCTCGCCGAGACCCAGACCGATCCGCTGCTTGCCGCCTACGACACCATCATCATCGATGAGGCGCACGAGCGCAGCCTGAACATCGATTTCCTGCTCGGCTACCTGCGTACCCTGCTGCCACGGCGGCCGGATCTGAAGATCATCGTGACTTCGGCCACGCTGGACGCCGAGCGCTTCGCGAAGCACTTCGCCGATGCGGCGGGGAGGCCGGCACCGGTGATCGAGGTGTCGGGCCGCTTGTATCCGATCGAAATGCGCTACCGGCCGGTGGCGGACGACGATGCGCCCGTACCGCGCGCCGGCGAGCGTTCCGCGCCGCGCAAGGACAAGGGCCGCGACCTGTATGAGGCGATCGTCGATGCGATCGACGAGGCCCAGCGTAGCGGCCCGGGCGACGTGCTGGTCTTCCTCCCCGGCGAGCGCGAGATCCGCGAGGCGGCCGAAGCGCTGCGCAAGGCGCATCATCTGCCCGGCACCGAGATCCTGCCCTTGTTCGCGCGCCAGTCGGCGCAGGATCAGGCGCGGGTGTTCTCGTCATCGGGCGGGCGCCGGGTGGTGTTATCGACCAACGTCGCCGAAACCTCGCTGACCGTGCCGGGCATCCGTTATGTGGTCGATACCGGGCTTGCCCGGCTCAAGCGCTACTCGCCGCGGACCAAGGTCGAACAACTGCAGATCGAGAAGATTGCCCAGTCGTCGGCACAGCAGCGTGCCGGGCGCTGTGGCCGGGTGATGGACGGAGTGTGTTTCCGGCTCTACGACGAGGAGGACTTCAACGCCCGGCCCGTCCATACCGATCCGGAAATTCTGCGCTCGTCGCTGGCCGGCGTGATCCTGCGCATGAAGTCGCTGAAGTTGGGTGCGGTGGAGGATTTTCCCTTCATCGATGCGCCGGGTTCGCGCCTGATCGGCGATGGCTATGCGCTGCTCGCCGAGCTCGGTGCGGTGACCGATGACGATGAACGCCGGCTGACCCCGACCGGACACGAGCTCGCCAAGCTGCCGCTCGACCCGCGGATCGGACGGATGATCCTCGCCGCGCGCGAGCGCGGCAGCCTGGCCGAGGTGCTGGTGATCGCCGCCGCGCTGTCGGTGCAGGATCCGCGCGACCGGCCGCAGGAAAGCGCCGGCAGTGCCGACCAGGCGCATGCGAAGTTCCGCGGCGGCGAACACGACCAGCGCTCCGAGTTCCTCTGGTATCTGCACCTATGGAAGGCGTGGGACGAGGTCCAGCGCCATGAGTCGGCGAGCAAGCAGAAGGCGTGGTGCAAGAAGCACTTCCTGTCGTACATGCGGATGCGCGAGTGGCGTGACGTGTTCACCCAGTTGCACGCGCTGTGCGCCGAGCATGGCTGGAAGGAGAGCCAGCTCCCGGCCAATTACGAGGCCATCCACAAGGCCCTGCTCGCCGGCCTGCTGGGCAGCATCGGGTGCAAGGTCGAGGATGCGTCGGGTCCGCAGGCGGGCAGCTACCTCGGCGCACGCGGAATCAAGTTCTGGCCGCATCCGGGCTCGGCGCTGGCGAAGAAGGCGGGCAAGTGGATCATGTGCGCCGAGCAGGTCGAGACCTCGCGCCTGTTCGGGCGCTGCATCGCGCGCATCGAGCCGGAGTGGGTGGAGGAGGTCGGTGCCCACCTGCTGCGACGCCAGGTGTTCGAGCCGCACTGGTCGAAGGCCTCGGGCGCGGTGCGGGCGTGGGAGCGCGGGACGGTCTACGGCCTGGTGCTGTATCCGCGGCGCAGCGTCGGCTATCGCGACACCGATCCGCAGCTGTGCCGCGAACTCTTCATCCGTGAAGGGCTGGTCGCCGGCGAGATCGGCGACGCGGTGGCGCGCGGCATGCCCTTCCTGACCCACAACCGGCGCCTGGTGGCCGAGATCGAGCGCCTCGAGCACAAGTCTCGGCGGCCCGACGTGTTGGTCGACGAGACCCTGATCGAGGCCTTCTACGACAGCCGGATTCCGTCCGATGTGGTCGATCTGGCGGGTCTCGAGGCCTGGCGCAAAGAGACGGAGAAGACCGACGCCAAGCTGCTTCACCTGTCGCGTGACCAGTTGATGCGCCACGATGCCGAAGGCATCACCACGGAACGCTTTCCGGCCCGGTTCGAGGTGCTAGGGCAGCGCCTCGCGCTGACCTATCTGCATCAGCCCGGTGAGGCCGACGACGGGGTGACCCTGACCGTGCCGCTGGCGATGCTCAACCAGATCCCGGCCAGCCGCTGCGAATGGCTGGTGCCGGGTTTGCTGGAAGAGAAGCTGGCCGCGCTGCTCAAGACCGTGCCGCAGAAGCACCGCCATCGCCTGCAACCGGTGGCGGACAGCGCCGCGGCCTTCATGACCGCCGTCGACGCCGGAGCATTCGATACCGATGCGCCGCTGCTCAAAGCACTGCAAGGCTTTGTCGAAGATCGGGTGCAGCTCAAGTTGCCGCTCGAGAGCTTCCGCCCGGAGAACCTGAAACCGCACTGTTTCATGAACTTTCGGGTGGTGGACGAGCATGGACGGGTGATGGGGCAATCGCGCAACCTCGCCGAATTGCGTACGCGCTTTCGTGACCAGGTTGCAGCGCGCTTCAGTGCAGCGAAAATAGGGGGCGCGCTTGCGGGGGCGTTGGATGCCGCAGGCGTAGCGATGTCCCGCCCGTCTGATGGGCGACCAGCGGATGCAGCCGGACCGCAGCGCCGCAATGCAGCGCCCCCTTCGCGGCGTGGCGATGTTTCCGCCGTCGGGCGAGAGGTTGCCAGCGCCCCCGCATCGGCGCTGTCCGGACTGACCG
Source organism: Azoarcus sp. Soil_N_20 (assembly GCF_057656155.1). Classification (NCBI taxonomy): domain Bacteria; kingdom Pseudomonadati; phylum Pseudomonadota; class Betaproteobacteria; order Rhodocyclales; family Zoogloeaceae; genus Azoarcus; species Azoarcus sp. Soil_N_20. Next base: position 4,522 of record NZ_JBDGKX010000005.1, on the reverse strand, counting down.
GATGGAGCTTCGGCGCCTTGCCCGAGTTGCTCGAGATCAGCGTCGCGGGACGGGAGGTGGTCGGTTTTCCCGCGCTGCACGACGACGGTGACAGCGTGTCGCTACGTCCCTACGACACACCGGAAGAAGCGGCGCGGGTGCATCGGAGGGGGTTGGCACGGCTGTTCGCGTTGAGCCTGAAGGATCAGGTGCGCGCCATCGAACGCCTGCCCGGTGTGCGCGAACTGGCGCTTCTCTACCTTGGCTTCGGCACCGAGGCCGAACTCAAGGAACGGCTGGTCGAGGCCACCCTGAGCCGCTGTTGCCTGCTCGATCCTCTGCCGGCCGACAAGGAGGCCTTCGAACGGCGGTGCACCGAGGCCAAGACCCGGGTCACGCTGGTGGCACAGGAGTTTATGCGCCTGGCGGTTCAATTGCTGACCGAACACGCTGCGCTCCACAAGCGGCTGCTCGGGATGAAGGCCTTCCCGGACGTGGTCGCCGATCTGCAGGAGCAGATCGCGGCGCTGTTGCCGAAGGACTTCCTGGTGGCCTTTCCGTGGGAGCATCTGGCCCAGTTTCCGCGCTATCTCAAGGCCGCTTCGATCCGTCTCGACAAAATCCGTAACAATCCGGCACGTGATGCGCAGTCGATGAAGGAGTGGCAAGGGCTTGCGCAGGCCTGGCAGCGCGAACTCATCGCCAAGCGCCGGGCCGGGGTCGTGGATGCACAGCTGGAAGCGTTTCGCTGGATGCTTGAAGAGTTGCGGGTCGGATTGTTTGCGCAGGAGCTCAAGACCCCGATGCCTGTGTCGGTGAAGCGTCTGCAGAAAATATGGGAGAGCCGGCCGCGTTGATCGGACGCAGCCGGTTCACGCCATTTCAGCGCAGCGGAATGATCAGCGGCGGGATATCGATGCCGATGACCACCGCCGGCGACCGGCTGTAACGGTAGGCCGGGTAGGGCTGCGTATAGTGATACTCATGGACTTCGCGGTAGCGGCGCGGCGCCTCCCTGATCACCACGCGTTCGCGGATGACAGTCCGGCTGTCGCGGTAGTCCCGATACTGGTGGCGATGATGATGCTTGTGGTCGTGCTTGTGCGACTTCCAGCCGCGGCCGCGATCGTCCCAGTCGTCGCCGCCCCGGGCTTCGGCGGTGCCCCCGACTGCGAGCAGGCCGCAGCATAGTAGTGCCGCGAACAGGGTGCGGGTATGTGTCGTGTTCATGGTTCTGCCTCCATCGGGTTTTCGTAGATCCAGCGGATGATCCTGATGCCCGGATACTAGGTCACGGCACGAGATGGGCTGGCGGACAGAGTGTAAGCAGTCTTGAGTGGTGCGCAGGTCGGGCGTTCGATGGGGGTGCTGGCCGGCTTTGTTTTTCCAGCAATTCTTGCTATTATGCCCGGCTCACCCTTGCTCCACCGGTTTCGCATGCCGGGGGGCTGAACTTCAACAACCGTAAGGAGTCTGCATGCGACACTACGAAATCGTATTCATCGTCCACCCGGACCAGTCCGAACAGGTCCCGGCGATGATCGACCGTTACAAGTCGATCGTCACTGCCCGCAGCGGCCAGATCCACCGTCTCGAAGACTGGGGGCGCCGCCAGATGGCCTACCCGATCCAGAAGGTTCACAAGGCCCACTACGTGCTCATGAACATCGAGTGCGACGGCGAGACCCTGTCCGAACTCGAGCATTCCTTCAAGTTCAACGACGCCGTGCTGCGTCATCTGACCATCAAGACGAAGAAGGCGGTCACCACGCCGTCGCCGATGATGAAGGAAGAGAAGTCGCGCTCGCTGACCCCGGCTGCCGCCGGCGACGAAGTCAAGGCTGTGGAGTCCGCCGAGTCGGCTTCGGCCTGAGGTGGTCGAAGCGGGGCTCAATGAATTGCGTCTCACGGCGCGGATCGCCGAGTTGCTTCCCCTGCGGCGTACGCCGGCAGGTGTCCCGGTGGCAAGTTGTCTGTTGGTTCATGAATCGAAGCAGCATGAAGCCGGTCTGGATCGTGATGTTTCGCTGGAGTTGCAGGCGGTTGCCGTGGGAGATCTCGCAGCGGTGCTGACGAGTTCGGGTCCCGGAGTGAATGTGTCGGTAACGGGTTTTCTGGCCGCGAAAAGCCTTCGCAGTCGTGCCCCGGTGCTGCATCTGAACAAGATCGAATTTGTAGAAGGAAATTGATATGGCTTTCAAGCCCAAGTCCAAGTTCAAGAAGAAGGATGATCGCGGCAACCGCGGTCTGTTCAAGCGTCGCAAGTTCTGCCGCTTCACCGCGGAGAAGATCGAAGAAGTCGATTACAAGGATGTGGACATCCTCAAGGATTTCATCACCGAGAACGCCAAGATCATGCCGGCGCGCATCACTGGCACCAAAGCCGGTTACCAGCGCCAGCTGTCGGTGGCGGTCAAGCGTGCCCGCTTCCTGGCGCTGATGCCCTACACCGACCTGCACCTGTAAGAGAGGATCGATAACATGCAAATCATTCTTCTCGAAAAAGTCGGCAAGCTCGGCGTACTGGGTGACGTGGTCAAGGTCAAGGACGGCTACGCTCGTAACTATCTGATCCCGCAGGGGCTGGCCAAGCGTGCCACGCAGGCCAACATGGGCGAATTCGAAGCCCGTCGCGCTGAACTCGAGCGCCTGCAGTCCGAGAAGCTGACGGCTGCGCAGGATTTGGGTGCCAAGCTCGACGGTCTCATGGTTCAGATCACCCGCAAGGCCGGTATGGACGGTCGTCTGTTCGGTTCCGTCGGCAATGCCGATGTTGCCGAGGCGATTGCTGCCCAGGGCTTCGAGATCGATCGCGCGGCGATCCGCATGCCCCAGGGGCATCTGAAGCAGATCGGTGATACCCAGCTCGAGGTTGCACTGCACGCCGACGTGGTCGTCTCCATCACTGTTTCGGTGCTGGGCGAGCAATAATCGTCCCGCGCTTCGCAGAAAAAGGGGCTGCCTAGGCAGCCCCTTTGTTTTTTAGAATGCCGGTTCCGGTTCTCCGAACTTTCACAGGTTTGATATGGCGACATCCGCTCGCAGGTTTCCCGAAGATGCGCTGGATCCCCAGATGGCGTCGATCAAGCTTCCACCCCATTCCCTGGAGGCGGAGCAGTCGCTGATCGGCGGCATCCTGCTGGATAACTCCGCGTGGGAGCGGATTGCCGATCTGGTCAATGAGGCCGATTTCTATCGTGACGATCACCGGCGAATTTACCGTCAGATCACCAAACTGATCGATTTCGGCAAGCCGGCCGACGTGGTGACGGTGTTCGAGTCGCTGGAGAAAAACGGCGAGGCCGAGCAGGCCGGGGGTCTGGCCTATCTGGCGGAGATCGCCAACAACACGCCGTCGGCTGCAAACATCCGTCGCTACGCGGAGATCGTTCGCGAGCGGGCGATTTTGCGCAAGCTGGTGGCCGTGGGCGACACGATCGCGGCGAGCGCACTCAGTCCGTCCGGCAAGGACGCGAAGATGCTGCTGGACGAGGCCGAAGCAAGGGTGTTCGAGATTGCCGAAGCAGGGGCCCGCCATACCAGCGGCTTCCAGTCGATCCAGCCCATCCTCAAGCAGGTCGTCGATCGCGTCCAGGAGCTCTACGATCGCGACAACCCGTCCGAGATCACCGGTGTTCCCACCGGGTTTGCCGACCTTGACGACAAGACCTCTGGACTGCAGCCGTCGGACATGCTCATCGTTGCCGGCCGTCCGGCAATGGGCAAGACGACCTTTGCCCTCAACGTTGCGGAGCATGTCGCGGTCGAGCAGCGCCTGCCGGTGGCCATCTTCTCGATGGAGATGCCCGGCACCCAGCTTGCGACCCGTTTCATCGCGTCGGTTGGGCGAATCGACATGCAGAAGATCCGCAGCGGGCGTCTGACCGACGATGACTGGCAGCGCCTGACGGTGGCAATGGGCAAACTCTACGATGCCCCGCTCTATATAGACGAGACGCCCGGGCTGAATCCGATCGACCTGCGTGCCCGTGCACGGCGTCTGTCGCGCCAGTGCGGGCGCCTCGGTCTAATCGTGATCGACTACCTGCAACTGATGACCGGGACCAAGGATAGCGATAATCGAGCCTCCGAGCTGTCCGAAATCTCGCGTTCAGTGAAGTCCCTGGCCAAGGAGTTGCATGTACCCATCATTGCCTTGTCCCAGCTCAATCGCAGCTTGGAGCAGCGGCCGAACAAACGCCCGGTCATGTCCGATTTGCGTGAGTCGGGTGCGATCGAGCAGGACGCCGACATCATCATGTTCATTTATCGCGATGAGGTCTATAACCCGGACTCTCCCGACAAGGGCTCGGCGGAACTTATCATCGGCAAGCATCGTAATGGTCCGACCGGCACTGTACGGATGACCTTCATCGGCGAGTACACCCGGTTTGAAAATTTCGCTGGAGGGGCTGGCTTCTATGCCCCACAGGAGTAACTGGGTTTGGTTAGAAATAAACACCTACTTTTTCTTGCATTAAGTTTTTGGTTGTCTATAATGCGCACCTCTTCACCGCGCAACGTGCTTCATAGGCGGCGGGCA